>CAZYPB010000001.1:0-37847 GCA_964649265.1 Microcaldota archaeon
CACAGCACCATACATAACTTCCCCAACAATAAATGACACTACTCCCGGAACACTTGATACTCTACTATGTAATAATGGAAGTTATTCTGATGAAGATGGAGATTCAGAGGGAACAAGGCAGTGGAGGTGGTTCCTGAATGGCGCTCCAATACCTGGTGCAACATCCCAGACACTCGTCCTAAGCCAGCCAAGCCAGGGAGACAGGGGAGATACAATAAACTGTTCGCAGGTAAGTTATGACAGCGGTTACAGCCCAAGGCAGTCGCCTGAGAACTTCTCAACACAGGTTACAATAGTTAACACAGCACCATCTGTTTCAGTTTCAATAACACCGCAACCATACCCTGCAAACAACCTTCTATGCACAGCCTCGGGCTCAGACCCAGATGGAGATAGCATTAATTACACTTATGTCTGGTGGAATGGAACAACAAACATAACCTCGACTTACACCAATGCAACTACATTCTTACTTACTTCTGGGAACACAACACTTGGAGATGTGTGGACATGCCAGGTTACTCCGTTCGATGGAGCTGTTAATGGTACAACTGTTAACAGTAGTGTCACAATAGTGTCTGATCCAAACGGAGGTCCAGGCCCGACAACCCCGTCTCTAGTACTTTCAATAACCGGGAACTGCTTCAACGAAACAGTTACAATATCCGTTTCAAGCACAATCGGTTCAGCTGGTGGAGCGAATATTCGTGTTATCTACTATGATGGAAGCTGGCAATTGGAGACAGCTGGTTCAGCAGACTTCTCAGGACAGTTTACATTCGTCCCACAGCGCATAGCACAGTATGAGATCCAGGCAACACTAGTTGGTTATAACCCAGCAACAACGCAATTCAACGTGATCTCATGCACTCCAACGTGTGGAGAATGCGATGGTGTATGTGAGGATGTATTGTGTTTTGGAACAGATCCTGACTGTGATTCATCAGGTGCTGTTGTAGATGGGAATCCGTGTACAGCGGGAATATGCTGCGGAGGGTCATGCTTACAGAACTGTTCCTCAAACTCAGATTGCGACGATGGGGACCCATGTACATCTGACCTCTGCCCAGGAGGAACAGGCTGCTCTGCAATATGCCAGAACAACCCAATATCAGTGTGCCAAGATGGTGACGGGTGCTGTCCAACTGGGTGCTCAGATGAAACCGATTCAGACTGCACTCCGTGCTCTTCCTCATGCCAGGGAGATGTGCCAGGAAAGCAATGCCAGGAATATGGCTGTGTGCTTGGGGAATGCACCGAGATACTGAAGATGGGCTGTTGCGGGAACAACATATGCGAGGTTTCTAGCGGAGAATCAACTGAAACATGTCCAAGTGACTGTCTTCTTTCATGTGGGGATGGGGTATGCGATCTTGATGAGGACAAATGCAATTGTCCAAATGACTGCGGAGCATGTACAGGAGAATGCGATGGAAAGTGCTCATACTACCAGTGCATGCCAGATGGGTGCAGCTGCCTTATAATACCTAATTGCTGTGGAAATAAGGTCTGTGAAGAAGGAGAGACATTCATAGAATGCCCTGAAGACTGTCCTCCATCAATACTTGAGATAAGGGTACTCTCACCTGGTTTCGGAGATACATATGAGAGAGGAGGAGACCTGGTAATATTGGCAAAGATTATATCTGAACTTAACCCAGTTTACGGAGCGCAGGTTCAGGCTTCAGGATTCTTTGGGACAGTCATGCTTTATGACGATGGTCTGCACGGGGACGGATTGGCAGGGGATGGAGTTTACGGTAATTCAGTTAATATAGGTGGATGGGTCATATATGGCCCACAGATAATAAACATAGATGCATCGCTCAAGGAAGCAAAAGGAAAGAGATCTGCGATAATAACTGTGGCAGACAGGATTGACATAGATATGAACCTGGACAAGACGACAATAGAACTTGGGGACACAATCGAAATAACCGGAAGTGTTGGAGAAGGAGAAGAGTATGAAATACAACTGGACATAAAGACAGGGCCTGGAAGGATAATAGCTGAGAGATCAATAAAGTCCACCGACACATTCTCATTCCTATATCACACATCATTCCTGGACCCAGCTGACATCTGGCAGATTATAGCAACAGCAGTTGATGATGAGAACAACACCAAGCTTGTAACAAGGACACTGACTGTTCTCGAACCCGAGCCAGAAGAGCTTATAACTGTAGAATACCTAAGCCCGGAAACAGCAGCGTACATGAAAGGACAGGACGTTCAGATAACCGTGAAATTAACCCGATTCGGTCAGGCAATAACAGATGCGACTGTAAAGACCTATGGACCTGGAAGAGAGATAATAGTACTAGAGGAACTAGGCGAGGGAATATATGTGGGTTCATATATCATAGGTCTTGATGCTCCTTCGGGTGTTTGGGAGATGCAAACCAGGGCTTACAAAGTGGTTAATGATGCACTCTATGGCGGGGCAGCCACCATAACAATAGGAATAACTGAGATACCAATACGTCTCGATATCCTTGAGCCTACAAGCACTCAATTATCAATAGGAGATACTTTCCCAATAAAAGTAAGTGCAGCATATGGGAATGATGAGGTGGCAGATAACATTGTTATGATAACCCGCCTATCCAACCAATCACTCACCCTGAAACAGATAGAACCTGGGGTTTACTCCGGTTCAATAAAAATAGAACCAATGCAACAGGGGAACGTGCCTCTCCTTGTGTTCGGAAGGGATCCATTTGGAAATGTCGGCCTTAAGCAGACTGTTCTCAAAGTTGAGGGATACTCACTCCAATATTATCTGGATAGGTACTGGGTTCATCTTATTGTTGTGATACTGCTGTTGTTCAGCGTACTCTCATACTCCGCCAATAAGATAGCAAAAGGAAGAAAGAGATCTGAAATTTTGAAGAAAAAGGAGCAGGTAATGGAAGATCAGAAAAGAATTCAACAGGAGTATTTTGTGGATAAGTCCATGGACAAACTCACATTTGAAAAGCTCTCAAGAAAATATGACACGAAACTTAGGAAACTTGAGATAGAGATAAAGAAGCTTTAGAGCTGGTTCTTTAATTTCATGAAAAGAAGGTAGATGAGAACAAGTGAGAAGAAGCCAACAAAGAATGCACCAACCTCGGCAGCGTAGGCAAAACCAACAATCTCATTTAGATTGAAAACCTGGAATGAGTTGTACACCCCCCAGGAGATTATTGTTGCAGCAACCATGCTCAACAGCAGCTTTCCTATTGCACTCATCGCTTCTCCCATCGAATCACTTACTACAGTTCTTTCTTAATAAATATTTTATACTTTCTCTCCAAAAAACTTCCATGCAATCCGCTTTATTGTTATTTGTAGTTCTCATAGCTGGTGCCTCTTCCCTTGTTTACGAATTGGCGTCAACTGAGATACTGTTCTTCTTTTTCCCTGAAAGCGGGCAGACAGTTGCAGTTGTGCTTGCAATATTCCTCTTCGGACTGTTTACAGGAGCATTATTCACCTCCAAAATAACTCCCAGGTTCAAAGACAGCCAACATCTGTTTTCATTGCTACAGATGGGTGCAGGAATATCTGTTCTCTTACTCTCAGCAATATTCTTCCATATCCCCGCGTTGACAGCTTACTTGTATAATATGGGAAATGAGAACTCATTCGTACCAAGGGTTGCTTTGGGAACGCTTCTCCTGCTCCTGCCATCATTCTTTTTCGGTTCTTCTTTTGCAGCAATTGTGGATGAGTACATGGGAAGTAAGAAAAGAAGGCTGTTTGGAACAATATATGCAGTTGATGTTCTCGGGGCAGTTGCAGGGGTTTTGATAACGGGGTTTCTTCTGTTTCCATCGATTGGGGTAATGGCAACTTCAGCAGTGTGCTCCGGGCTAAATTTTCTGGCATCCGCACTTGCCGCTAAGAAAAAGCACATTCTATTTGTTTCGTCTGTTCTCCTCATAATTGCAGTTATGACTGCCGTGATTTTCCTTTCCCCCCGCGAGCAGAAGTTTTCAATAGAGGGCAAAGCTAACCTTAAACCATTTAACAAATCAAAAATCCAAATCCATCCTTGCGATGGAACCCATGTGTCGAAAATAAAACCATCAGTTGATCCAAATGCGGATATTCTCTTAAGCGAGAACTCCCCCTATGGACTTGTGTTTATTACTACTGCTGAAGAAAATACATTTCTCTGGATAGGCCGTGCGATACAATGCGGGACCGGAATGCCAGTGGAATACAATCTAGGTGCAAATACCGCAAATCTTCTAGCGGATAATAGCACTGTCATGAACATAGGTTTGGGCTGCGGATTTACATTACAGGGCATACTTCTCTTGGACAAAGTGAAGGAGGTCGATGTTGTCGAGATAAACCCAGTGGTGCCAAGTGTTTCATCCTCCTGCTTCTGGCGCAAAGGGTACTCCCCAATAAAAGACAACAGAACAACAATATACCTTGATGATGCTGCCCATTATTTGTTGGTTAGCACAAAGAAATATGATGCAATAGTAATGGACATACAGAATCCTGCAGTCATACATTCGTCTCCACTCTATACAAAGGAGTATTTCCAACTTATGAAAGCATCCTTGAATGAAGGAGGAATCCTTTCTATTTATGGTTATAATTTCGAGGGGGGCAGGCCCATAATATATGAAACACTTGAGACAACTTTCAAGTATGTCTACTATCTAAAAGACGAGCCTTCTGATATATATTATGCATCAGATAAGCCTCTTAGCACAAGAGCACTAAAGATGACTGAGGAAGATATTAATGAAACAGAGAGACTTAATTCAACTCCTGCTGAGATAAACACACTACAAAAACCAGTTCTGAAATACATAATTATGAATCCACCTAAGTAACTAGTCAGCGGCTATGATCTTTTGCCATGAGGTTAGATCAGAACTGTTTTCCCTCATCTTATGCTCGATTTTCTCCATTGCTATGTTTGTTGCACCTGTTCTTACGCTTGTCCCAGATCTTTCAATTGTGTCAAATGCAGTTCTCTGCATAGAATGAGATATAACTTCAGTCATATCCGTGAGATTTCCGCCAATGTACTCAATATGGGAACTTATGCTCATTCCTCCACATGCAAGTATATCCGGTATAACTGTTACGCCATCTAACTCGAGCTGTTGCTCTATGCCATAAACCGCACCCATTTTTCCCTCAATAACAATTCTAGGTCTTACATTTCCAATGAGCTTTTTTGTTAAGTGTTCAGTAGCTATCATTACATCGAACTTTTCAGATAATGCCTGCTCAAATGAAACAGGCGTTCCCCCATTGAACGCGTCAGCCCTTCCTCCATCCCTCAACATCTTTGACAATGAATTGAAATCCAATCCATCAGAATTGACAGTCCCTCCATCAGAATCAACTGCGCCTACAATACTAACTCCGTTTCTCTCAAGCACTCTCCCAGCAAAACCAGCATCTATTCCCAAACCAAAAAGCATCACTTTTGGTTTTTCTATTTTCCTTGCATTAAGTGCCTGTATTGTACAGTGAGCAATTCCCAATCCAACCTGTCCTGCCTGGAAAGGTATGCCTTTCAGAGAAGATGGTTTTCCAACTGCCCCCCTAACATCTCCACAGGAGTATGCATATACCTCCATTAGTTCCTCAGTTAATCCCTCTCCTGGCTGAGCTATGAATATCTTGTTTGCATATGGGATTATCCCAGCAGCGAATTCCTGGAGATCCAGGCGCGTGTCTCCTCTTTTTGTTATGTATGCGCATGCGCCTCCGAACGGGACATCGTGCAGGGCATTCATTATTGTGTGTGTTCTTGCTTTCTCGAAAGCAGTTTCAACTGTTACATTTTCTGAGAGATATATGCCGCCAAGCCCGGGCCCGAATGCAGTATTATCAACAATAAGTATGCCCAAACTTCCAGTTGCGGGCTGGTATATCTGAAGTATCTTTTCTGGCCCGTATCTGTCCATACTATTAGATTCGACATCCTGAATAAAAAGCTTTTTGAAAATATAGAATTATGATTGAGTATATTCTAGCGTTCCTTGCACTTTACACTACAGTGTTCTATTTTCTCCTCTACCTTTCGAAATCAGAGGAAATGGAAGACCCAAAACCAAAGGATTTCCCTTCGATAACAATAATCATCCAAGCATACAACGAGGAGAAAACAATAGGCAAGACAATAAGTTCAGCACTCTCTTTGGAATACCCAAAAAACAAACTGAAAATACTGGTTGTGAATGATGGTTCAACCGATAAGACGGCTCATGTTGCAAGAAAATACAAGGTTCAGCTGTTGGATAAAAAGAATACGGGTAAAGCAAACTCCTTGAATCGGGCAATAAAAAAGACAAAAACAGATCTAATTGCAGTGCTTGATGCAGATTCATATGTTGATAAAAAGGCTCTCCTAAGGACGGTGGGATATTTCAAACACAAAGAGGTTGGTTCTGTTACCTCTGCAATGAAGGTATGGAAACCTAAATCTATTCTTGAGAGAATGCAGAGATCCGAATATCTGATAAATGCATTCATAAAAAAACTCCAGAGCTTCATAGATGGGATTTCCGTAACTCCCGGTCCCCTCTCAATATATCGGAGATCGGTGTTCTCCAGAATAGGTTTTTTCGATGAACATACACTTACTGAGGACCAGGAGTTTGCACTGCGGATGCAATCTTCGGACATAAGAATTGAGAACTCAATAAATGCATATGTTTATACGTCTGTCCCAAAAACCCCTGCGGATCTTTTCAAGCAAAGGAGAAGGTGGTATTTAGGATATCTCCAGAACATATGGAAGCACAAGGAACTTTTCAGTCCAAGGTATGGTGATTTTGGTCTGTTTGTACTTCCAACGGCATTTGTCCTGCTTATTTTTACGGTTATATCTCTCATTTGGGCATATTTTCCAAAAACATTTGACCTTTCATTTTCCTTTCAGATGATGCCCTCTTCTTTACTTTACCTTGAATTCACACCAACAAGAATTGCTTTCCTAGCAGTGTTTCTAATAAATGCAATCGCCGTTATCTACACATTAAGAAATACTAAAGAATCCGGGTTCCTGGGAAGCTTTTTATCTTTGTTTGTAATCTCTTACATCATGCTTATGCTCTGGATCGTGGTTCTTGCAGAGCATATATCAAACACTGTTAGAGGTGTTAAACCATTATGGAGAGGAAACTGAGTCCAATACATATTGTTGCATTGGCCGTAACATCCTTGATATTCTTGGTTGGAATCCTGTTTGGTTGGCAGCTGGGATATACTGCAGAGAATCAGATGAGGGATGACTTTGAACAACTGAGAACAGAAAGCTATACGCTTGAGGTGCTTTCACTAATGATGAACAGAGGTGAGATGAGCTGTTCTGTTCTTGAAAAGGAGTTTTCGAAACTCTCAAGAAATACAATCCAATATGGGGAAAACCTTGATTATCTTGAGAAGAAACTTGGAAAATTCGATCCAGAGGTTATGCGCCTTAAATCAGATTATTCACTTATGCAGGCAAGGAATTACCTTCTTCTAAAGGAAATGGATGAGGGATGTGGTTCAGAGCACGTTACCGTATTGTATTTTTATTCTAATGAGAATTACTCTCCTTCGTCTGACCAGGGGATAGCTTTGGATGAGGCTCTTAATTCATTGCCAGAGGTAATGAAAAGAACTGTTATTTACCATTTCGATGTCAATGTGAGAAACTCCGTTGTAGATGCATTCAAAGAGCAATATTCAGTTAGTGTTTCACCAACCATGGTAATTGATGGAGGTAAACATGAAGGATACAGGAGTTCAGAAGAATGTAGGAAAATACTCGAAGAGATAAGCTAACGTTTCCCACAGTTCTTGCAAACCTTTCCTTCAGGATTATAACAAGCAGGGCAAACCCTTGCGCCGCATATCGAACAACTGAATTTAGGAGTTAGTTTGCCGCAGATATCACAAAGACCAGCAACTTCCAAAACATCACCAATTAACCTTCAACCTCTATGTCTATAACTTTTACTTCATTGGCATTTGTCTCTATATCTGGAGAACCGCACTTCGGACACCTTATCGGCGAGTACTCTGCTGTCATCTGTTTCTTACATGCATGACATTTCAAGTACGTTTTCATCATCTTTATATCCAGCTTCGCACTACCGGCAGATGTGCTTTCTGAAAGCATAAAGAAAAGTTCTCTGAATTCCTGCAGGTCTGATACATTGGATCCAAGCTCTAGCCGTATTACCTTAACCTTTCTCCCCCCTGCTGCCTCAAGAACTTTGGAAAGTGCAGCTTTTACATATGGCATCTCGTGCATAGTATCTATTCCTCTCTTCTAACCCACGGAGGAGCATCCTCAAACCCATGTTCATCATTTATGTGTTCAACCCCGCCGAAAACGTCCTCATGTGTTGGATCGTCACTTTCTTCACGTATATCCGTATCCTCTTGCTCCTGTGAACCCTCTGTTTTTCCATCACCGATCTCATCTATGTCTTCTTTCTTCTCATTATCAGTTACTTCCGGTTCCTCTTTTTCTTCTGAAACCTCCTCCTTTTCTCGAGCATCGTTTTCCTCTTTCTTTTCTGGAGTTTCCTTTTCAGATTCCTCTACGCTATACTCCTTTTCCACTGGGGGTTCTTCTTTCTCTTCTGTTTTCTCCGCTTCTTTTGTGTCTTCCTGTGTTTTCTCTTGTTCCCCTACAGGTTCTTCTTTCTCCTCTTTAGTCTCAGTTTTGGGTTCTCCAATTTCTTCCTTTATTTCCGGTTCAACCGGTTTCTCAGTTTCAAGCGTTTTCTCCTCTACTTTCAGCTCCTTTTCATATGGGGCCTCTTGTTTTTTGGGAGCAGTCGCCATCTTACAAGCAGGGCATTTCTCGAATAATTCAGGTTTCAGGTTCTTTACTTCAATCATATGTTTTTTCTGAACAAGCGGCATGAATTCCTTTCCACAAACAGAGCACTTGGCCATCTCATATATCTTCTTTGCATACAGCTCCTTATCCTCTCTTGCAACTTCATACTCATGTGTAAATTTAACTGCATCCACCGGACATACGTCTGCGCATCTGCCGCAGGAAATGCAGTGTGGAAGCCAATAGACAAGGGACTTCCTATCGAATTTTATGCATTTTGCAGGACAGGCAACAGCACATGCTCCGCAAGCAATACATGCATCAGTTATCTCAATCATTCCTCTAAACCGTTCAGGAGGAGTCACTTTCTTTTTTGGGTATGGAACAGTGTAGGGATAACGGAATATGTTTCTTATGACGTCTCCAAGCATTTTTGGTATTAATTTCATACTACCACGGCTATGAGAAGCTGGATAACCCCAAAGAAGAGAACTCCCTTAAGGTAGAAACCAGCTGCCTGATGTATCTTTAACCTGCCTGAAACAGCTTCAACAACTGCTGAAAGTACCACTGCTGAGAATCCGATTAGCAACTGAAGTGCCAATTCTCCGAAAACACCAATCTTCGGTATTGGGACAAACAGTGCTGCAAAAAGCATCGGCAATATATAGAACTTGAGTGTCTCAGTTATCTTGTAAGCCGCAAGAAGCCTTCCAGAATATTCAGTGTATATCCCCTCAACAATCTCTGTTTCAGCTTCTGCAATGTGGAATGGCGCCCTTGCCAATTCCCCCATCATACACGCAAAGAACACGAATCCACCTAAAACGAGTAGATATGAGCTGTTGTTCGAAATGGCATTAAGTGAAAAGCTCCTAGAGATGAATGCAGCTGAAAGTATGGCAAGTGCCATTGGAAACTCAAGTGATATTATCAAGGTTATCTCTCTGGATGCACCCACGGCGGCAAATGGGGAACCAGACGATGATGATCCTAGTATCACCCCAATACTGGCAAGCACTATTACGTAGAGCAGTACGATTATATCTCCTGCAAAACCCCAGTAGGAAATACCTGCTATTGGAATAAGTAGAGCAGCTGTGAGTATTGCTGAAAGGGAGACAAGTGGTGCTGCAACAAAGACACTCTCAATTGCTTTGTTTGGGACAAGAGACTCTTTCTCAATAAGTTTGAGTATGTCGAAAAGTGGCTGGAGTATGGGTGGGCCTATTCTGTTCTGAAATCTCGCAACAAGCTTTCTCTGGATTCCCTGGAACAGTATGCCAATTATAAAAGAGAATAGCAGAATTGCAACAGAAACAAGCAATTGATCAATTAAATTCATTTTTTGATTCCTCTTAGTTCTTTGAATGATACATACCTACTTTTTCCCCGGTCATCGACAAATGTTACTCTGTCCATGCACCCAATGCAAGGATCTATACTTGCAACAATTATTGGTATGTCTGCAATGTGCTCCTCTTTGAACATTGCTGGGACGGAAAGCACATTTGCAAGTGTGGGTGCCCTTACCTTGTACCTCTCAGGTTTGTTGGATCCATTTGTTCTAAGGTAATGGATGTCCTCTCCCCTAGGTGCTTCTGTTCTGCTTATTGCCTCCCCTTTAGGTATCTTCCAATTCTTTACTTTCACATCCCCAGAAGGAAGGTTTCTCAGTGCCTGTTCAATTATGCGTATGGACTCACCAAGCTCAAGTATCCTCACAGCAGCTCTTCCCAGAACATCGCATGTATCCCACTTTATTACTTCAAAATCTAAATCAGAATATGCGAAATATGGGTCGTCTCTCCTTACGTCCATGGTAATCCCTGATGCCCTGGCAGTGGGTCCTACTGCTCCCAGGTCATAAGCCTCTTTCTTTGTAAGAACTCCTACCCCACTTACTCTCTTTTCAACAATTGGATCATTAAGAAAAACCTTCTCAAGGTATTTCACTCTTTCAAAAAGCTTGGATAGGTTCTTTGCAAGGTTCACTGCGTGCACTTTGGGTATTCCGTACCTGACCCCACCTATGCAGTTTATACCATGGTTCACCCTGTTCCCAGTTATCTCCTCAAGCGAGTCCATTATAAGTTCTCTTGCTTTCCAGGAGTACATGAACAGGGATTTGTGCCCTATCTCCTCGCCAGCTATGCCTGCCCAAAGTAGGTGGCTGTGTATCCTCTCCATCTCTCCAACAATTGTTCGTATGTATTGTGCACTCTTCGGAACATCTATTTCCCCTATTTTCTCAACATTCTGCACATAGCATGAGCTGTGAGTATATGAACAGATTCCACAAATGTGCTCTATTAGATAAGACCCTTGATTGAAGTCCTTTGTTTCCATGAGCTTTTCGATTCCCCTGTGGTTATAACCAAGCCTAAAATCTGCCTCAACAATATTCTCTCCATCAACCGTGAACATGAAGTGCACCGGTTCCTCCAGAGCTGGGTGTATTGGCCCAACGGGAACTTTCATCCCGCACTTTGTTTTTGCTTCGATGGTTGTCATGGTTTATCACTCTTCCTAAGCGGCGGAGGCCCTTGGTAATCATCAGCTATTATCGTGTTCACAGGTCTTGGGTGGTCTCTTACCTCCACTCCAAGCATCTCATGGACCTCCCGTTCATAAAGAACTGCAGAAGGCACGGTCTTTGTTATGGTCTCAATGGACGGGTCATCCCTATCTAAGGGAACCCGGAGCGTCAATATCTTATCCGGAAGCTCAAAGTGGTAAAGAAGCTCGATCCTCTCGCCAGTATCAATTCCAGTTATTGTAGAGAGATGGTACTCTCCAGATATTATCTCCGATAGCTTTGAAGGCAGTTCATCTGCTCCAATCAATTCGAAAACTCTCGGTTTACTTTTCTGATTTTCGTTCATTTGTTTTTCCCTCTGATAGTTTCTTTGCTGCTTTCAGGATTCCCAGTACAATGGCCTCGGGTCTTGGGGGGCAGCCAATAACATATATATCTACTGGGATTACTTTGTCGACCCCGCCCTCAATACTATATGCTCCATCGAATATCCCGGAAGTTGAACCGCATACCCCTACACATACAACTGCTTTCGGGGAGGGAACTTGGTTATAGATGTTGATCACTCTCTTCTTCATCTGTTTGGTTACTGGCCCAGTTACCAGAAGTACATCTGCGAGTTTTGGGGACCCAACAAGTTTCACACCTACCCTTTCAGCATCGTATCTAGGGCTGAGTGCTGCTATAATCTCTATATCGCATCCATTACAAGAACCTGTGTTAAGGTGATAAACCCAGGGCGATCTATCAAAGAAAAGTTTCATACGACATTGACCTCCAGAATCAACATTAAGGAAAACATAATCAATGAAAACAGCCCGAACACAAGAATCCAAGCGACGTACTCGTTTATTACCTCCGAGTGGAATCTCCTCCAAACATTGAATATGGGTCCAAGGCTACTCTCGAATCCATAGAAGAAATTATGTGCGGGAGTACTGTAATCGAATTCCTCTCCACAGAGGAACTCATCTGTTTTCTCCGTTTTTCTTCTCTTACCCAGGAAGAAATATGAGATAATGAAGAACACTAGGAAAAGGGAAACCCATGCAACTGCATCCCAATACCCGATTTCTCTCATCATTTTACAATTCCCTCCAGTACGTCTGAAACATATTGCTCTGGGTTCATAAGGGCCCTGACAGCAGGTGTAACAAAAAGATCAAGTGCAACATCTGGGAAAAGACCGAAGAATATACACAGAAGTGAAAGAAGTATCATGGGGGCAGTCATTGTCAGGGGCGCTTCCTTTACAACGCTCTTTCCAGTTCCAAGGAAAACAGCATGGAAGACCTTAAGGAATGAGGCAAGGGTCAATGCACTTACAAGAAGGGCCAATGCAGTTATGATCGGATGTATTGCAAAACTTGCGTTGTATATTATCCATTTGCTTGCGAATCCATTGAAAGGAGGGACTCCGCTTATGGAAAGTGCGCCAACTGCATATGCAAATGCAGTCAAAGGCATGTACCTGGCAAGCCCACCCATTCTATTTACATCAGTTTCCTTTGTTCTCCATATAACTGCGCCGGCAACAAGGAAAAGCATCCCTTTGTAGAAAACATGGTTTATTACATGGAATATCGAACCAGTTATCCCCAGTACAGTTCCAAGACCAAGTGCAAGAATCATGTAACCTAGCTGACTTACGGCATGGTAGGAAAGCATCCTTTTGAAATCAGTCTGAACCATTGCCATCATAACTCCAACAAACATTGTAAGAATTCCTATTACTATGAGGAACCAGCTTGTTCCAACAAAACCGAATACAACTGAAAGAACCCGCATGAGAACATAAAGGCCAGTGCCATACTTCATCCCAATAAGCATCATACTTGCGCCATGGGGCGCTGCGCTGTATGCCTCAGGCATCCACGCATGCAAAGGGAAGAAAGAGGTCTTAATCCCAATACCTACGAAGAGAAGTACAAGTGCAGCAATTGTTGGTGCACTCAATTCCCCAAGTTTATAGGATATGTGGGCCATGTTAAGCGTTCCCGTTACGCCATAGAGCATGGTTATGCCTATTAACATGAATGCAGTTGCAACTGAGGCCATCACAAGGAAGTTAAATGATGCTTTGAATGATCTGAGGTTTCTGTTGTATGCCACAAGCCCAATTGAGGCAAGGTTAAACAGCTCAAGGAATACAAACAGATTGAAAAGGTCTCCGGTAAGTATCACCCCCAACCCACCTGCGCAGGAAAGGAACACCAGCGAGTAGTAAAATGTTGAATGTTTTCCAGCCATATGTTCTCTTGAGTACAGGACACATAGGAAACAGAACAAGCATAGAAGCGCCCCGAAAACCCACGAAAGTGGATCAAGAACAAGCCCTATCCCTGCAAGTGTGTTGAAAACGGGTATCCAATCCCCCAACCAATACACAACGCGATTCTGTGCACTTTCATAGGAAAGCGCCATAAACAAGAGCGATAGGAAACTCATTATGAGTGCAAACGGCCACCTTGCCTTTCCGTAATACCTTGAGATAATTGGTATGGAGAAAGCTGCCATAAGGTAAATACCGATTGGTATAACTGGAGTCGAAAGAAGCTCACTCAACAAACTCCACCTCCAATGTCTTTTTTTCCTTGTATATGCCCGTTGCAATTGAAAGTGCAAGCGCCATTACAGAAGCGCCTATTACAATTGATGTAAGTGTAAGTGCCTGCGGTATTGGATCAACCATGCAACCTACGTCTCTCCCTACTTCTTCTATGGGCGCAGTACAACCATCAACATAACCTCTGCTTATTATGAACATGTAAACTCCAGTGTCAATAACCCCTAGAGAGATGATCATTTTCAGAATGTTTCTTCTTAGCAATACTCCGAATAGGCCTATCCCGATTATCAGGGCACACAATACAAAGTTTATTTCACCTGTCATTATCCTCAGTCCACATCAATGATATGAAAAGCACAGCTACTGTTCCCATTCCAGCAGCAACCTTTGTTCCAATTGCAACATTAAGAAGGGGCATGAATCCTGCACTTATCAATCCTCCTGTTTCACCAAGTGGGAAAACCCCTGAGTTCTGAAGAAACTCTCCACCAACAAGTAACCCAATAAATGCAACTGAAATGTATACTATTGAGCTTATGTTCTCAGCAAGTTCAAGTCTTACTTGGGTGAAGAGCTCCGAAATTGTTTTTCCATAACCCAGCAGAAGGAGGATGATCCCGGATGCCAGTATAACTCCCCCCTGGAAACCACCTCCAGGTGTGAGGTGTCCATTGGCTATTATGTAGAGTCCATAGGTCATTATGAAAACAACAAGTAACCTTGCAGTTGTCCTAACTATTATGCTCATCATTTCCTTCCCTCTTTTCCAATATCACTATAACTCCAGTAACTGCGGCAAGCAGAAGAGTTGCCTCCCCAAGAGTATCATAACCGCGTATATCGAGAACAACTGAGCAGACAATGTTCGCTGCTTTTGTTGTGTCTACACCTGTATCAAGCACTATCTTCCCTGAATCAAGAACAGGGGAACCAAAGGATGGAAGCAGAACCATTCCAACAATTATCATACACACTATGAAAAAGCATGATATTGCTCCGATCACAATTATTTTCGAACTCCTCATTTCTCATTCCTCTGTGTTTTGGTTATTGTTACTATAAGTATCAGTGGGACCACCCCTGCTCCGACGGCAGCTTGTGCAATAGCAACATCCGGTGCCTGCAATGCAAGGAAATACATTGCTGCTGCAAAACCGGCAACTCCCAGTGCTATTGCAGAAGAAAGCATGTCCTTTGTCCATACTGCATAAGCAGAAGATATCAGAACAGTTGTTCCAGCTATTATGTCTATCATTGTGCTTCCTCCATCTGATTCTTTACTAGATTGCTTGGAGCCATGCCCTTACTGAACATTGCTCTTGAGATTGAATGCGATCCAACCGCCCCCCCAATCCAAATGGAGAATAGAAGTATTATCGCAGATTTCAGGTAATTGGAGTCTCCAGTTTCTATACTGTAGAGTGCAACTGGCAGGAGAATGAAAAATGAACCAAGTGTTGTTATCACTGTCCCCGCATGAAGCCTGTTCATGAAATCAGGTAACCTAAGTATCCCCATTGTCCCAATACCGCACAATGCAGTTCCAACAAACAATGAAACTAAGGATATCTCGTTTATCAAAGCTTTCCACTCTCCATCATTCTTGATATGACAACTGTTCCTATGAAACCCAAAACAGCAACAACTATTGCGACATCCAGGTAGAATGACCTGGAGTATGCAACAGACATCAATGCTAATGAATTTGCAATAAGCACGCCTATTGCGTCTCCAGCAGCTATTCTGTCTGCAACAGTTGGCCCCCTAACAACCCTATAAAGCAACACTAGTCCCAGGGCACCAAGTACAGTTGCAACAGCACCAAAAATCATTCAAAAACACCCTTCAGATATCTCTCAAACCCGCCGACAATGTCTTCCTTTCTCTTATCCTGCCCGATCTCTTTGGAATCCATCTGGTGCACATAAACAAAACCCTCCTCTGCATCTACTGTAATAGTCCCCGGGGTAAGTGTTATTGAATTGGAAACTCCAGTTAAAACGAAATCTGACTTCGTAACAACAGGTATCCTGAAAACTCCAGGTCTTATTTTCAGAGAAGGATCAAGTATTATGTTTATTATGTTTAGATTAGCTTTTACAAGCTTTGCAATAAACTCAGCCACATACCTTACAAAATAAACAAGTCTTATTGGGGAAAGATATGATGCTTTGAAATCCATTATTAGGAATCTTGAACAAAGCGCAGCAACAACAAGCCCAACAGGCACCCCAATTAAAAGCACATCTGGACTTAAGCTAAGGTTAAGAAACACCCAGAGCATATATGAAAAAACAAATGTTATGACAAAGCCTAGCTTCATCGTATCACTCTCTTTCTAGAGATGGGTTCAAATAACATATATATTTTCACCTGTGTCCTTCAGAGCTTATATGTTTCCCCGTTTTTTGGGAGTATGACTTCATATTTTTTGAGAGCTTTCGCAAGATCCTTACGCTTCTTTTCTTCTCCATGTATAAGAAATATTCTCTTAAGGCCATTAACACTACTGGCAAGTTGAAGAAGACCTTGATGGTCACTGTGTGCTGAGAAGGAGATGTTCTCCACACCAAGACGAACATCAACGTCATCTCCGTCTATCTCAATGCTTCTGTCTCCATTTAGGAGCTTTCTTCCAGTTGTCCCCTCCGCTTGATAGCCTACAAGGAGTATCTTACTGTTATGATCGCCTGCAACCTCCTTCAGATACCTCAATATAGGGCCGCCTGAAAGCATACCTGAAGTCGATACTATGATTGCAGGTTCCTCGAAAACCTCTGTTTTCATCTTCGTTCTCGGTCTTTTGAAAAGAGGACTACTGAAAGGATCCTCATCACTGTTCAATATTCTCATCTGGATCTCTTTTCTGCAATATATTGCATTCTGCCTGTATATCTTATTGGCTTTCAGTATCATCCCATCCACATATATGGGTGCTTTGGGTATTGCTCCGGATCTCATGTATGCCTCCAACGTGGTCAGTATCTCCTGCCCCCTCCCAACGGCAAAGGAAGGTATAAGCACAAACCCCCCCTTATTAAGGGTCTGCGTTACTGTTTTTGCGAGATCTGCAGATGCTTTTTTAATTGAAGGTACAACATCAGTCTTAAGCCCATATGTGCTCTCCATAACCAGTGTGTGCGCCCTGAGGCCTTGTCTTGCGGGATCAAGAAGTCTGGTGCCCCTGTTGTTTACATCTCCCGTAAACAGCACTCTCCTGCTTCCGCGCACAAGAACCATGCCGCTCCCCAGTATATGGCCAGCATTATGGAATGAGAATCTCAGTTTACCTATCTTTCTTTTTTGTTCATATTCTACTATCTGCGTGTTCTTTAGAACATTGTCTATATCTTTGTTTGAAAAACTCTTTCGCTTTTTCATCAAGTTTATTCTGTGGTAATCGGACAGGAGGAGCTGCGTCATGTCTCTTGTTGGTCTTGTTGAGTACACCTTTGCGTTGCCTCCTCTCATGAAAAAGAAGGGAAGATACCCAACGTGGTCAAGATGTGAGTGTGTCACAGCAATGTGTTTTATTTTCTTGATGTGCTCTTTTTTTATCAAAGGAGGAGCATCCTCCCCCACTTTAACTCCGCACTCGACCATCAGATGGTCTTTTTTATCTCGAAGTAGAAAAGCGGCTCTACCAACCTCTCCACAACATCCAAAAAAAGTTAAATCCATTTATCTCTCTCCTGTTAGTTTATCGCTGCATAATAGACTTGCCCTAGAGACAGTCCCCCGTCTCCGCAAGGAACCCTCTCGTTTTGGTACACATTTATTCCTTTTTTTGAAAGGTATTTCTCTATTGTGGGCGGAATGTACCTGTTATACATCACTCCTCCGCTAAGGCAGACGTCATTGATCCCTTCCTTTTTACATGCCTGCTCCGCCATTTTGGCGAACCCAATTGCAATATAATCATGAACCATACGGGCCCCTTTCTTCTTGTTTTTTTCTTTAAGAAGCTTTACGAACAGTTTGGATATCTCAAGAACATTAACTCCGCCAACATCAATCATGGTTGGCTTTGGATTTGTTGGTGCTGATGATGCAAATGACTCGAGTCTCAGTGCAGGCTCTCCTTCATATGTCCTTTCAGAGCATCCCTCAAACAAGTAGGAAGCAGCATCCAGGACCCTGCCACACGAGCTTGTTGAAACACAATTTATCCTTCTTTCATACTGTCTTCCAAGTATGGACACTGGCATCTTGAATTTCTTGAAGGCTTTTTCTGCCTCCTCTGCTGATAGTTGGTTCCTAAGTATTGAATAAAGGGATCTGTAAGGGAACCTAGCACCCATGTCTCCCCCTATGAGTTCGAAGTTCTCGATTCTGCCAAGTCTTACTCCATCAGAATGCATAAGCTCTCCACCCCAGGCAGTTCCATCTGATCCATACCCATATCCATCCAGTATGATCCCAAGTGCCTTTTTCAGCTTGTGCTCCGCCATAACTGAGTAAAGATGGGCAAGGTGGTGCTGAACCATAACATGTGCAGCATCATAGCCCTCTGCAAACCGGGTTGTAAAGAAATCAGGGTGAAGATCTGAGACTATGACTTCCGGTTTACACCTGAGCCAATTGAGGGTTCGCATGAAATTACCCTTGAAATTATTAAATGAGTCATAGGTATCGACATCTCCCATGAATTGTGATAGATGAGCAACTCCTCCCCTGCTAACGCAGAAATTCGCATTGAGTTCAGCACCTACCCCAGCTATGCTTTTTTTGGTGTTTATCGGTATTGGTCCAGGTGCCAGGCCTCTTGAATACCTTAGAATAGTCATCCTGTCTCCTATGAATTTAACAACTGAGTCATCGCAATTGGAGACAATATCCCGGTCATGAAGAAGCACATAATCTGCAATATCCTTTAATTTTGAGAACGCTTCATCGTTTTTGGTTATTATTGGCTCACTCTGTTGGTTTCCACTTGTCATCACCATCAACTTAAGTCCTGAGAATTTGAAAAGAAGGTAATGTATTGGAGCATATGGAAGCATTATCCCCACGCTATCCAATCCAGGAGCGATCCCATCTATCCTCTTCTTTTCTTTCAGTATGGCTATAGGTCTTCGTGCGGAGAGCATCTCTTCTTTTTCATAGATAGATATTCTCGCTACTTCCTGGGCTGCATTCATATCTCTCGCCATTATGGCGAATGCTTTGTTCTCCCGGTATTTTCCACTTCTTAGTCTCATAACTGAGTTATGTTTCCGTGCATTGCATGCAAGGTGGTAGCCGCCTATTCCCTTTATTGCTATTATTGCCCCGTTTTTCAACTCCTTTGCAGCTCTCTCTATTGGGTTTGAAAGTGTTTTTCCTCCAAATGTCTGAAGCTTGTACTTAGGGCCACATACCCTGCATGAAATCGGTTGTGCATGAAACCTTCTGTCATTTGGATCAAGGTATTCCTTTTTACAGTCAGAACACATATTGAAGGTGGCCATGCTTGTTTTATCTCGGTCATAGGGCGAGTCCTTTATTATTGTAAATCTCGGACCGCAGTCTGTGCAGTTTATGAAAGGATGTAGGTATCTCCTGTCCTTCTTGTTGTTGATCTCATTTACGCAAGCAGTGCATACGCAGACATCGGGAGATATCTCAGGAACATCAGTGGAAGATCTAGACATTATGATCCTGAACCCCTTTGGAGCCTTTGCATTGATTTTCTTAACATCTACACTATCTATCTTGGACAATGGGGGAGAAGAGTTCTCTATGTACGATACAAGCTTCTGGAGC
This sequence comes from Microcaldota archaeon, assembly GCA_964649265.1. Classification (GTDB taxonomy): domain Archaea; phylum Micrarchaeota; class Micrarchaeia; order Burarchaeales; family JAKAKT01; genus CAZYPB01. The sequence continues at coordinate 19,663 of CAZYPB010000001.1, forward strand.
TGTTTATCGTTACAGTGCACAACAATACGGACTCCAAATCCGACATTCTGGACAGTTCCTCGTATCCCTAGCATGTTTGCAGTTCTATACACGAAAGGCCTGAATCCTACTCCTTGAACTAGGCCTCTTATTTCTATTTCATGGGCCATATGGTAGTAATTAATATTTTTGTAATAAAAACCTTTACCAGGCGATTAAATGTGTCTAGCGTATCCTGGGAAAGTCATATCCGTGTCCGGTAAGCAGGGTATTGTTGATTTCGGTGGAATAAAGAAAAAGGTCCGTTTCGACCTGGTTAATGTGTCAAAAGGAGACTATGTAATAGTGCACACCGGATTCGCAATAGAGAGAGTAGACAAGAAGAGTGCTGAGATTACTCTCCGCATGCTCGAGGGGATTTATTGAATTTCAAAGATCCTGCGATAATAAGGAAACTTAAATCAAGCATAGATTCCCACGCAAAAGGACTCCCAGAAACAAATCTGATGGAGGTTTGCGGTTCACACACTCAAGCTGTTGAGAGATTCGGTTTAAGGAAACTTCTCCCAAAAAACATAAATCTTGTGTCCGGTCCGGGCTGTCCCGTATGTATAACTCCCCCCTCAGTAATAGAATCAGCAATAAAGATATCTGAGCAAGGTTCAGTTATCACGACCTACGGGGATCTCGCCAGAGTTCCATGTTCATCAGGATCACTTATTGACGCAAAAGCAAAGGGCTCGGACGTAAGGGTGGTCTATTCCATATCTGATGCGGGGAAGATTGCAACAGATAACCCAGATAAAACGGTAGTTCATGTGGCAATTGGTTTTGAGACAACAGCACAGACAACAGCAGCATTCCTCCATAGTTCCCCACCTGAAAATCTGCTTATACTCAATGGCCATAGGTGGTTTCTGCCAGCAATGGAGTTCCTCCTAAAACAAGGAGATGTTAAAATAGACGGATACATCTGTCCTGGCCACGTGAGCACTCTTGTTGGCTCGGACGCATACAAACCACTTAGTGAAAAGTACAGAATACCTCAGGTAATAGCTGGTTTCGAACCAGTTGATATAATGCTCTCAATACTCATGCTCATAAGAATGTTAAAGAGAAAGGAACCGGGCGTTCAAAACGAATACTTGCGAGTTGTAAAACCAGGCGGAAATCCGATTGCAATGAAATTAATGAACAACGCATTCGGTCAAGAGAACGCTCTTTGGAGGGGCCTTGGAGTTATAGGTAAAACCGGAATGAAACTCAAGAAATTCCGTGAGCATGATGCATCCAAACAATTCAAAATAATAAGAGAATCGAAATCAGAAATGCCAAAAGGATGTAAATGTGCAGATGTTCTAAAAGGAAAATCAAAGCCATCAGAATGTCCTCTTTTTGGAAAGGGGTGCGATCCAGAAAAACCAATAGGACCATGTATGGTTTCAGTTGAAGGTTCATGCCATAACGCGCTCAAATACAGATAGAAAATATTTTTAAACAAGAAGAGAGTATCTCACTGCATGGAAAACATTATGAGAAATCCTTATGTCGTTCTTTTATTCTGCCTTCTTTTCGCATTCTTCTCATCATATGCAATTGAAATAGATAGTTCGATGTACATTGCAATATTTATTCTGGCAGTCATAATGACTTTCCTTATCAGACCAGTAAGAGAACTTTACATGAAATCAACAGCCTACCTATCACTGGGAATGCTTGCTTATTGGATGATATCAAAGGATCTTGTTCTGTCCTCCGGAGGCCCAAAACCAGCGCTTTTCATATTGTTTGGTCTCACAATACTTAACTCACTTGTTTCTCTTGTCTCATATTACGATGGAAAGATGGCAGGACATGCATTCTCCGCGGGTTCATTGGCACTCCTTTTCCTTAACTTAAGGAACCCCTATACGTTCTTTACTGTTTCACTTATCTTCTTGTCTTCCCATGTGATTGTCTATTTCATATCAAGAATAAAGGAAAGGAGACAGATATCCGAAAAAGTTCTTAAGGCAGCACTCTTCTCTTCAGTATTTCTTTACATCTCCTCCATATTCCAAATATGGACTGGAATCTCCTGCGGTGTTTACAGCATACCGAATAGTTTTGTTTTCTGCACATCGATTATTTACCTAATAGCACTCTCTGCATTTATGGTGTGGTCTTCGTTACAGGTATTCGAATTCTTCCTTGCACATTTTAGGTATGTGAGAAAACTCGAGGGAGAATTCGTTGTTTTCTACCCAATTGACCATTTAAGAAAACCAAAAAATAAAACAGAACAGAAAACAAAAAAGAAGAAAGCCTAACATATTCTTGGCAGTGTTGATCCGGCCGGTACTTGAACGAGTCTTCTCCCACCAAACTCCGTATTCATTATTACCTCTCCAGTTCCCTTACTAACCCTTCCGATAACACTTGCATTCCTTCCACTCTTTGTTTTTCTCAGTATTCTAAGCAGCTTCCCAGCATCCTTCTTTTTTACCCCGATTACAATTCTTCCTTCGCATGCAAGGGCAAGTGGATCAAAACCGAAAACCTCGCAAGCATTCCTAACAGAATCCCTTACAGGCACCATGTTCTCCTCTATGTTTATATTCGCCTTTGATTTTACAGCTAGTTCATTCAATGCCCCGGCGAGTCCTCCCCTAGTTATATCTTTCATTGAGTGTATCTCAGTTACAAGCGCACGTTTTATCATATCGTAAAGCGGAGCACAGTCAGATATGAAATTCCCTGAGAAATCTAGTTTCTCCCTTTCAGAGAATATGGCCATCTCATGTTCTCCTATTGTTCCAGATACAACGATAGAATCCCCTGCCTTCAAACCAGAATCAACAACAAGTCTACTCGCAATCCCCACGCCAAAAGCGCTGATAACAATTCCTCCAAGTTTCCCCCTCTCAAGCACCTTCGTATCTCCCCCTAGAAGATGGACTCTGTTTTTCCTAAGAACCAGAGACAACGAGCGCATTATTCTCTCCAAGTTTTTTTCACTGAAACCCTCTTCAAGAAGGAGATTGCTGTGCATTGCAATCGGCTTTGCCCCCATAACCGAAAGATCGTTTATAACGCCACATGCTGTAAGTTTCCCAATGTCCCCCCCTTTAAAGAAAAATGGGTTAACAGTGTATGAATCGGATGTAAAAACCAGATGTTCTTTTCCAAATTTTATTGCACTGCCATCATCATACCCGTCCAAACCAAGCGAGTTGTAATTCCTGTACTTGAACATCCTAGCTATCCCTTCTATGAGCATCTGCGTTTTCCTTCCTCCTGCTCCATGAGACAGTGTTATCATGGGTAAAGAATAAAGAAAAAAAGAGAAAAGGTTATTGGAAAACCATATTAATGAGCATAAACGAAAAACTGACTGTGATATTATGGCATTCTTGAAACTTGGAGAGAAACCAGGCCCGGAGAAGTATGTGCTGTGCACTTTCTATGTAGAAGCAGCTGACATGAAAAAAGCAGGAGAGGAGCTTGGAGCAGAGAGCTCAATAGGCACATGGACAACCATTGCCACAATGAAGGATAGAGTGCTAAAGAACCTCGGAGCCAGGGTTTACCACATAAAAGGGAACATAATAAAGATCGCATACCCTGTTGATCTTTTCGAAGATAACAACATGCCCCAATTTCTTTCTGATGTCGCAGGAAACATATTTGGAATGAAAGGAGTAAAGAACATACGCTTCCTTGATTTTGAGCTACCGAAGAAATACATAAACTCATATCCCGGTCCGCTGTTCGGAAGGGATAAAGTAAGAAAGGAGCTTGGGACGTATAACAACAGGAGACCACATATTGGGACAATTGTCAAACCAAAGGTCGGTCTGAACCCGAAGGAAACGGCAAAGGTAGCCCATGATGCATGGGTTGGCGGAATTGATTTTGTGAAAGATGATGAGAATCTAACAAGTCAAAAATTCTGTCCTTTTGAAAAGAGATTCGACCTTGTTTTCAAAGCAAAGGAGAAAGCAGAGGCAGAGACAGGGGAGAAGAAGATGTATGCTCCTAACATTACTGCTCCTGCAGATGTTATGCTTAAGAGAGCCGAGTATGTTAAGGAAAGAGGGAGCAATTGCATAATGATCGACATAATAACAGCAGGTTTCTCCGCACTTCAGTTCATACGATCACAGAACCTTGGAATGCTTATACATGCACACAGGGCTATGTACGCTGCGTTTGCGCGCTACCCCAGACATGGCATCGCCATGCTTCCAATAGCAAAGATGGCCAGACTATGCGGTGCAGATCAGTTGCACATAGGAACAGTTGTTGGAAAGATGGAGGGAAAAAAGGAAGAGGTTCTTGCAATACACAACAGCATAAATTCGAAATGGGGAAAACACAAACCGCTGTTCTCTGTTTGCTCTGGCGGGCTTGCACCTGAGAATGTCCCTGCGCTCATGAATATTTTCGGCAACGAGATAGTCATACAAGCAGGAGGAGGAGTCCATGGCCACCCTGACGGAACAAAAGCAGGTGCAACTGCCCTAAGGCAGGCTGTTGAGGCAACGATGCAGGGGATACCCCTAGGAACCTATGCCAAAACACACCGGGAACTTGCTCGCTCTCCTAAAAAATGGAGATTATAGGGCTTTTACTTCAATGCCTATCTTGTTGAAGCTCTCGCCCTTCTTTTTTTCAGGGTAGTACACCTTGCTGTTGGTTGAGTATACGCCACCAACAACAGCATTCAACTTCCCATCCTTAACGTATTTCTCAACATCAAATTCTCCTTTTGCTAGTTCCTTATATTCCTCACTCTGCCTCTGCATGTGCATGCTCCATGTACCTGCATTTTGATCAAGGACAACAAGAACATTGAAGGTCTCACCAATATCAACAGAGTGTTCTCTTTCGTATTTCTGACCATCGGTGTCAAGGTATACTTTTCCCTCCTCAATCTCTGCTCTCAAATGCGGCAATCCTGTTGGAAACGGGTAGTTGTATGAACCTTTCTTTGTTTCCACCTGGTGTTTATGGTCATATAATGAGAACGCATAGGCGCGCTGCCTTGTTTCTGCCTTTCCTTCATCTGTGATTGTGCAGCTGAAGTTAACTGCAGTTACTCCCTCAGTTAATGCAATCTCCTGTTTCGGGGGAGGGAACGGCCCGGAATTTCCCACACCACTGCTTATCTCCTTTGGAACTTCACCAACAGCAACAAAAATTTCCTTTGCCATTCCAAGTGGAGCAGGTATTGAATCCACTGCTGAACTAGCACTGTCCGCATGGGTTGAGTCAACATCTACATTAGTACTGTCATCCTTATTCAGAACAGGTATTGTATCAAGAACTGATTCCTCAGCAGTGCTGTCAGGTGCAACAGCATTAGAATCTGGAAGTGAGTCATAACCAAGTATATCCTTTAGTTTGTCCATGGTTTCTTGCGGCAAGCCTGCTGAAGAGAAAAGCCTGTCCCAATCAACCTTTGTTGTACCATCAGTTATATTTTCGAATCCTTTCTTCTTTTCGGATTTTGGTTCAATCCCCCTAACAAGCTGAAATACAAACATACGTACCACCCATTTTTATTTTGTGTTTTTAAGTTTAAGTACTTCACTGCATCTCGATTCCCAACTTATGATATTTGCCGTTCCTGTTGGATGCATAGGCTCCACCAACAACAGCATTCAACTTCCCATCCTTAACGTATTTCTCAACATCAAATTCTCCTTTTGCTAGTTCCTTATATTCCTCACTCTGCCTCTGCATGTGCATGCTCCATGTACCTGCATTTTGATCAAGGACAACAAGAACATTGAAGGTCTCACCAACGTTCACGGTGTGTTTTCTTTCGTCTCCTTCATTTACTGTTTCAAGATATACCTTTCCACCTTCAATGTCCATCGCCCTTAGTAATGGGGTTCCTGGAGGAAACGGATACTCTCTACCTGTAGCCGAATGAAGGTTTTCGGGATCATGAAATGAGAACGGTAAAACGACCTGTCTGCTCGTTGCCCCTCCCTCATCTGTTATCCTGCATCCGAAGATTAGGGCGGTCTTCCCTTTGTTAAGAGTCAATTCACGGGGTTCGGGAAACGAATCAGTATATGGGGATTTGTTTCTACTCTCCCCCTTTCCAAATCCCCTGGTAACCTGCTTTTCAACAGGTCCCCCAACAGCATCCTGGACAGTTTTGAGGTCCTCAACAGTAAGCCCTAGATTTGTCAGGTAAGGCAACATTGTTGGATTGTTTTCATTAAGTGTTTGTTCCATACTTGCTATTGCCTCCGCATGGCTATTCTGTAGGTACTTGTAATATTCAGAAGAAACAAATCTTTCCCTGGCTTCTGGAATAAGGTACTCAACAAAGTGCTCTTCAACATCCCTTAATCTGGAATTTCCGAACATCTCCAAAGCATTATGGTTCTGCCCAAGCGGTTTGGATAATGCATCTGCTAATTCAACGTACACTGCAGCTGCCATTGGATTGTATCTTCTTTTGATTTCACCTGTTATCTCTTCAAGTTCCTCAGTTGTTATCTCTCCAGCTGCGTGCTTTCTATTCGCTTCTGCATTCAATTCTTTACTTATATCCTCCACTTTAGAGACAAATGAGGAATCATTTACTCTGTCAACTGCCCTGCTTGCTATAGAGCTTATTGCATCCCTCTCCTGAGAATATCTTGATGGATCCAGGGTCTCAAGATCTATCTCAGAGTTGTACAGAGGCATGTCCTTTATGAACTCCCTTGCCTGCAGTTCTGTCTCCCGTTTAATCAGTCTGGTGAAGAATTCAGAACCCTTAAACATCTCCTGATAGTTCTTTCCTCTGTAATCCAAGAGAAGGTTTGAAGTGAATTTTCCCTCTATATCAAAAGAACTCATGTCTGAAAACATTCCGTACTCTCTGTGTTCAACCTGAATCTCTGCAATTGAGTGCAGTAGTGCAGAAGCAACCGGATCGTAATATTTCCCATAAACTGCTTCTGCCTGGGGGTCCGGATTCTGTTTTTTCATCTCAGCATACTGTGCCTTAACTGCCCTTATAAAGGATGGGTCATCTAGTTTTTTACTAACTCTTTCAACCAATTCATTGAACCTCGTTGTTCCGCCAAAGAAAGTGTCCTCATTTCCTTTAATAATTGCCTGAAGAGAATTCTGTCCCCAAATATCCGCTATAACTCCACGTACACTGTGAACTGTTTGATTACTGGCCATATCCTTATTTTTCTTATCTGCTTCTTCCCAATAGTCCTTGATTATTTTGTCGAATTTACTTTCATAGTTTTGGAAAAGTGGAAGTACTGCCTGTTGTCTTCCACTGGACTCAACCTGCCCTACAGATGATCGTTTGTCTAAAAGAATTACTGCAACAAGCGCAGCGCCCATTATCAGTAGTTTCTTGTAATTCCCCTTGAACCATGTGCTTATTCTGTTTCCCACAGTTCTTTGTGCCATTATTCTCTCTCCCAATCCCTTTGTTTTCGGAAGAGCGTCGTCTATAGTTTCTACAGGTATCATTCCCTCCTTAGCAAGTCCGTTTGCAACCTCTGCATCAAGTTTTGCAATAACCTCAGCAACAGTTGCTCCCTCCCTAGTTAAAGCAGTGCGTATTATTCTCCCAACCCTTTCTTGGAAAAGTTTTTCAGGAACCTTATCAACAAGTGCTGTTCTAAGGTGTTCATGAACTATGTTTTTTATGTCATCAATGAATGCTCCACTTAAGCTTATTCCTGAAAGCCTTCCCTTCATCCCAGTCAGTGCACCTCTAAGGCGCGTTTCATTGTAGATCTGCGCTAATTCAGGGTCCTTCTTTATTGTCCTCTCCAGATCATCCACAAATGCTTCAGCATCAAACTTGTTGCCTTTTCCTTTCTTTTTGTATACTTCTCCGATGAATTCTGAATCCGTTTTTGCATCGTCTGTACTTCTAAGCATATCGTCAAGTTTGCTGCCGACCATTGGGGACCAGTTTCCAGAAGGTTTTTTCCAACTCTCAGATACTATTTCTTGCAACCCTTCAAAGGCTTTGGCCTGTTTCTTTGCATTCGCTAAAAGCCTATTGAATGCTTTCATAATGCTGTCAACCTGATGTTCTGTAACCTTCCCAGTTTTCACAGCGTTTTTATCTATGATCAACTCTACAAAATGGGCAACCTTTCCTTCCTGTTTGGAGGTCCACATAAGAAGGAATGCTCCACCAACATCAACTCCGACTTCTAACTTACCTGCATCTATCCCGAGGTCCCTTGCCATGTCTGTAACTGTGTTACTCACTGCATGTGCCATACCGAACTTACCAAACTTACCTGGGACTAAAGTTCTGAATGCCATGTACTCTGCATAATCTATTTTGTACTGATGTCTATCCAGTTCTTTTCCCATGATTGGAACATTTCCTGAAAGATTTCCCATCAAATCAACCCCCAATAATCGCCATCTATATCTCAGGTCTCAGAATTCCCACGGCAGGAGGAATTCCCCTGCTCTTCGCTGTTTTCAAACCAGTGTTATCTCCTAACCACTTCAATGAAAAACATCCGTCCTTATACGATTCAACTATTATATTTGTGTCAAATTTAATTTGCTGGCCTGTTTTTGTAAACATCTCCTCTTCCTTTCTTTTCGCAAGTGCCCCTGCAACTGATGGAAGATCGGATTTAACTCCCCGGTATCTCTTGGAAAAGAATTCTATTATCCGGTCTGGGGAATCAGCAGGACCTCCTTTCCTTAGGTATAACTCCACTGTATCATCAACACTCATTCCCAAAGCACTTGCAATTCTGTTGAACTTTCCTTCTTCCATAAGCTCTGAAACGGTCTCTGCCCTGTATGCAATCAGTCTTTTTGTCACTCCCTGGACAACCCGATCATCCGGAATATCCTCAAGCCCATAAGCGTATGCAATGCTCTTGGCAGTCTCTTGGGTTAACTCTTCCCCAAAGCAATAAGTGGATGATGAAATATCCTCGTATGCTTTTTTCACAGCGCCCTCATTGCCGTATATCTTTTTCATATGTGCCATGTAATCTGCCGTCATCTCCTGTGCTCCTGCAAATTCCTGCGCATAGGAATAATCCAAGTATGGCTGGGCTTTTCTTTTGTCATGTCTCTCCCCTTGGTTGTGAGTACTTAGATAAAGTCCTGCAACAAGGCCCCCGTTTTCCATCCAGAATAATTTGTTAAATCCAGCCGAAGGAGCAAGCAGCTTCACATTTACCGAATGTCCTGCTTCAATCCATTTAGACAGTCTAACAGACCTTGTCCGTGTTCCCTTTCCTATAACTCCTTTATAGCAGAAATCAGCGAATTTAGCTAGTTCTGGATTCTTGTTAAGCAGTCTTGATATGGCTATTTTCCCTGGTTTGGATCTTGCAGATGCAAGCCCGAACGCAACTGTGAATACTGCAGCCCAAGCAGCTGCCTCTGTTTTCTCATTATCTGAACCAAATGCTTCGTTTGCTTTATGGGCATCATAAATGGATTTTATTGCCTGCCATCCCCAATATGCGACAATGGGCCATTTTCCAAGCATAAACAGATACCAATGTTCTTCTATAAGGGAATTGGCGGCCTTCATGAAATTCTCATCAACTGAAAGAAGGGACTCTATTTTTCCATTATGTTCGTAGTAAAACGTACCTATCTCTTTCATTGTGCCGAAATAAACTCCGTTCTCAACCATCTCCTGCATTGCGTTTTGAACACTCTTTCCCCTGCCTCTTATCCCAAGGTAAGGGTCTATTGCACTGTATTCTCCGTCTTCCTTTGAGTATGCAATAACCACGACATCGTATTCACTCTTTCTCTCCTGTCCTCCAGAGTTCACAAAAACATAGTTTTTTGTTTGTATGATTGAGCAGTTCTCAGGCAAAAGCCCTATCAATTTTGATTTTGCCTCCTCAGTAAGAAAAGAAGGAATTCCATCGGTTGTTGTGAAATATTCTCTACCACTTTCATCCTGGAAATCAGCTATATTCTGAGAATTAAAGCCCATGAATTGTTCATGCCTTTGGTAAGCATCCCTATACATCAGATCCTGCGAATAGAATCTAAACAAGAATGAGTTTTTATTTCTGATTAGGTCAAGTACCTCGCTATCAGCCCCAATGCTTCTTAATAGGAAATCACTATGTGCGAGGTCCCTGGACTCCTCTATTGATTCTCTTGCCTCATCAGCGAGTATACTGTTTCTCTCGAATATCCGGTTTTTTATTTCACCATGGAACAAAGGAATCATGCCCTCAGGAATATAGTTTCTTATTTTTTCCATATTTCCCGGGATATAGCGATATAAATCAAAGATATTAACAGAACTTCCAATACTCCCCGGCTCACCAGATGTTTGTGCTGTTGTCTTAGATTGTTCTTGTGCAAAAAGTGTTTCAACAATACTTTCTTCTGTTATTAGGACTATTCCCTTTTCCATAAGGTGCTCTCTAAGTGCTTCAATCTTCCTCTCTTCATCAAAATTATATTCTAGGGCCCTAAGCCCAGTGGCATGGCTGGTGAATGGGTTCACCTCCTGGTCAGTGTTTTGTCTTACCAGTACTCTAGGCTTACCAATAAGAACAACATCACCTGTTTCACTGTTCAATCCTGTGTTAGCCCATTCAAACCAGTATCTAACCTCATACCCCTGTGAATCATAGAATGTTCTGCCAGTCATCTCATTCCAAGCTGCTTTTATTTTTGATTCCATGCCCTTGAAATTTAGATCTGCCATCTCAACAAGATGTCTGCTTGTCTTATCATCATAATATTCTCTGCCAATGGCTATCTCATCTGGAACTATTGCACTTATAACTGTTCTAAGTTCCTTATTCTTAGACTGGGATCGTGGTTTCCATTGCTTTGTTTTTGGTCCCTCAACAACAACTTCTCTTCTTGCTCCACCATGGCATTTCATTCCTGAACTCACTCTAAGTGGCCAATGGTTCTCTCCATTCAAATAGGACCTAACTGCTTTATCGATATCTTCCTGTTGGTAACCGTCCAAATTCCGTGTTTTAACAACAACTTTTCCAGCCATCCCTTTGTCCGCTAACCTGTTTCCCGAAGCCTTGTGAGATGGAAGACAAGTTGGTTTTTTCTTTCCTTTTTTTTCAGCCTGTACCTGGAAGATAAACACTACCTCACCACGTATATACTATGGATTTGGGCCTTTAAGTACATTAGCTTTCCCTCAGTAATCGCATTATCTGCCCAACACTTGGCCTCTTTCCATACATAAGAAGCCCGATTCTAAAGACCTTTGCTGAAAGCCACATGAATAGCAAGACAAATGAAATAAGCACAGCGATGCTTGCACCTATCTCAAGTGCGGGCAGGTCAGTTAATGACAGTCTTATTAACATTACAATTGGTGCAGTTAATGGAAAGAATGAAAGTCCCTGGGCAAGAATTGAATTAGGTTCTTTCACTATTACTGCTGAGAACATTAGTGGAAGTGCTGCAATGAACCCAAACATTCCAGCAACCTGCTGCCCTTCCCTCTGCGTTGTTGAGATTGCCCCAACACCTGCATAAACACTTGCGAATATCAGATATCCCAGTACAAAGTAAACGACGGAGAGTGCTATTGTAATATATGGTACCTCAAATGCCCCAAGAAGAGGCATGCTATCCTGCATAACTGAATATGCAGAGGTGAGAACAGTGATCCCGGCAATTCCCCATATGAGCACCTGGGTTAATCCAACTGCCCCAAGGCCGATTATCTTTCCAGCCATAAGCTCCAGTGGGGAAACCGAAGAAAGCAGTATCTCTATCACCCGGTTCTCCTTTTCAGAAACAATGCTCTGCAAAAGGAAGCCAGAGGTCATGAATGCGGCCATTACAAAAACAAAAGCAAATGCATATGGGATTATCAGTTTCAAGAGATTCGGCTGTGTTTCAGCCCCAGTCTCATCCAGAAAAACAGGAACAACTATTGCAGGGGCAATTGCCCTAAGATAAATATTGCCTTCAACATGATCTGAAAGAATGGTCTTTCTAAGAGAGTCCTTCAGCCATTCATCCGAAAATCCGCTTGCAATGTTCTTTGAATCAGTATAAACCTGAACTTGTCCGAACATCATATAATTATCCGGTATAACAAAATAATGGGAAATCTTTCCTTTCAGAAGTGCCTGTTTTGCCTGTTCTTCATCTTTGTATTCAGTTAGGTTTATTGATTCCGGAGAACCCAGGTTAGTGAAAAAACCGGTCTTATCAACGTACCCAATATCGCCCCGCATTGCCCCCTCCGTCAGATCCCCCATAACAACAGTCTGTAAGAATACAACGCCAAGCATAAGTGCGGGTAATCCCAGAGTTATCAACAGGAATTCCTTTCTCTTTACATTCACAAGGTATTCATGCAATGCTATTTTCAGGGCGTTCATCTGCTCTCCTCCTGTACCAGGCTTATGAATATCTCATTGAGTGAAGGCCCACCAACTTCAAACCTGCTTATACCCAATCCCTTTCTTACGAGTGTTTTAAGGACATTCCCCGGAACAGTTGCCTTAGCCAATTTTAGTTCTGCGTATTTCCCATAATCCTCTATTTTCTCCACCCCAGATATTTTTGCAGGCAGTTTTCCCTGATACTCAACTGTTATCGAATTAGCACCATGTTCAGCTTTCACTTCCCCTATCCTGCCATAAAGAACAACAGAACCTTTGTTTACCATCAATACTCTGTCGCACATCTTCTCAACCTGGTCCATTTGGTGGGTTGAAAGAACAATTGTTTTTCCACTCTCCTTTAATTCAAGAATAAGATCCTTTATTAGTTTGGAATTAACCGGGTCTAAGCCTGAGAAAGGCTCATCAAGAACAATAAGTGACGGGTTATGTAACAATGAGACAATGAACTGTATTTTCTGCGCCATTCCTTTTGATAGCTCGTTTATCTTCTTTTCAGAATGTGCTTCCATACCTATCTTCTTTAACCACTTAAGAGCGCTTTTCCTAGCATCCTCTTTACTCATCCCCTTAAGAGTTCCAAAATAGACAAGTGAATCTATTACCTTAAGTCCCCTGTAAAGCCCCCTTTCTTCAGGAAGATATCCTATTTGTCTTTTCAGCTCTTCATCTAACCTCTTGTTGAAAAGATTGACTTCCCCCTTATCTGCTTTTATTATGTCCATTATTATCCTAAGAAGCGTTGTCTTGCCTGCACCATTCGGTCCAAGTATGCCAAATACCTCACCATCATCTATTGAAAACGAGACTCCTGAAAGCACTATCTGGGAGTCAAATGCTTTGTAAATACCGGATACAGAGAGAAGTTGCACAACGTTCACCCTGTTTCACTGATACACGCTTCAAGAAGATCCTGGTCTGTTATATGCTGGCAGAGAGATTCATCCAAACTAAGCACTGCAAGCTGATAATAACAGTCCTCCCTAAGATATCCAGTTATTGAATCACAAACTACTATTTCCATTGTGGACATTGCATATTGGAGAAGGCACGAGTTTTTAGAATCAGTTGAGTCTGATTCACAGATATTTGGGTTTCCGTTCTCTATTGCAAAATAGGAAAGACAGTTCCCTGCGAATTCTGAGTTCATTATGTTCTCACAGACATTCTCTTTCTTTTTTAGAGAATAAAGCAAAAAGCATCTGTCACTGCTTCCATCGACAGTATCATTTGCAGATAAAACTGCTTGGAAGCATACCTGGTAATTTGATTGTTCTATAGCTTGTCCTGAGAAACACTCCCCCCTCAAATCAGGAGTGGTTATCTTTTCGCAACCCCCTTTCTCTGCAAATCTAGAATAGCACTTATCCATATAGTACGGGTTCTCTATCCTTTTGCAGATATCCCTGTTGTTCTCCCTTACAGCGAATTCTGTAAAGCACGTATGTTGTTCTATACCATTAAGCGTAATGCAATTATCTGCACCAGTTGTAATCTGTATTCCTATTACTGATGCATCAGGTATAAGATAAAGAGCAGCAAGAAGAAGGATCATCATAAACACAGCAAATGGCAGTGTTTTCTTTACAGTTGTCATGTTCCTCAAACATATTGAATTTCCAATGTTTATATAGGTTGGGTTGTCATTTTCTATGGGTGGTGTAATGGCCGGACTAAAGGGCAAAACCGTTGTTGTTCTTGTTGATGATGGTTATCAGGACCTTGAGGTTTGGTACCCATTCCTTAGGCTCAAGGAAGAGGGAGCAGATGTCTACTCTGTTGCCCCTGAGAAGAGAAAATACATTGGAAAGAATGGATATCCCATCGATGTTGATTTTTCAATTGATGAAGCACCTGATGCGGATTGTGTGGTCATTCCCGGAGGATGGGCACCTGACCATTTAAGGAGAAACAAGATAGTTGTTTCTTATGTAAGGGAGGCAAATGAAAAAGACAAACTTATCGCATCAATATGTCACGGGGGGTCTCTTCTTGTTTCAGCAGGAACATTGAAAGGAAAAAAGGCAACAAGTTACGATGCCATAAAGGATGACATGATAAATTCTGGAGCGGAGTGGATTGATGAGGAAGTGGTTGTAGATGGGAATCTTATAACCTCGAGAAAACCCGCGGACCTCCCTGTTTTCTGCAGAAAAATAATCAGATTTCTCTCGGAAAATGAAAAAAGTCGATGAGCAAAAATAGGGTAAGGTTTATAAACCGGTTAAGCGCTAATGTCAGATATAAAAACTCAACTGGAGGTAGATCTGATGATGAGACGGTTTTGGTTGACCAGGACGTCCGTTATTTTGGCGTTAGTGTTAATGAGCAACCTGGTAATTGCCGGTCCAAGCCCAATGGTTGTGCAGCTCACTGCTATCTGCGCAAACATAAAGGCAGTGGTACCGATAGTAGCGTTGCTTATGTTTATCCTTGCCGGAGGTATCTATGCTATTGGTCAGGTTCTAGGAGCTGAGACCAGGGCAAGAGCATCCGTCTGGGCGACAGCGATGTTGGTAGGAGGAGTTATTGGACTCATCATAGCAGCATCTGCACAGTATCTCGTAGAGATATTCGCTCAGTTTGCCATAGGAGGAACGTCCATTATAAGCGGATCAGGAATAACCTGCTAAACGGGTTTCCTCCCGTTCATTTTATTTTTTTGTCTTTTCCACTACTTTTTTAAATAGAGACTTCAATAACCATTACAGGTGATCTGTTGCCCGAGATAAGCACAAAATATTACGCGTATGGAACCATGGGCCTTGGTGTTTTCTGTATTCTACTCTCAATGAACACGAGCATCAACATAGTAACAGCACCACTTGCAGCAATATTGGTTTTCGCTTCATTTGTAATATTCAAATATGGTTACATAGTAATTCCACTCGTAACCAAAGGGCTTAGGATAATTGAGATAAGAGACAGCTTTGAGATCCCCCCTGGCCAAGAGGCAATAGTAAAGAAGATTGGTGGTTCCTACTATGCATCCTGTTATCTTTATGTCAGGATATATGAGAGCGTTACCGATAAAACAATGGATGAGAACCAACTCTATTCTGAATATTTCGAAAGAGCGATCTCTTCTGTGAGCTTCGTAGTTAAATTCTCAATGATGGTCTATGTCAAGGATCTGGCAAAACACAGGGAAACGATAGAGACAAAGAGGGCAGAGGCACAGTTGAGGCTTGCTAGAGAGAAAGAGAAACCGGAGCCAGATGTGCTTAGAATAGATAAATTTGAAAGAGAGGTTTCCATGTGGGACTCCCAACTTGCAAGGATAGCAAGTGGAGTAAAGCCAATGGGTACAGTCTGTTATATGATGACTACTGCAAAAGGAGTCTCAAAGGAAGCAGCAATAGCAGCTGCACTTAATCAGGCAAATGAACTGAGAGCTACTGTTTCAAATGCACTGAACACTGAGGTAAACCTGGTGAGCGGAGAGGAGATGAGGAAATGTTTTGAATGGGAATACTTCTTACCGCCTGGCCAGAAGGAGATGGAGGAAGCGGTGACTTAGATGGCCCTTGGAGCCAAGATAAAGATCTCTAACCTCTATAACAGGGATCTTTCAAGAAGAAACATATTCGTAAGACCTCCCGAGCCACCGGAAGAATACCTGATGAATGATCCCTCGGATTCACTTTACATAGGTAAGACAAAGATATTCCATGTGCCTTTCAGCTGGACTTTTAAAAGAGTTACAAATCCGCATATATGTATTGTGGGCATAACTGGTTCTGGTAAGAGTTACTTTGTAAAGACATTGTTAACAAGAGCTGCATTCGTGTGGAACACAAATGCGCTTATAATCGACTGGGCGGGGGAATACAAAGACTGGGTTAAGCAAGCAGGGGGAAAGGTGATCTCCCTAGGTAAAGGGGCATACATAAACCTTCTTGACCTTGGAGGAATGAGGCCAATAGACAGGGTAAAGCAGGTAGTAAGAAGTCTCCAGATACTTACAGATATAGGACAATACCCTGAGCAGAGAAGACTGACAGAACAGTCAATAGAGGAATCCTATATCCAGGCAGGGTTTCATATGTCTGAAAAGATGCAGAGAGACCCTCTGGGAAACCCGCTTATACCACCGACTCTTAAGGATGTTCAGAGAATATTGGAGGATAAGCTAAAGCAGGGCACATATGAGTTCCCGGCAGAACTAGAGAACGCAATATACAGAATAAAGCAGTTCACGCGCGAAGGAGAGAACTATTTTGCAGAACAGAGCACAATAGATCTGGACAGTGTAACTGGTTCAGGATTGGTTGATCTGGATATGTCTGGGCTTCCAGATGAGGTTTTCAGAGGCCTTGCAGGTCTCTCAATGCTTCAGTTCATTAAAGAGAAGATGAGGGAGGAAGGGTGGTCATCTGAAAAAGGCCTTAAGCTCATAGTTGTTCTCGATGAGGCCTGGAAGATCGCTAAGGATGAACACAGTGATGCAATAATGATTGTCAGGGAAGGCAGGAAATACCAATTCGGTCTCATAGTGGCATCACAGAACCCGACTGATATAAGTGAAACTATTTTCTCTAATGTGGGTACAACATTCATACTTAGGGTGAAGTTCGAATCATACCTTTCATATCTGCAAGCATCACTAAATTTCAGCGACTATATGCGCGGGGAGATAAGCAAGTTCGGAGTAGGACAGTGCGCAGTCAATATGGCTTTCCAGACGACAGTTAAATTCTCAGAAACATTCCTTATTGAGAAAATCGACGGAGAGGAGCCATTACTCGAATATTTCATTGACCTTGCATCATTATATGAGGGAAGCAAAAAGGATATTGCGAAAACATACTCGTTCGAAAAGAACGACCTTATACAGAAGCTACGCTCATTTGGGGTTGGGGACTCCAGCATAGATTCACTAACAGACATGTTTGACAAAAACAAGAAACATATGGATGTGGTTCTTTTTGTTAGAATGCTTCTCCACAATGGGTTGGCAAAGATGAACATAATCTCGTTCCTAAAGGACATCGGGATAGACGACGCAACAGTGATAAAGATATTCTCAAAATCATCCGAGGATGGAACGCAGATATGAGGTTAGTTTATGGCGAAAAGCTTTAAGATAGACAAAAACGAAATGAAGCAAAAGCTCCGAGATTTCGGACTAGATGATTCCCATATAGAGGAGATATGCGACCTATTCGACAAGAACAACAAGCACCTGGATGTAATAAAATTTGCCATTCTGCTGGAGCGGTACGGTATAACAAGAATAAATATAGTCTCCTTTTTCAAGGACGCAGGAATCGATGATTCATCAGTTATTAATATATTCTCAAAAGCTGATTTTGTTAAACTCGGTATGGAGAACAGGGAAGTAACTCAAGTTGTACTTTCCTAGTCTCGAGTAATTATTTAAATAAGTGGCTCATGATATGTATGGGTATTTCTATGGCTACAAAGTGCATTGTGTGTGGAAAAACCAAGGCGGGGACTCCGGTTTCAGAGGATATCATAATACAGATTATAAGGAAAATAAAACAGGCTTTTAATGTAGCAAAGAACAACAACCTAGTGGTCTGTTCCAGTTGCATCTCTGAACACAAGAAGAAGAGGGCGGAGTTTGAAAAGAAGCTAGTAAGGTACGGCGGGTTCGGTGCCATAATTGCATTGCTGTTCCTCATACTTTCATTTTCTCTGAAAGCTATCTTGGGGGGTCTATTCATATTCCTTTTAATGCTGTCGTTTACTTTGACAAGTTACTACCCTGCAATTAAAACGCAGAAAACAAAACCAAAGAAAGTAAAACAGTTAAAGAGAAAGAGAAGGAAGAAGTGATAGTATGGATGTACTTGGCAAGACGAAATATAAGGG
>CAZYPB010000001.1:37857-54098 GCA_964649265.1 Microcaldota archaeon
AAAGGAAAGTGCTGACGAGTTATCACAGCCAAATGCAGATGGTTTCAGGGTAAGCGGAAAGATGCTGAAGTCAACAGATGAGGTATCGAATAAACTTGCATCCATGAAATTTCTATCAATAATCCCACAGGGAGATTTTCTTGCAGCACTTAACGTGGAGAGCAGAGACATACAGAAAAACCCATATTTGTTTTCATTAATTTACCTAAGAAAGGACTCAATAGATGTCCTTTACACATTCACCCCGGGTATGAGCCCTAAAAAGAGGAGAATAGATATAATCCGGTTCTTCCTGGATCTTGTCTCACTTCTTCAGGATTCATACAAAATAGATAATGCACAGCTATACCAACTAATAGAATACACACTAAAAGACATGTCTGAATACATCTCTTCTTCCTATGATGAGATCTATGCGAAATACGATGCTCTTTTGAACGAGAAGAAGGTTCTTTCAAAAAAGGTCGTGGAGATGAGAAAGAGCAATGATAAGTTAGGAAAGGAAAACATCGAACTGAAATCAAGGATAGACGAACTTCTCTTAAGAGTAAAGGATGCGGAAACATATTCGGATGAAGTCCTCATGATGAAATTACAGCAGTGGATAACAGAACACAAAAACGAGATAAATGTACTAGAGTTCTCTAAGATATTCAGGGTCTCAGAGACAAGGGTTGAGCAGGTACTTAGAAAAATGGTCGACGAGGGCATCCTTGAAGTGAGAAAGTAGACTCATCTAAGTGATCAAATGGAAGCCCAAAAACCAAGAAAAAAAGACATTTTCGATCCAGCAACAAGGATAACAAAAAAATCGTATATATTCTTCATAAAAAAACCATATAATGATCTTAAGAAATACAAAGCAACACACCCAGATGAGCTCTCACTTACTAACATAAAACTTGTCTTCAAGCACATGTTCGGGGCAGAGAAAAAAGGAAAGAAAAAAACAAGGCCCCCAGTTAATATCAAAGCACTGTTTTTCAAAATCCTCAGGTATTGTATTTTGTTCGGAGTTATAGCTGGCTTTGGTCTTCTCATATTCCTAACACTATTTCCATCAATAGTCGCACCACCCACAACACAACCAGATTACAATGCCAGTTACGAATATATGATATCAGATACTGAAGTAATATCCTTCAAATCAGACCTAAGAGCATATGCAACAATAGCTTTGAATGCATCACATGTTAAGAAATCAACTACTGAGATGAGGCTGTACTCAAACGAAATACCAGACCACATTGTACTTCTTAACTCAAGGAGAGACAATGCACGACATTTCAATGAGTTCAGGGTTAATCTGCAAAAACGTCTTTCCGACTCTGGGCTTGGACTAAAGGAACTCCATATCTCCCAGCTTATGCATATGCCCAATACTTCGATGATTCTTGTTGTACCCTCGGGCCGTGTTCCATCTGCGTTTCTAGGTCTGGATAACCCAAAATTCAGCATAAGCAATCTGCTGAAAGTAGGAAGCACAATAATATATGTGGGGGCAGAGTTTGACTCAGGGGTACTGCCGCAAAACGAATCAGAGATAATGATAACAGATACATCATTACTGAAGAAACTGGAGATAAATTACCAACAATCTTATCGCACAAGCCTAACTGACGGATTCACAATGCAGAATCCAGGATATTCTCTAAGGAATGCAAAAGTGTATCACTCAGGCATATCTGTTCTCAAAAGAGGAACAGGGCATCTAGTTGTATTCCCTGCAACTCTTGATGATGGATGGTCAAAGAGCGGAATAGATGCAGCTCATGATATATTTGGGGTTATACGAAACATAACATGGCTAAGTACTGAAACAACTCTTACGACTCCATATATCGTCACAAACAAAGAAAAAAAGAACAGAATAGAGGAGATATCAACATTATTCTCAGAGCCTTACACATCCGAAGTTAACCTAACAGCAGAGTTTCTTTTCACTGCAACTACTTTCGATGATGAGATTATTACTAAGATACAGTTTGTTGATTTTCCATTGATAGCTAAAGGGAAAATGAGCCACGTTGATGTATCGTTACCAACAAACATCTGTGTAAGGCAAGATAGTGAGGGAAAGGAGCTTGGTTGCGAGGTCTTCATGACATTGGATCTAAGGGAAAACAGTCAGAGAACAGAAACAATGAAGATAGTCGCATACAGGAACGGAATGAGGATCTCCCAGTTTTCAATAGGTCCGATACCTACGCAGATAAGAAATGAGAAGATATTCTATGTTGTTGATCTTCCTGCCGGGGACTATGTTCTGAAACTTGAGGATGATGCGGGTTATGTATATGCCCAGTCATTCCTTCATGTCCCATCCATAGTTCTTAGGATGACTGGTGCTTCATGGCCGAAGGGAAAATTCACGTTCGAAGTCTATGTAGATGGGAGGAACATAGGTAAAGCATTTGATCTAAGGAACATAGAGGTCTCCATGGATAAAAGACAGAAGCAGGTTCTCAATAGCACAGATGGTAAGATAGTATATCTTTTCTCAGGCCCCATAGCAGAAGGCGAACATGATTTTCAGATACGGATAGGCGAGGACACACAGAAGATCTCAAGGAAATACATAATAAAGAGGGAATGGTGGGACAACCCACTATACCAGATAATGTTTGTTGTAGCCATAATAATTGGTGTTGTGGGGTTAGTAATAAAGAAACCAGAAAGTGTTTTCTACCAACTTGATGTTCCAGACTTCCCACCACTTTCAAAAACAAAGGTGCCAGTGTCAGTCGAACAGATAAAGCAGATATTTGATTCAGTGAATGCAGATTATAGCTGGCAGTACATGCCACTAAGACATGGCGAGATAAAGAATGGATTCAGGAAGATAAGTTACAAAGGAAGATCCATACTAATAAGTGATTACAACCTTGAGAAGGTACTAACACAGCTTATGAAAAAGGATGTTGTGCGAGAATCCATAGGATTCTACGGTCTTACTGATTGGGAGAAGAAGTCCCAGAAACCATTGGATTATCTGGCAGTGTTCAGATCACTGAGAGATGTGTTCCTTAAGCTCTCAGTTAATTTCACTGGTTTCGGTCAGAGAAAGGATTGCGATACACTGGTTTCAGGGAGAGACCGATACTATGTGCACATATGCACTGGTGTAGACTCTCTGGACAGGGTGTTCAAAACACTTGAAAAAGGGAAATCAATACTCGTATTCAAGGATCGTGAATCATTGGATCAATTCAACCTCGATCTTTACTCGTCAGATCAGTATCTCGTAGCTATAAAGATGTACATACGTAACGGTAAGCTTCTGACAGGAACACCGGCAGATATAGAGAGACTTATACAATAATCAAAGTACTTTGTTATATGCTGTAACAAGCTTTTTTACACATTTCTCAAGTGAATAGGCCTCTGCTGTTTTCCTGCTTTTCTCTTTCATTCTTTTCCTCTCCTTTATCGTCTTTATTATCTTATCAGCACAGTCTTCCGGATCATCCGGGTTGAATAGGTATCCGTTCTGTCCGTCTTTAACAAGTTCTTTTATTGCTAGGTAATCTGCGCCAGCCACAGGCTTCCCACATGCCATGGCCTCAAGCGCAACAAGTCCCTGTGTCTCAAATTTAGATGGGAATGCGAATATATCCGAAGCTGCGTAATATTTAGCTAACTGGTCCCGTTTCAGGTACCCCTTAAAGACAAATAGATTATCAACATTCATGCTTTTGACAAGTTTTTTGTAATAATTAAGAGCAGGACCCATGCCCGCAATAACGAACCTTGTGTCGGGTATTTCTTCAGTTATTATCAAAGAAGCTTTTATCAGAACATCTAGGTTTTTCTCTTTAACAAGCCTTCCCACGTGGAGTACCATGTGTTTATCCTCAAGTTTTAGTCTTTTCCTAACACCACTTCCATCTATCTTGGTATTGAATCTCTTTATGTTTATTCCAGTTGGAACAACCTCGCTGTCTATTCCTTTTTCTTTCAATACTCTCTTTATTATTCCACTTGGGCTTATCACCAGGTCTGATTGCGAAAGAAACCAACAGAGATATCTCCATGCCATTCCCTTTGTAAGAGTCTTCATTGCCCTTCCCCTGGAAACATAATGTACTGCCTCAGGAACAAGGGTATGGAACGTAGTCACAAGGGGTTTTTTCAATCTTCTAGCAGTCCATGCTGCAGCAAGACCCATTGTTGCTAAACCATGGCAATGTATGAGATCAACATCAAGCTCTTTGACCTTTGTTTCAGACATAAAGGGAAACAGAGCTATCTTATAATCCGGGTATGGTTTGAATGGTACAGAGGTATGGTAAAAAACCCGCGGATCTTCATTTTCCTTTTTAGCCTTTCTACTGCCTGAACAGAAAACATAAACCTTATTTCCCAATCCCTCCAGCTGTGTCCTGGAGGTTATCATGGAGGTCACAACCCCATCTTTGTTTGGAAGATATGTATCACTGAAAAACGCAACATCCATATGTTTCTTTTTTCTTTTCATTATATATTATTTTGCTTCCTTACTTTGCTTAAGCGTATAGTCCCCTTGATAACGTTTTCTTTTTTTAGGAAACAAAAGCCCCTCAGTTATCATATATGCAGTATAAAGGACGTCAAGTAGAAAATAGAAGAAGCTTATCAGCCCAGCGAATACAAAAACAAAGAGATATACTGGAAGGTAGCTTATGTAAAACAGAGCAAGGAAAACCGATCCCAACAGTGACAAAAGTACTGAAACAATTATCTTAACAACAAACTCTGTTCTTTCATCCATCTATTTACCCTTCACTTTTATATAGCGCGAAACTGCCCCAGCAAGGTTTGGGATAGGCATACTTTGCAACCATATCTTCCCTGGTCCTTTGAGGGTTGCAAGGAAAAGCCCTTCCCCGCCAAACAGGATGTTCTTAACTCCTTTTACAATATCTATATCAAACCTGACGCTGGGTTCCATTATGGCTACGCTTCCTGGGTCAACCTTCAGTATCTGTCCATCCTCAAGAGCCATTTCAGTTATCTCTCCGTCCAGGGTCACAAAGACTTTACCCGGTCCCTCTATTTCCTGGAGTATGAAACCTTCTCCTCCAAAAAGACCCACTCCGAGCCTTTTCTTGAAATGGGTCCTCAGTTTTACAGACATCTGAGCAACAAAAAAGGAATCCTTCTGACATATCATCTTCTGCCCGCCTGCTAGGTCGAACTCCAGTATCTTTCCCGGGAAATCACTTGCGAATGTTACAACTCCCTTAGAACCCGTTGCAGTGTAATTAACTATGAAAAGTGACTCTCCTGAAAAAACTCTTCCCAAAGCGGAACCTATTCCTCCTTTCATTTCGCTTTTCATCTCTATGTTCTCACTCATCCATCCCATTGCTCCGCTTTCAGAATAAACGCATTCACCACTCTCTAATTCAACAGTAAGGGTTTGCATAATAGTTCCATCTATCCTATATTCCACAAAACCACCCCATACACTTTTGATCGGGGTAACTTAAAGCTTTGTTATCCCCCACAGTACAAAAAGTGCAGTTAAAAAGAAGAGAGTTGGTATGGCAAGTCTTGTTACGGCCACTATAGAATTAACAGTACCAAGTAATTCAGAGGACTGCTGAGTTCCGAATACCTTTATCTTTATCCTCTCTGTTCTCATCCCTGCTTGAAATTCAGATAGGTCTTTCTTTGCACTCATGACGCTCTGGACAACTCTTTCAACAACCTCTTCGCTTTCCTTACCCCCAAGGGGATTAAGCACCCCGCTTACTGTATTGACACTGTGCGTGTCTGTCGTATAAACCTCACAATCAGTAAACCCAGTCTCTCTTATTGCGTTTATTATCTCTCTTCTGAATCCTGGGAGTATTCCATTTGCGTCGAAGAGTATGGTTGCAAATAGTTTTTTCTTAACTTGGAATACGGCGGTCTTAAGTCCACCCATGCCTATTGATCCCTCTGAAACACCTGCCATATCGTCAATATGTATACCTATTTTCATACTGTTTTGCGCTCCATCGTGTTCAAGAGCATGCTTCACAGAATCCATGTACTCAAACCCGACTGGGTCGCCCATATGTACTCGGGTTATCTCGCCTGTCTCTGCGTTGTGTGCGTCAATAACCCCGACTTCTTTCATTCCCATGGATATACCCATGTATCTTATTGACATCCCCAATGCAAAATCAACATCCTCAGTTGTTCTGGGCGCTCTAGTCAAACCAACAAAACAGCTGTCATTAACCATTATACAGTTTGCTTTACATGTCCCTGCTTTTCCTGTGACTATCTTTCCCACACCCTTTCCAATTTTCATATTTGAAAGTGCTTTTCTGCATCCCTCTAGAATAGGTATTATCTCATCAGAGGAAACAGGATTGAAATCATGAGTTGCTGTTCCGTGGAACACAAATACATCACTGCCAGTTTCTTTCTCCAAACTTTTGGCTATGAGGTATGGAAACTCGCTTCCACCAAGATTTCCGAACGGACCGTAGTGGACATATGGCGTGACAAAAAGACAGTTTTTGTTCTTTCTTTTGAACATCATAACATTGACTATTGTCTCTATCTCCTCCCCAACGCTCTCAAACATTCCCTCCAGATCTTTTGATTTGCTCATCCACTGCGCCATGAAAAGGCTTATTGCCTTTATTCCAGAAACCCCGAAGTTCCTTCGCATGGGTGCGTCTATAAGCCAGAAAACAGCGTAAAGCGCAGCAAGAAAAGCAAGAGCAGAGAAGTATATTTTTATCACAGTTGCAGCTGGATCTGTGCTCACAAATACCAGTTTACCTATTAGAAGAAAGCTCGCGTTGTAAACAAGTTGGGTAACTGAAAGCACAAATGAAGTATACCAGTGAAGATTGAAGAACACTCTTGCAACAAGATACCAAACAACAAAGGCGAGTCCGTAACCAACAAACATAACGTCAGCAGTTACTCCATTCCCCTGGCTTGCAAGTGTAATATAATAGAACAGTACATATACAAGTGAACAAACAAATGCTATGAAGAGCGATTTCCTAAGTGCAACTCTCTTTATTAGGGTGAATGTGAATGCAGAGAGTATGGCCGGAAGGGAGATCAAGAAAAAACCGTTGGTTCCCCTCTCTATTATTCCAAGTATAAAGTAATATGCATCCGTCTGTTCAACTGGTAAGACTAGATGAGTCAGTACTCCGAATAGGAACCCCATCGCAAGAAGGCCCATGAACGTTTTCCTTCTTGAAGGGAGAGTACCAAGTACGCTAGTTAATTTAACTGCATTCTCTTCAGAACCTACTTTAACCATTGCATTCTTTTGAACAATAGCGACATATAAAGCTAACTAAAATGAAGCAGTTGTTTCAATGGCCGCTTATTTTCTGGTCGCCTTTTTTTTGACAATGCCCGTTTGTCCATCCTTTATCAGGGTATGTAGGTAATACACGTTGTCCACGAATTCTTTGGCCACTTCTTCGAAACTTCTTTTTTCCCTGGAAGCGATTTTCATCAGTTCCAAGGAGATATACCTCACTTCTGAATTTGCGGATACGAGCTCGTCTTCATACATAAACTTAGTTAGACTAAGAATAATTATAAATATTCTGCATCTTTTTAGAACACATGGATCAGGTATGTCCGAAATGCGGAGCAAGAAGTTCGAAAAAAAAATTCATAAAGGGGTTCTGCATAGATTGCTATTCATCAAAAATAGATGTTTTCGCCCCTGAGAGATTAGATATTTCAGTATGTCGCTCATGTGACAAAATAAAAACAAGGGGGTGGATTTCAAAAAATAAAAAGAACCTGGAAGCACTAATAATTTCAAAATGCAGAGGGAGGTACTCTAAAGCATACGTTTCACTTGAAGGCACACCGTCAGTAACATTTGTTATAGAAACGGATAACTCATTCATAAAAATAAAAAAAGAACTGAGCATTGAATTCAAGGGAGAGCTTTGTACTGAGTGCTCAAGAGTTAGCTCTGGATACTATGAAGCGATAATACAGCTCCGCGGAAAAAAGGAAATGGTTGAGAGAAAGAGAAAAAAGGTAATAACTGATCTGGAAAGAAAAACATCAATTGCAAAAATAGAGGAGCTGAAAGAAGGTCCTGATATATATGTTGTCTCAAAGGAAAAGGCACTTGAGGTTCTTTCTTCTTTTGGAAAGAAATTCACTACATCGAACAAATTGTTTGGAGTAAAAGATGGACAGAGAGTTTATAGGACAACATTCTGCGTTCGTTTGGATTAATTACTCTAAACAAAGCCCTCTCTTATCTCTTTGTGTGCATGCAGAAACAGGCTTGAACTTAAAACCATAGTGTATTATCCCCTCTGGGCTGCTCTCCTGTATTTTTCTAAATACTACCTCAACGCGATCTCCAATCTTAGGTTCTCTGTTCCCCTGCCAGTCAACAACCTGTGCAGTTAGTTTGGCTCCTTCATCGAGTTCAATTATCGCCATCATGTAGGGAGATTCTAATTTGAATCCACTCGGTGGGCTTGTCACAACGCTGAATGTAAATATCCTTCCTGTTCCTTTGAATGAATGGGCCACTATCTTTCCCTTTCTCCTGCATTTCTTACAAAAGTGTCTTGTTGGGAAATAGTATGTTTCACATGTCTCGCACTTACTTCCAATAAGTCCGTATCTTTCCCTGATTCTTCTCCATGATTTAACTGGCATACCATCACCCTCTTTTCATTATGTTGACAACACATGTCGCCCCGCTTCCCCCTACATTGTGGGTCATCCCTATTTCAGCATTCTCAACCTGTCTTGCATGTGATTGTCCTCTTAATTGCCATGTTACCTCGACTGCCTGCTTCACACCAGTTGCACCAACCGGGTGTCCGCATCCCTTAAGTCCTCCGCTCGGGTTTACTGTTATCTCTCCGTTTAGCTTGGTTCTCCCCTCCTCAACAGCCTTTCCACCATCTCCTTTCTTGAAGAAACCGATGTCTTCAATTGCCATTATCTCGGCAATTGTAAAACAGTCATGTACTTCCGCGAGATCAATATCTTTTGGTTTCAGTTTTGCCATTTTGAATGCTTCTTTCGCAGCTACTTTTGTTGCATTGAGAGAAGTTATCGTGTCCCTGCTTGCTAGTGCGAGTGTGTCACTTGCCTGACAACTAGCAATAATCTCAACAGGCGTATCCGTGTATCTCTTTGCATTTTCAAGAGGCGTAAGTATTACCGCAGCCGCGCCATCTGTTATCGGGCTGCAATCGAAAACCTTCAGTGGAGAAGCAACAACCTTCGATTTCATAACATCATCAAGTCTTATCTCCCTCTGGAACTGCGCAAAAGGATTCTTTGCTGCATTCGAATGGTTTTTCACAGCAACACTTGCCATCTGCTCTTCCGTTGTTCCGAATTCGTCCATATGTTTCCTTGCCATAAGTGCATATACGCTCGGGAACGTTGCACCCACGAATAGTTCCCATTCCTGGTCGCCTGCTCCACCGAGAGCACTTGTTGCCTCCTCAACCGAGACATCCGTCATCTTTTCCACTCCACCTATAACAACATTATCATGAGCTCCTGATGCAACTGCAAGATATCCTGTTCTAAGCGCAACCCCTCCTGAAGCACATGCTGCTTCTACTCGCGTTGCAGGTATTGGGTTAAGTCCCATATTATCCGCAATGAGTGCAGTTATGTGTTCCTGGCCTATCAATCTGCCAGCAGCCATGGTTCCCCCATATAGAGCGTCAATCTCATCTCCTTTCATGTTCGCATCTTCTAATGCCTTTATCCCTGCCTCTAATATGAGATCCCTGAAACCTCTATTCCAGTCCTCACCGAATTTTGTCATCCCGACTCCAACTATAGCAACTCTTCTCATCCACTCACCATTATAGCCCCTTGAGTTTTTTCCTGTGCTTTACATAGAAAGAATACTCAAGGTAATACTTATCCTTTATTATGTTCTCGAACGTAATTGTCCTACTTCGCTTCTTCTCTATCTCCTCTGTTACCTTTATTGAAAATGAATCGCTCCCAGCACCGCTCCCGAAAGAAGTAACAAGTATTCTCTCTCCAGGTTTTGCCACATCAAGTATTGCTGAGAGTCCTATGACAGATGCTCCTGAATACGTGTTTCCTATAACTGGCGTAACAAGTCCTGCTTCTGTCTTCTCTTTCTTAAAACCGAGCATCTTTGCAACTCTCAATGGGAACTTTCCATTCGGTTGATGGAATACGGCGTAATCGAAATCATCAGGTTTCATATCCATCTTTTTCATAAGTCCATTTGTTGCGCTTGTTACATGCTTGAAATAAGCAGGTTCCCCGGTGAATCTTCCCCCATGGCTTGGGTATTCAGCATGTTGTCTTCTCCAGAAATCTGGAGTATCGGTTGTGTAGGAATAGGTACCTTCGATCTCAGCAATAACATCCTTTTCAGATATAATGAATGCAGCAGCCCCAGCCCCAGCACTGTACTCAAGTGCATCTCCTGGCTTCGATTGTGATGTATCTGTTCCTATTGCTAATCCATTGTTTATCATCCCAGAGCCGCACATCCCCATACAGCACTGAATCGCAGTTGTTCCTGCCTTGCATGCAAACTCAAAATCAGCTGCAGTAAGGTGGGGTGTTGCACCTATTGCTTCAGCTACTATTGTGGCAGTTGGTTTAACGGCATAAGGGTGTGATTCAGAGCCAACAAACAGAGCACCAATATCCTTTGATTCAATACCTGAATGATATATTGCCCTCCTGGCAGCCTCAACTGCCATTGTTGCAGCATCCTCATCAAGATGGGGGACGCTCTTCTCCAATATGCCTAGGCCCTTCTTTATCCTCTCAGGTTCCTCTCCCCATATCCTTGCTATCTCATCTGCCTTTATTCGGTATCTGGGAACATATATTCCATAACCACATATTCCAATCATAGTATCACACTATTGCAAGATCGTTTTTCACATTTTCGAGATCCCTTCTTGTGCAGATGACAGGTATTCTCTCCTTCTGCGCTATTTTCATTCCAAGCCTGTCCATTTTCGTGAGTCCATGAAGCACAATCACACTTGGTTTCATGGGAGTCACTCTGATTACAACAAGTGGAGATCTACCGGTACTCACCTTGGTGAATATGAATGCTCTCTCAGCCATTGACCCATAAAGTTTTGGAAAGTCCTCGTACGGAAGGTCAAGTATTACCTTTATGCTGTCTATAAGGGTATATCCATAAACCCTCTTCTCAGGAAGAAGGCTTCCGTTCACAACCGTCTTCCCATTTATCAGTTTTGCGAAATCTGTTCCGCTCAGGCTTTTTGAGAACTCTTTTAGTTCAAAATAATTCTCGGTTGAGTCTGCTTCAGAGAACCTCCTAACAGTGGTTCCTCCCTCCTTCACATCTATTGCTATAATTGCCTCGACAAATCTCTTTATAACGCCTATTCCCGGAGATTTCCTCCTATCTCCCTCGTAATCACTTATTGTTGAGGTTCCTATCTTAAGGTATTTCCCAAGCTCAGCCTGTGTGATTCCGAATATCTCTCTCCATTTCTTCATTGTTGCCCCAGGCTTGTCAGATAAGGATATCTCTCCAGCCATTTTCAATCTTAACCTTTCCATGTCAATACGGCTTTTCTTATGCCAGTAAATACTTTTAAACTTTACGAAGTGGCATTCGGCAATAGTCGAATAACGTTATTATGCGCTGTCACTTCCCCAATCTCCTATCTCTAGGACACGGCCGTTCTTATCCATTATCGCATAGATTCCCTGAACCTCAGGTCCATCCCATTTTCCCCATTCAACCTGCCAAACGTTTTCGTAGTTTCCATACGAAACAAGAAACGACGCCTTTCCAGTTGCTTCGGGAGTTTGTTCCAGGA
This sequence comes from Microcaldota archaeon, assembly GCA_964649265.1. Lineage (GTDB taxonomy): Archaea > Micrarchaeota > Micrarchaeia > Burarchaeales > JAKAKT01 > CAZYPB01. The sequence continues at coordinate 49,665 of CAZYPB010000001.1, forward strand.
ATCCTTTTACAACTTCGGTCCCGCTAAGAGTATGGGATGCTATCAGCGCTTCCTCTGGGAAAACAAGTATGCATTCTGGTGCATTTACACAGACCTCACAGTTCTTTGTTATATGCTCTGGAGGTCTTGTTGTAAATTGAAGCGCAGGATAATCGTAATACAGATGTATTCTCTCTGGGCACGGGGTGTTCTGCCCAAGTGTTGCTTTTACCTTCATCTTCCAGCTGTTGTTTGTAAAATTGCTCGAGACAACCTTTATTTCGGCTTCAGGGTATTTCGTTGTTGCGTCGTTTATAACGAAGTTCCTTGCATCATATTCACTTGTAACATCTGGCTTGTTGGCAACGTACCAAAGCACGACTATTCCAATTACCACGAGCCCCAACACTACCCACTGCCTTTCTTCCATACTTTTCCTTGGTATGGTCTAATATAAAAACATGTTGCCGTATACCTCAATTATGAGAATAGTTATTGCTCTAGCACTTGCTCTGCTTTTCCTTGGCTGCGCGCAGAAAGATGTAATTGAACTAAATGATACAGAGGTTGTGGATTACAAAGGGGAGAAGCTCTCATCAATAAATGATTTCAGGGAAAATTCAATAAAGGGCCCCAGTACATAGATGTTGAGAGCTACAGGCTGGAGATCACAGGACTTGTACAGAACCACCTCAACCTCACATATGGGCAGGCTCTGGACAGGCAGAAGTATTCAAAGATAGTGACACTTTATTGTGTTGAGGGATGGGATGTCACCCTGCTTTGGAAAGGGATACTGGTAAGCGATCTAATTGATAGCGCAAATGCAAAGCAAGGAGCAAATACGGTGATATTCCATGCAAGTGATGGATACGCAACATCTCTTCCACTTGATTACATAAGGGAGAACAACATACTCCTTGCGTACGAGGTGAACAACGTAACCCTTCCTCCCCAAAGAGGATTCCCGTTCCAGCTTGTTGCGGAGGATAAGTGGGGGTATAAGTGGATCAAATGGGTTACAAGAATAGAACTTAGCAATGACCCAACATACAGGGGATTCTGGGAGCAAAGGGGCTACAACAACGATGGTTCAGTTGATGGGCCCAAGTTGGAGTGACCGAACATCATCAATAGGAATTTAAAACTTAGTTTTGAAAAGATGAAAGCATGTCTTGGTTTGCAAGAGATAGTCCATTGGTTAAAATCGGTGTAATCGCCCTAGTGCTTGCTTTTCTTTTGGAGATATTTGCATTTCAGTCGGCCCCACCTGTCGGAGTTGATGATAATACTCAAACCACAACCCAGCAAGCAATTCTCGGAATAGCGAATGCTAATGCGACAGTTACTTCCTACAGTGGAGCACTCGGTCCATCTGTTTCAGTTATAGGGCAACATCCCGAATTACAGGATAAGGTTGACAAACTGAAGAAACAGGGACTGGTTGATTATACTTCTCCATTACAGAACGGGATTGTACTTAACCTTGGCAGGGATGCAAACATATCGCAGGTTGTACAGGAACTTTCATCACTTAACCTGACCCTATTTGCTTCAGCCGAGCTAACGTTCTCAGAGCCCATTAAATTTGCGACACAAAGTGGGACATTGGATATACCCGTACAGAGGATAAAACTTGATCTGGACCCAGCAATACCTGTTGGTTACACTGTCGGTCTGCGGATAACAGCATCACTTTACGATGGAAAGATAGTTGAGGGAAAATACGATATTGTTCCAATTAATGTGCGTTTTCTCTTAAGGGGAGAGATAATCGAACTGTTTCCAGAACACACTGCAATCGGAGTCTTATCCTGGGGTGACAGGGATTTTGATCCAAACAAAACTGAGGAATACATATCAAATAGGTATGGTGATGTAAATCTTTACAGGATATTAAACAGCACAGTTATTTTCAGTAAACAACTCTCAGAGGAACAGGTTTCAGATATACGGGAAGAAAACTTTTCCTATGTTGTGGAAGTTGGAGACATGGGATTGGCGATTAACGAGAGCTTCACAAACTCTTCTATTCTAGAAAGCGATCTATCCCCCTATCTCGAAGCAGAGAATATTACTATGGGGTATCCGCTGTCATATCTTAGGGTTGATTTCAAAACAGATGACTTCTCAGAGGAATTCTTCAACGCATCCCTTGAAAATGCCGTGTTCTTCTACTATAGGAATATGACTATAAGAATAAATGAAAAGGTCTACGATCCCCTGGGAAATTCATTCAGGGTATTAGGAAGAGACCACACAAACCTACTTGAATACACCAACGAAACAGGCGGAAAGATAATCGTTACAGCAGACGCCCGGGTCGTTGGAGACATGATCTACAACTATACGATAGTTGAATAAAGTCATCCTCCTTACAGAAAGAGTTAAAAACAAACCAACCAAACCTATTATTGTTTAGATTGATTCCTAGCGGATGGTGAAATATATGAAGAATGTTGTTGTTTTCAAGGAAGTTGATAAGGACTCTGTTGCAGTTGTTGGAGGCAAGGGAGCAAATCTAGGAGAGATGACCCGGGCAGGGTTGCCAGTGCCACCTGGTTTTGTTACAACAAGTGATGCGTATTTCAAATTTGTAAAGGAGAACAAGATAGACGAGATAATTCAGAACCTAACGAAAGGCCTGGAAGTGAAGAACACGGACCAGCTGAACGACGTTTCAACTCAAATAAAGAAGGCCATAATGGAGGCTCCAATATCAAAGGACATAGTTGATGACATAACGAATGCATACAACAACATGTGTGGTGCAACCATCCCATCACCAGCTCAAGAGGTTTTCGTTGCAGTAAGGAGCTCGGCAACAGCAGAGGATCTTCCTGAAGCAAGTTTTGCAGGGCAGCAAGAAACATACCTTAATGTGAAAGGCCAGGACGAGGTTGTGCATGCAGTAAAGAAATGCTGGGCCTCATTATTCGGCCCAAGAGCTATTTTCTACAGACAGGAACAGGGCTTTGACCACATGAAAGTAGGGCTATCTGCAGTTGTGCAACTAATGGTTCAATCAGAACGCTCAGGAGTAATGTTCAGTGTCGACCCAATATCAAACGATATATCCAAGATAGTCATAGAGGCAGCGTATGGTTTGGGGGAGGTTGTTGTCTCAGGCTCAGTAACCCCCGATAGGTATGTTGTCGCCAAGGATGATCTTTCAATAGTTGAGAAGAACATCGCAAGGCAGGACTGGATGCTTACAAAACTGGATAAGGGAAACGAGAAAGTAAACATAAAAGAAGAGTTCAAGGAGAAGCAGAAGCTTACGGATGACGAGATCGTTGAACTTGCCGGTTTAGGGAGGAAGGTAGAGGAACACTATGGAAAACCACAGGACATGGAATGGGCGTATTCTGAGGGCGATCTCTACCTTGTTCAGAGCAGACCAATAACAACTCTTAAGAAAAAAGAGTTTAAGGTTGAGAAAAAGGATACTGCAAAGTCCACCGCTAAGAAAGGAGGTGCAAACATGGGAGATTCTGTGAAACCTGCTGAGGCAAAGATTCTTGTAAAGGGACTAGGAGCAAGCCCTGGAATCGGAAAGGGCCCAGTTAAGTTCGTACCAACTCCAGACCAGTTAAATATCATGAAGGATGGAGAGGTTCTCGTCACAGATATGACGACCCCAGACTTTGTTCCTGCCATGAAAAAGGCAGCAGCAATAGTAACCAATGCAGGAGGAGCCACATGCCATGCGGCAATAGTTTCAAGAGAACTCGGTGTTCCGTGTATTGTTGGAACAAAGACAGGAACAAGTGTACTCAAGGATGGGATGATAATAACAGTTGATGCAGTCAGGGGAGTTGTCTATGAAGGCAATGTCCAATTTGAGGAAGAGGAAGTGCATGAGGATCCAGCGGAAAAGGCACACGTGGAATACACTCCAATAACAGGAACAAAGATATACGTAAATCTAGCAGAGGTTGATCTAGCTGAAAAGGTGGCAAAACACCCATGTGACGGCGTTGGGCTACTTAGAGCAGAATTCATGATTGCAGCCCTTGGAGAACATCCGCGCAAACTGATAGAAGAGAACAGGGGGAATGAATTCACTGAAAAGGTTGCGGAGGGAATGCGCAGGATATGTGTTGCATTCTATCCACGGCCAGTTGTTTACAGAGCAACTGACTTCAAGACAAACGAATACAGGAACCTGAAAGGCGGAGACAAATACGAACCACAGGAATCAAACCCAATGATAGGTTACAGGGGATGTTCAAGATATATATCCGAACCAGATGTATTCAAACTCGAGATTGAGGCAATAAAAAAGGTTCGTGAGGAATACAAACTGAAGAACCTGTGGCTTATGATTCCATTCGTTAGGACATTGGATGAGTTCAAGGCAGTAAAGGAAATCTTAGAGTCCGAAGGTCTTAAGCAAAACAGGGACTTCAAAATATGGATAATGTGTGAGGTTCCAAGTACTGTGATGCTAAT
>CAZYPB010000002.1:0-46037 GCA_964649265.1 Microcaldota archaeon
AGATCCATTTGTATCGAGCTTGTTACTCAGACCAAGGTCCTTAACTCTTGTAAGGAAATAACCGATATCCTTCTGCATAAGCGGCTCTCCACCAGTAAGGGTGACTCCATCAATAAGATTCTTTCTTGTCTCTATCTTCTCTAAAACAGTCTCAATGTCTATATCCTTTACTTCATGGCTTCTAAGAACAAGATCCGGGTTCTGGCAGAAAGGGCACCTATAGTTGCATCCTCCTGTGAACACAGTTATGCAGATATTATCAGGATAGTCTATTACAGAAGTCTGAAATCCTTTTATGTGCAACGAATCTACCTTACGGTTACCCTTGCTCCGTATTTACTTGCAACTGAAGCGACTTCCCGATATTCCTTCCTGTCACTGAACTCCTGCTTCTTCCCGAGGTTCCAGTTCTGCACTGGTCTGAAATAACCAACAACTCTACTATATACTTCACAGCTCCTATTGCAGTTATCAGAGCCTCCGTTCTTAGGTTTTGGGCAATTGAAGTGCCTTCCAGATACATATCCGTGTTCTGGACAAACACTGAATGTTGGGGTTATTGTGTAGTATGGGAGCCTGAAGTTGTGGGCTATCCTCTTTACTAGCTTTCCACATGCTTCTGGGCTACTTATCTTCTCACCGACAAATCCATGGAAAACTGTTCCTCCTGTGTACTTTGTCTGAAGTTCGTCCTGATGCTCAAGTGCTTCAAACAGATCGTCAGTGTATCCTACTGGAAGTTGCGTTGAATTGGTGTAATATGGTGAAGCTCCGTTTCTGAACGCCTCTTCATTGGAGGTTATTATATCCTTGTATTTGAGCTTGTCTATCTTTGCAAACCTGTAGCTTGTCCCTTCAGCAGGGGTTGCCTCTAGGTTGTAAAGGACACCTGTTCTGTCTTGGAATTCTCTGAATTTTTCCCTCATATGATCAAGAACCCGCAGTGTGAACGATCTTCCCTCCTTCGTTGCTATTCCTGCTTGCATAAAGTTTAGAAGTGCCTCATTCATTCCGTTAATTCCTATTGTTGAGAAATGGTTGTTCAAGTTGCGCATGTACCTCTTTGAATAAGGCATAAGTCCGTTGTCTATGTTTCGCTGGACAACATCCCTCTTTATCTCAAGCGATCTACTTGCGAGTTCCATAAGCCTATCCAGTTGCTCAAGGAATTGGTTTTCGTTCTTTGAGAGATATCCTATACGGGCCAGATTTATTGTTACAACACCCACTGATCCAGTCATCTCACCAGCACCGAACAATCCTCCTCCTCTGCTCTTCAGCTCCCTTGTATCTAATTGCAGTCTGCAACACATACTTCTAACATCACTTGGCTTCAGAGAACTGTTTACAAAGTTTTGGAAATATGGAAGACCGTATTTTGCAGTCACATCAAAAAGAAGGTGCGCGTTTTCATCATCCCAATCGAAATCCCTTGTTATATTGTATGTTGGTATTGGGAATGTGAACGCCCTTCCATTTGCATCTCCCTCAGTCATTACCTCTATGAATGCTTTGTTTAGCAGTGCCATCTCATCGACACAATCACCATATGTAAAATTCTGTTCCTTTCCGCCAACAACCGCTTTCCTGCTTTCCATATCATCCGGAACAGTCCAATCAATGGTTATGTTGGAGAACGGAGTTTGGCCTCCCCACCTACTTGGGACATTCATGTTAAACACATATCCCTGTAGCGCCTGTTTGATTTTTTTGTATTCTAGGTTATCTGATTTTATGAACGGGGCAAGGTAAGTATCAAACGAACTGAAAGCCTGTGCGCCTGCCCATTCATTCTGCAGTGTACCCATGAAGTTTATCATCTGCCAGAGTGTAGAGTTAAGGTGTTTTGGGGGCTTTGAATCTATCTTCCCAGGAACCCCATTGAATCCTTCGGTTACAAGCTGTCTAAGGCTCCATCCTGCGCAGTAACCTGAAATACCCATTGAAAGATCATGTATATGTATATCTCCGTTTTTGTGCGCCTCACTTATCTCAGGAGGATATATGTTGCTCAGTGTATAGTTTGCAACAACAGTGCCTGCTGCGTGCATAAGAAGGCCTGAAAGAGAATATGCGGAGTTGCTGTTCTCATTAACTCTCCAATCACTCCTTCTAAGATAGCTGTCTATGGTCCTGTCAATATAATCCACGACCATTTTGGTTTCCCTTATCTTCGCTCTCTGGTCCCTGTAAAGTATGTATGCTTTGGCTGTCTTCGCATGCCCTTCCTCTATGAGCACTTTTTCCACAATATCCTGTACATCCTCAATCTCCGGCACTTCCCAGCTCTTAAATTTCCTCTCAAGGGCAATCAGAACTTTGTCAGCTAGGTAATCTGCAAGTTTTCTATCGCTCCCTCCAACTGCCTTGGCTGCTTTGAATATAGCATTGGATATCTTTATCTGGTCAAACTCAACAACGCGTCCATCCCGTTTACGCAATTTCTTTATTTTTGAGTTGAAGGGCATATATACTCACCTCGTTATTTTTTTGTGCGTTGACATACTACCTGTTGTGGTCTTGCGCAGATAGACATACTATTTATAGGGTTTATAAACCTTTTGCTTGAAATACACGTTCACTCCGAAAGCAAGAGAAAGTTCGCTTTTTCTTAGTGTTTTTGAAACCTATTCTACGAGGTTATTTTCCGCTTTCAGGCATAAAAAGAGCCCATGGGGAGGCTACACTTTTCTTTTATCTTTTAAAACCCTAAAAAAGAAAAGAATCCTTTTTTTTAGATAAAAAAACACCATACGTCTTTTTTCAGCTGAAAAAGCCTTTTATTATCTCTTTTTACCCGTATCTTCCCTAAAATCTCTTTTTTTATTTTCTATTACCTTTTTCAACTGACATTTTAGCTATTTTTTCCTTTTGTTTTTGTCTAAACGAGTTTTAATCCCCATTATTTTTTCCAATTCAACGCTCATTTTTTCAGCATTAAAATCAGTATACGTTCCCTCAAGTTTCTTTTTTTTCTCGTATGATAGTGCCGCCCGTTCCAGATCCTCATATTCCTCGTGAGGCACCTCACAGACCTTACTCACCTTTTTCTCCACCTCCGAATTCTTTGATGCACGAACAGCATCCATTATCTTGTTCTTTCTCTTTTCATTGCCCATATCGAAGACAAGAAACTCGCTGTTTTCCAACTCTGATACCGACCTAAGCCAATCGATATTCTCACTCACAAGCCTTCTGAAGAGGTGCTGATCCTTTACCTTTCTCTTAAGCAGTTTCATCTCCATGTCTGCCATCTCAAGAATCTCCTCCGGCTGCTCCTTCAATCCGGAGATCTTAAGAAAATCTTCGAATTCATCAAAAGAAAGCATATCCTTTGGTTTTGGAAAACCAAGCTCAAACAACCCGGGGTCAGAAGAGCTAACAGATACAAGTTTCAGTGCTGGCGTTTTCTTTAGTTTTGAAATTTGCTCTTCTCTCCAGCTACTATAAACATTTAGCAAAGAGGTTATCTCATCGTATCTCTTCTTTTTTTTCTCAAGGTCATCTATGCTTCGAATTTCCTTAAGTTCATAAATACTATCCTTTAGTGAATCTATTTTCGTGTCAATAACCTTTTCTATTTCATTTAGTTGATCATCTATTCTGGCCATCTCTGAGAAGAGGGTCTCAAGTTCTTTAAGTTCTCCCAGAACTGATTTCGCTTCTCTGAATTTCTTTACCTTTATGTGTTCCATTGCTTTTCCGAGAATTTTGGAATGGCTCTCCTGGAGCTCCTTTTTCTCATAGAGTCCGTTTATCTCATTGACAATTCTCCAGAATTCCCTTCCAACCTTCTTTACCTTTCTTGAGAATTTTATCTTTGTTGCTATGTCTCCCTTTTCAACGTCTTCAGTTCTTCCATCAAGTGTTTCCATATTTCCTATTAGTTCCCTTATCCTTCTACAGATATCAAGTGCTTTGTAGGCCTTACTCCCCCCGGTCTCCTCTATCCGTTTCTCAAGCGCAGACTTATCATTAATCAGTCTATCTACTTTTGTCTTAAGCTCATCCATCCAATCCCCTAATATTTTTTGTAAGACACTTTTCTTCCATTGATCTCATATTTGCCCTTAGAAAACGAGTCAACGACAAGAGGGAGTCCAATATGTTCTCTTTCAAGTATTTTCAGTGAAACCTCTTCTCCAGTACTACAATCACTTATGTCAACAGCCTCTTGGTATATAACAGCTCCTCCATCCAGGCTGTCATCAACAAAATGTATAGTATAACCGGAAACAATCGTACCGTATTCAAACGCATCCTTCTGTGCATGCGCTCCTGGGAAAGCCGGAAGCAATGAAGGGTGTATGTTTATCATCTTTCCCCTGTAGGATCCTAGTAAACCTTTGTCCTTTATTATCCTCATATATCCTGCAAGGACAACAAGATCAACATTGAGTGAATTCAATTCTTTCATAATTCCCCTATCGTGTTCCAAGCGGTCAGCATAATCTTTAGGGTCTATGACCTTCTTAGGTATCCCATGGTCCTCTGCCCTTTTCAGTGCCTTTGCATCGGGATTATCCGTTATCAAGATAACTATTTTGGCATCAACACGCCCGCTTTCTACTCCGTCAATTATGGACTGAAAATCCGTACCTCTGCCACTGGCGAGAACAGCGATGTTTATCATGATCAGATTTAGATTCTAATATTAAAAACGTTTATCACTCGTTTTTCAGTTATAACCACATCTATAGGTACGTCATGGGGAAGGGTAGGAATAGAGTCTATTATTTGAAAATCAAACCCAAGCGCTATTTTTGGGCACTCTACGTGCTTCAGTAGCCTATCAAAAAAAGCGCCCCCCCTCCCTAGCCTATGGCCGCGCTCATCAAATGCAATCCCAGGTATTACAGCTAAATCGATTCCAGATGTAGGAAATACTTCTGGCTTCCCTATTGGTTCGAGTATTCCAATATACCCCGGGCTGAGTTCCTCAAGGTGGGATATTCTGTGAAGAGTCATAATCTTTGTTTTGTGATTGACCTTTGGAACAACAACCGATTTTCCATCAGAAATAGCCTCAGCTATTATCTCTCTTGTAGATACCTCTTTCTCAATAGAGACATAAAATAGGATTGTTTTCGCATCTTTGTATTCCCCAAGCTTCTTAAGGGAGTTCCTTATCCTTTCGCTTTTTTCACGTATATCAGATTCTGTCTGTTTTGAAAGAAGCTCTTTCATATGTTTACGTATCTCTTTTTTTGGACTCATTGCGTTATCACCGGAGGATTTCCTCGAGCTTCAGCAAGCATATATATTGAACCAGCAATACATATTAAATCATCACTACTGGAGATCTTTTCTGCCATCTCCAGAGAGCACATGACATCCCTAACTGAAATCACTTTCCTACAATACTTCTTTGCAATACAAAAGAGACCTGCAGAGCTAAACGCTCTCCCAACCTTGGGTTGATTTGTTATAATAATATCTGCATCCCCTCCTAGATTTCTTATGAACCCTTCGTGGTTTTTGTCTGCCATCATTCCAATAACAAGGACAAGGTTGTTGTAATCAAAAAGTTTTAATGAGTCAGAAAGCGCAGCTGCAGCATCTGGGTTATGTGCACAATCCATCAGGATCCTAGGTTTTTTAGAGGTCACCTCTGTTCTGCATGGAAGTACTGCTTCTCCAACTCCCTTTTCAATGCACTCTGAATCAACACCGATCTCCTCAGCAAGTCCGACTGCAACAGCAGCGTTTCTTCCCTGGTGTCTCCCTAACATGGATGAGGAGATTTCGTATGCAGTTTTGACCCCTGAGATAAGAAACCTATTCACGTTATCCGTGCATTCGATTTCCTGGAGCTTGATATCCTTTCCAACTATCCTGAGATCCGAGTTCCTTTGTTTGCAAACAGTCTTTATCTGTCCAAGCGGCACAGGCTTTTTTTCAGCAGTTATAATAACACTGTTTCTCCTAACAATCCCAGCCTTTTCAGCAGCAATATCCTTCAAACCCGTCCCAAGAACATCCGTGTGATCCAACCCAACAGAGGTTATTGCACCGATAGAAGATTGTGCAATATTTGTTGCATCCAGCCTTCCCCCTAAACCTGCTTCAAGAACAGCATAATCAACCTCTTCTTCATGGAAATACACGAAAGACATGCATGTTACAAACTCAAAAAAGGTTACAGCTTCTCTCCCCATTGCTTTGCTTACTGTTTCATAGAGTTCAGCTATTCTTCCTTTGCTAATCTCCTTGTCATTAATACACATTCTTTCACTGAACCTATCTATATGGGGCGATAGGTATCTCCCAGTTCTAAAACCTCCTCTCTTAAGCGCAGAAGAGGTCATGGCAACAACAGATCCCTTGCCATTGGTTCCTGAAACCAGCACCGAGCTGAAGCTCTTCTGCGGGTTGTTTAGTTTTTTAAGAAGCTTCTCCATTCCCTTGAGATATTGTCTGGGAGCCATCCTACTTCCAAGAGAACATATGCTATCCAATGCCTCATTATAAGAGAGGGCCATCCTACTTACCAGCTTTGCATGCGGAAAGGGTGTTCTTCATGAGCATTGCGACAGTCATGGGTCCAACCCCGCCCGGAACGGGTGTTATGTATGATGTTTTGTCCCTTACATTCTGGAAATCAACATCTCCAATGAGCTTTCCATCAACCCTGCTTATACCGACATCGATAACAACCGCGTTTTCCTTTACCATATCTGCAGTTATGGTCTTAGGTTTGCCGATTGCAATAACCAGTATATCTGCTCTGCTTGTGTGTTCTTTCAGATCTGTTGTTTTGGAATGACAGAGCGTCACCGTTGCATTCCTATGCATCAGAAGCATTGCCACTGGCTTTCCAACGATGTTGCTTCTCCCTACAACAACTACATGTTTTCCACTTATTTCTATGCCATAGTATTCAAGAAGTTTGATTATTCCCTTTGGAGTGCACGGGACAATCCCTTCTTTCCCGGAAAGAAGCTTCCCAAGGTTCTCAGGATGTATCCCATCAACATCCTTTGAAGGATCAATGGAATGTATTATTATATCCTGGTCGATGTGCTCCGGTAATGGGAGTTGGACAAGTATCCCATGGTCTTCCCCACAGTTCAATTCGCCTATGAGTTTAAGAAGTTCCTTCTGAGTTGTTTCCTCTGGGAGCATATGGTTGTCAGTATATATGCCGACCTTCTCACATGCCCTCTCCTTTAGCCCAAGGTATACTTTTGAGGCCTCGTCTTCACCAACTCTAACTAGAGCAAGTCTTGGGCGCAAGCCGGATCTCTTTATCTCTTCAGAAATGTCCCCCAATATCCTGTTTGAAACTTCCTTTCCATCCATCACTTTCATAAAATACAACTCAAAGATCCTCATAAACCGGGAACTTACTGCAGAGCTCAGTTACCTCTGTTCTAACTTCCCTTATTTTTTCTACATTCTGTACATCTGAAAGTACTTTATCGATCAGACCTGCAACAAAGACCATGTCGTTCTCAACCATGCCTCTTGTTGTGAGAACCGGTGTTCCTATTCTAAGTCCGCTTGTAACAAACGGAGAGCGCGTATCCTTTGGAACCATGTTCTTGTTAACCACGATCCCAGCTGCCTCAAGTGCGTTCTGGGCATCCTTTCCAGACATGTTCTTTTTTGTTAGATCCATGAGTATTAGGTGGTTGTCAGTGCCCCCAGTAACAAGATCGTATCCTTTTCCTAAAAGCTCTTCAGAAAGCGCTTTTGCATTCCTTACTATCTGCTCAGCATACTTCTTGAATTCAGGTTTCATTGCCTCTCCAAAACACACTGCTTTTGCTGCAATGGAGTGATCAAAAGGTCCTCCCTGCAACCCTGGGAAAACTGCTTTGTTAATGTCTTTCGCATACTCCTCTCTAGAGAGTATTAGGGCGCCTCTAGGGCCCCGCAGTGTTTTATGTGTGGTTGTTGTAACCACATCTGCAAACGGGTTTGGAGCAGGATGTGCGCCACCAGCAATAAGGCCAGCTATATGGGCAATGTCTGCCACCATATAAGCACCAACAGAATCCGCAATCTCTCTGAACCTTTTGAAATCTATCTCTCTTGGGTAGGCAGTATAACCGCAAAGTAGAAGTTTTGGCTTCTCTTTTTTAGCAACCATTTCAATTGAATCATAGTCAAGCAAGGAGGTCTCTGGATCTAATTCATAATGACAAACATTGTACCACTTTCCTGAGAAATTAACTCCCGACCCATGTGTAAGATGTCCCCCCTGTGGAAGGCTCAGCGCCATCATTTTTTCTCCCAATTTAAGCAGAGCAAAATAAACGGCCATGTTTGCTATTGCCCCTGCATGGGGTTGAACATTCGCATGTTCGGCGCCGAAAAGTTGCTTTGCTCTTTCAATGGCAAGTGACTCTATCTCATCTACAACCTCGTTTCCAGCGTAGTATCTTTTGTGTGGATATCCTTCGGAATATTTGTTTGAAAGAACAGATCCCTGGGCTTCAAGCACTGCTTTGGAACAGTAGTTTTCACTTGCAATCATTCCGAGTGTGCTCTGCTGCCTCTCAACTTCCTTTCTAACAAGTTTTGCTACTTCAGGATCAGTATCTATTGCCATGAATTAACCTATTGTTAAACAAGTAATATAAACTCTGTCAAGTCATGTCAGGAGCTTCTTTCCCTTCTCAGTTAATAGATAGACTTTACCCAGATTGTCCTCCTCAACCATGGATGGGCAAGAGGCACAGGAATCTCCTCTCCCAGGACATCCCCCCTCCAGTTTAAGGTAACCTTTCATGCACAATTCCTCAAGAGCTCCCTCAACAGCAGATGGTTCCATTCCCAGTTGCTGCGCTATCTCATTTTCGTTGCAGAACCCCTCTCCTATAAGTTTGATTATCCTTTTCAGCATAGAATCAATTTTCTATCAAAACAAGCATATAAAAAACTATAGCATGGTTGCTCTACTGCTCAACAGTTTTCTTTTTAAAAAGTCCGACAACTGTCTCAACAGTCACTCTATCGAATGTTCTATTAAGCCTTATTCCATCATTTGTTACAACCCCAAAGGGATTCGTAGTAGTTACGAGAATTATGCCTCCCAGGCTCTTCAATATATCTCGTATGTCTGGAACCTCTGGACTCTTCAATATCTCAACAGCTTGTTTGCATATCCTTATTATAAAGACAGCATATCCTCGTTGCACCTGTATCTGAATCAATGTTTACGCCATTATCTGATACCTTTATCTCAAGAAGAACTGAGAGATTGTTTAGTTCCACACGCATGTATTCACCCGGGACCCGTTCCTAAGAGCATCTTCAACAGTCGTATATCCCCTCCCCATCTTCTCTTTGTCATTCCCCAACAGCATATCCCCAACTGCCCCCCTAAGATGCACAATTGTCAGGGGGGTTTCCTTTGGTTTTTTGAGGGCGAACCTTCTACAACCAGCCTTATTCTGCTCTCTTACCTGGGTAGTAATTATCCTCTTTTTATCTACAACAGTAGGCATTTTGACACCAGAATAAGAAATATATTATAGATTTTCCGATATTTAAAACAATAGGGGTGGTGATAATGGACTGCATTTTCTGTAAAATAGTGAAAAAGGAGATTCCTGCCTTGGTTTTATACGAAACAGAGAGTGTACTCGCGTTCCTTGATATAAATCCACTTAATAAGGGACACTCACTTGTAATACCTAAGAAGCATTTTGAAACAATCCACAATACTCCGGAATCCGAACTCCCTGAGCTCTTGAAATCAGTGAAGATACTTGCGAATGCAATAGAAAAAACTACTGGCTGCGATGGGGTAAACATAATACAGAACAATGGGAAGGCAGCTGAGCAACTGGTTCCACACATGCACTTTCACGTGATCCCACGGTTCCAAGGGGATGGACTTGTTTCTAAGTGGGAAACAAAGAACTATGGGGAGGGAGAAGCTGAAAAACTAACAAAAGAAATAGTATCCAATCTTTAGAACTCAATAGTATCTCCTGCAGCCACATCGTACTTTTTTACATCTCCGGAATCCATTTCAATTAGGTATTTCGTTCTCTTCTTTGGCTCAAGGTATGGCGTGAAAGGCCTTACATTCTCAAAAATATCTACAACAACCTTGTTTTCGTCTAAATAGATAGCATCAAATGGGAAGAACACGAAAAACGAGTGTATTGAATTCCTTTTTGGTGCAGTGTCATCAAAGAAGAACAGTATTGGTTTTGGGAATTTGGATCTGAACATAAGGCCCCTGAGGCGGGAAAAGAACGAGTTGGCTATAAGGGGCCCTTCTGCTAAAACACTGCCATTCCGTTTGTTGATTACCTTCATCTTCCAAAGCGCCTCTTTCTTTGGTTGTAATCTTCCAGCGCGTTTGTCATCTCATTCTTATCAAATTCCGGCCACATATACTGTGAGAAATACAATTCACTGTATGCGCTGTGCCAAGGCAGGAAACCAGAAAGTCTCCTTTCCCCAGATGTCCTTATTATAAGATCAGGGTCAGTCAGATTTCCGGTTGTAAGGTACTTTGAGAAGCTTCTCTCATCCACGCCTTCCACCTTTCCTGTCTTGTAATCCTGAATAACAGCATTGCAGGCATCTATCAGTTCCTGCCTCCCACCATAACCAAGAAGAACATTGACAAAGTAATTCGAATAGTCCTTGGTCGATCTCTCAAGTTCAAGCATGTAGTCATTTATCCTTTCAGTGAATATGTTTCTTTTACCGAATATTCTTAGCCTTATTTTGTTTTCATGGAATTCATTTCTATCTATGGCTTCCTTGAATTTCATTTCGAAAAGATGCATCAGGGTATCCAATTCCCTTTTATCTCTAGAGAGGTTCTCAATTGAAAGCCCCCAGAAGGTTAATGACCTGAGTCCGAGCTCCCGGCTCCATGTGAGTACGTCCCCTATCTTATCAATTCCTGCCATATAACCTTGAACAAGGGTTTTTCCATTCTTTTTAGCCCATCTCCTGTTTCCATCAGGTATTATGGCTATGTGTTCTGGGTTCATAGCTACCACTAAATGATACTTGAAATTACAGTGTAAATTGTATTAAAACGTTTGCTTAGATAAGACATTGAATCATCTCTCATTGCTCTAGCTATTTGTGTTGGTCGGTCCATATCTCCATAACGGACAAGGAAATTCTCTGCTCCTAAGAACTTACTTGCATATGCAACTGTTCCAGTTACCTCTCCAGGGAAGGCATCCAGAGCGTTTCTTATAAACCCGTGAATTCGCATGTCTCTGCTTAACTTTCTTCTCCAGACTCTTTCGTATAGCAAGAGGTCATTCTTATTAAGTGCAGCCACTTTCCCAGCAATAGAAGCACAGGTGCATCCGAAATAGATTCCGCCCCCAGAAACTGCCTTAACCTGACCGGCTGCATCCCCAACAAGCATTACATTTCCCTTAACTGTCCTGTTTCTTGGCGCAAGTGGAATACATCCCCCAAGCCAGGATTCTCTTTTCGCATTCTTCAGAACATTTTTCCCAAGTGTTTTCCTGAACCCATTGAAATATTCTCTGGGGTTTTTCCCAAAGGAGACTCCAAGCCCAACCCTAACTCTCTCCTCGTTTATTGGGATAACCCAACCAAAAAAACCAGGAAAATTATTTCTTGATATATACACTGAAACCATATTGTTCTCAGTAGGAGTCGCTTTTGCAAACTCTTCCTGGTAGCACGAGACAACTTTCTTAAAATCAGGGAATCCGTTTTCCCTTGCTGTTCTTGAGAAAACACCGTCAGCTCCAATAATGACATCTTCCTGTCCGCTCCCTGCACGCGAAACCCCAGTCTTTATATCCACGCCTTCACTAATCGCAGCATCAGCACAAAGACAATCGAACACAGACCTATCTATAACATAGGCTTTTGTTTCAGGCGACTCCACCCTAAGAGAGACGCCCGGGAAATGGAGATGTGAACCATTTATTCTGTTTAATATCGATTTTGAGTAATCTATACCTAATGAATCAAGGCCCTTCTTTGAAACAAGACCAGAGCATTGGATGGGTTTTCCTATTTCTCCATGCTCTTCATAAAGGACAGTCCTTTGCCCGCTCTTAGCTGAATGCATTGAAGCAAAACATCCGGCAGGTCCTCCTCCTAAAACAATTGTTACCATCGAATCACAGATCAGTATATATATACTTTAATATACTTTATCGCCCGAACTATTGAACGTATTCTCAAATGGGGGATTTATTTGGGCGTTTCAGAGTTTATCTATGCAGCTATACCTATATTCCTTTCGATAATGATACCTGGCCTTGCCATAGCCTATCCACTACTGAAAAGAACAAAGCTCTCTATGTTTGAGATCACCTGCTTCGGTTTTTCCATAGGCCTCGTCATCCCTCCGACAGTTTCATTTATAGCGAATATTATTGGAATTCCATATTCATTTGAACTCTTTCTCGCAAGCCTGTTTCTGTCAACACTCGGCGGAATTCTATGGTTTGCATACGAGTATTCAAGAAACCCGGAAAAATTCGGAATAGCTGTACCAGAGGTATGGTTCTCTCCGATGAGGGATGCAGTCCCGTTAGTACTATTGTTCATAATGGTAACCGCATTCTTTTTGAGAATACAGAGCATAGGTCCGATATTCTATGAATTCGATCCTTACTATTACATATACATAGCAAGACAGCTCCTTGTGTTAGGCTATGTTCCTACAGTTGATTGGATGGCATGGTACCCGAATCCATCCGGCCATGGGAACATACTTTTAACCGGATATCTTGAAGCAGGATGGTACCACATATACACTGGCGGAACTGGCGTGTATGACAATATACTTCTCTCAACAATAGCGAACGTATATCCTCCAGTTGTTGCAACACTTGTGTGCTTTTTTGTCTACATACTGTTGAAAGAGGAATATGGAAAGATAACTGGCCTTGTGGGAGCGGGCCTTATTGCAATAACTCCGAGACTCATAGAGAAAACAGTTGCAGGAGAAGCCGAGATCATGCCTTGGGGTATATTCTCAACATTCTTTTTCCTTGCAGCATATGCAATTGCAATAAAGAGACACAACCACTGGCTTTCAATTCTTGCAGGAATAGCATACCTGTCAACAGTTCTTGGCTCTGCATACGTTATGGTGGTTACACTTGTTCTTGTCGGATATTCCATGTTTGAAACACTCAAGTATTATCTTAAGGGGAAATCACTCAAATTCCTTCTAGAAACTAATGCGATTGTTGTAGCATTTGGTGTGTTCTCATACATAATACAAGTACTCGGTTATTCAAGGCATTGGGATGTGCTCAGCCTTGTCACTTCAAAGGGATTCTTCCCGGGACTCACATGGGTTCTTATGCTCATTACAATGATTGTTGGTATGGGGGCACTATATTATGTTGAGCTGAATTCCAAGAAAAAAGAGACACGCTATAATGTTCTTGTGGCATTGGCTATTGTTTCCCTATTCATATTTCTCCTTAGTCCGCTGTCCTCGCTTTTCCTATCATATCTAACCAATGCAATAAGCTTCGCAAAGCCTACATCAGCGCTGATGCAGACAGTTGCAGAGGAACACAAACTAAGTCCGGCAGAGTTCCAAGGGCTGGCAAAGCCCTCATATGGTCTACTTGGGGATTTGGTTTCAATGGGAATTCCAGGGGTTTCTGAGGCAACAGGAGTCCATGTTCCAGTACTTCTGGTTATGGCCCTCATATGGCTTCTTTATGCATACTTCTCAAGATGGAGCAACCTTGCATTGCTTTTCATGGTAGCCATATTCCCAATAGCATATGTGGGTGTACAGAAAAGCAAATACACTGTCCAGTTTGGGTTTGTTCTTGTTATTGCAACAGCCGTTGTGCTAGGAGAGCTTTATCTTCTGTTCCGCTCATTCATAAATGAAAAGGAGAAAAAGTCAAAATCAGATGATAGAAACCTATCCATAGCATACTCTGGTTTAGCGTGCCTTCTTCTTCTTGCAGCAGCATCGATTCCATTCTCAGATGTACTTCCAACAGCACTTACATTCGAGCAACCAGACTGCAATGACATATACAAAGACATTGTTGACGGAAAGGACAGGAGGCTCAGCTACTACATATACTGCAGCAGAATCCCAGCGTACTGGTTGGATTCAATGGAATGGATAAGTGAGAACGTAGGACAAAACAGTAGGGTAATCTCATGGTGGGATTACGGCCACTGGATAAACTTTTTCGGAGACAGGCCATGCATTACACGAAACGAGCACGCTTTCTCACACATGGACCTGGAAGTTGCAAACTCATTTGTAAGTGCTCCACCGGAGGGATTGAAACAATACATGGTAGAACACAATGCAACTCATGCACTTTTCGATATGGATCTTGTTGGGAAATGGGGAGCACTGAAATACCTCTCATGTGTCTACAGCAACCAGACAAACATGTCTCAGGGTCCTGCAGTATCAGATTGTGATGCACTTTATGATTTTGAATACGTGTTCATACCAATCCAGCCTACACTTGAGGAACGCTGCATAATTAAGGATCAGCCCCAGAATGCGCTTGCGCTTGCATTCTCTTCGTTTGGAAATGTTTATTGCGTTGCTGAAACTCAGATAAACGGCGAGGTTGTCCCCATAATGTACAACGCAGGCGAGACAAACCCACCAAATAATTTTGATCTTTCAAAGGCAACAATAAACAGAGGAACACTCATATTGGCGCAGGGAACGAACATTCAGGGAAGACAGTTCGCAAGATTTATGGTTCTATACACCGGGGATGGATTCGAGGACAGAAAGGGAAAGGGATACGACTCCAATTTCTATAAAGGATTCTTCCTTGGAGAATTAGATGGATTTGAACTTGTCTATCCAGAAAACGACAGACCCGGATGGAGAAATGTTCCAGTTAGGATATTTGAGATCAAAGAGTAGAGAGCCAATCAATGTACTTCTGAATTCCCTCAGATGATGAGACCTCTGGTTCCCAACCCAATCGTTTTATCTTCTTAACAGAGAGCCTCATTCTGTTTACGTCCCCAACCCAGCCTCTTTTTCCTCCAGTGTATGTGTATTTTGGGTTCAGATTCATTATCCCACTTATTTCATCAGCGATCTGATCTACACTAATTGTTTTGTCACTGCCTACATTAAATACATCAAAAACAAGTTTCTGTTTTCTTGGTGCAAGAAGAGTTGCATCAACACAGTCATCTACATACAGGTATGATTTGCTTTGCTTTCCGTCACCTAATATGGTAAGTTCCCTTGGATTCTTTTTTAGTTTGAAATAGAAGTCATGCATAACTCCATGGGTCGACCCTGGCCCATAGACATTCGCATATCTGAAAACAGTTGACTTTATTCCATACGAATTCGCATAGGATGAGACATATGCCTCAGCAGCTATTTTTGATGCGGCGTAATTACTTATCGGCACAGTTGGGTGTACTTCCGGTGTTGGGAATATCCTTGCATCACCATATACTGCAGACGTTGATGTAAACACAATGCGTTCAATATCATTTTCCCTAGCAGCTTCAAGTACGTTTAGCGTTCCCCTTACATTTATGTCAAAACTCAGAACAGGCCTCTCAACACTTTCCTTTACAAGAGGATCCGCGGCAAGGTGAAAAATAACATCGATATTCTTCATTGCACTTCTAATCCCGTTTTTGTTCCTCACATCCAGCTTCCTGAATGAGAACGCTTTGCTTTTTTTTGGAAGCGTTTCTCTGTCCCCTGCAGTCAGATTGTCTATACCTAAAACAGCGTGTCCGTTTTTAATTAGTTTGTCCGTTAGATGACTTCCTATGAAGCCTGCAGCTCCCGTGACCAATGCTTTCATGCATTCGCTTTCTCATGATTCATTTATCTTTTTTGTGGTTGCTCTTGCAGATCACATTATCGAGAATTCCGTAAGTCTTAAGTGAATCTTCGCGTGAGACAATTAGTACAGTGTCAGTATAACAGGAATAGAATTCTATGAGGTTTATTTTTTTCCTCAAGAGCAAACCAGTTATGTATGCAACAAAACCGGGAACAGATTTTATGTTCTTTCCAGAATTAAGATATATTGCGTGGAGGTTCTTTCTTAGTTCTATAATGTTATTTCTTCCTATCGTTGCTATGATCTCCCGGACATTCTGATCTCCAGTTATTATGGTTATCGCCTGACTGGAGCTTATTATGTTCATCTCGTCTCCCATCCGCTTGAACGCAGCCTGGAGTTTTGATAAGACAGACCTCTCTTTGAAAGCCTGTATGACAGATATATTGCTTTTAAGAGAAAACTCAGTATTTCTAAGAAGTTTCTCTAACTCCTTATCCGAGTCTTCCAAATCACTCTCTGCAACATACCTTCTAACAGCAGCCCTAACAGCTTCCTTTGTTGAGTCTGGAACACAATCCTTCCTTATTTTAGAAGATAGTGCGGAAAGGTTTGCAATTCCAAGTTCAATTGATTTGCGTAGATACACATCCTCATCTAGTGCATCATAGACTCTTGATACAACGGATGTCTTTTCCATGGTCTCACCAATTTTGGTTTATTATATAATATAATGGTTATATTTGGCCGAAAATGGTTTAAATAACTTTCGCCTAAACTACCCTATGGTTTTTTTCAAGAACTTGATAAGAGCAAGGCTGTTTCTCTAGATCTGTCTAGTGAGGTGTGTTTATGGGTCTTATGGATGATATAAAAAACAATGTAGATCTATCGCGTTATAGCGATATACAAAAGGTCGTACTTGCATATTCTGGGGGAGTGGACACTTCTATTATGATAAAGCTTCTCAATGAGGTGTGCGACGCAGAGGTTATAGCAGTAACAGTCGATTTGGGACAGTCCGAATACACTCAACACAAAAAGGATAAGATAAAATCAAAAGCAGAAGAACTTGGCGCAAAGCACTATTTCATAGATGCTAAAAAGGAGTTTGTTGAGGATTACCTTTGGAAAGGGGTTAAAGCAAACTGCATGTATCAATCCGCTTATCCGAACTCAACAGCCCTGGGCCGTCCACTAATAGCCAAGTATCTTGTATCCGTATGTGAAAAAGAAGGGGCATCTGCAATTGCCCATGGTTCAACTGGAAAAGGAAATGACCAAGTACGTTTCGATGTATCCATAGCAGCCCTTTCTCCAGAAGCAAATATAATAGCACCAATAAGGGACTGGAACCTTTCGCGAGATTCCGAGATAGAATATGCGAAGGAGAAGGAAATCCCCCTACCTGTTAAGGAAACATCTCCTTATTCGGTTGATGCAAACCTATGGGGCCGGTCAATAGAGTGCGGGGTTCTCGAGGATCCAAGTAAAGAGCCGCCTGATGATGTTTTCGAATGGGTCAAGCCCCCAGAGGTTTCTGCAGACACTCCAACGGAGATAGTAATACATTTCTCCGGGGGGGTACCTGAAAAAATTGAAACTCAGGGAAATACAATAACCGATCCAATTGAGATGGTATCCACGCTTAACAATATAGCGGGAGAAAACGGAGTAGGCATAATAGACCACATGGAAGACCGTACTGTTGGTTTAAAATCAAGGGAGATATACGAGTGCCCCGCAGCAGTATCGTTCCTCACCGCACATGCGGATCTTGAGAAATATGTTTTGACGCGAGAGGAGAACGAATTCAAACAGATTGTTGATAAAACATGGTCTGAGCTTGTTTACAAGGGACTGTGGTTTTCCCCGTTGATGGGATCCCTTAATGCATATCTGGATCATTCGCAGAAAAATGTTACTGGGTGGGTCAAGCTTAAACTATACAAAGGAAGTCTGCGAGTAGTAGGAAGGGATTCAGAAAATGCGATATACGATAAACTACTTGCAACATACGATAAGCATACCACATTCAACCAGAGAGACTCTATAGGTTTTATAAAACTCTGGGGCCTGAATACCGTCATTGCCAACAAGGTGCGTAAATGAAAATATGGAGCAAAAAGGGAGAGGACGTGATACCGGAGGTTGAGGAGTACCTCTGTAGTTCAGACATCTCCTGTGATACCGAACTTGTTTTTTGGGATGTTGTTGGTTCAATTGCCCACACGTATGCACTGGAAAGCGCAGGTGTCTTGAACAAAAAAGAAGCTGCTAAGATTTCCTCTTCATTGAAAAAGCTGATATCCATGAACGGGAAGGGCGAGTTCTCCCTGGATGAATCACTTGAGGATGTTCATTCGAACGTAGAGAGTTGGCTTACAAATGATCTCGGGGAACTTGGAAAGAAAATACACGCAGGTCGCTCGAGAAATGACCAAGCAGCTTTAGACATTCTGCTCTATTCAAAATTCAACATGCTTTTGCTACATTCAAAACTCTCCTTCCTATGTAAAGAAATATCAAAGAAGGCCTCAGAACACGATTGCCCCATGCCAGGTTATACACATTCAAAAAAGGCAATGATAACCACTTTTGAACACTGGGTTCTCGCATATTGCGAGCTCCTTATAAACGATCTCCAGTTCCTCCTATCAGTTGTTGAACTTATCGATAAGTCTCCACTTGGCGCAGCAGCGGGTTATGGTTCTCTTCTAAATATGCCTCGAGAGAAAACGGCATATAAACTTGGTTTTTCGGGAACCCACGTAAACACACTATCAGCAATAGGTTCACGCTCAAAAACCAATTATCTAGTCATGTCTGTTCTTGGGTCTGTAATGCAGAACCTCGCTTCCCTTTCATCCGACCTTATACGCGCATCTGAGAAAGGTCTTGTTGTATTGCCAAAAAGTTACTGCACTGGGAGCAGCATAATGCCGCACAAAAATAACCCCGATGTTCTTGAGATAATACGTGCACGAAATGCCAAGGTATTCGGTCTGAGCATGGGAATACGGGCAACAGGTTTGTCACTTCCACTTGGCTACCACCGCGATGTGCAGGAGACAAAGGGTTCATTAATGGAGGCTTTCGATATAACTTTGAAATCTGTTTCCATCATAACCGGACTTGTCTCTGGGATAAAACCAAACAAGGAGGTATGCTTAGGGGAGTGTACTCCTGAGATGTGCCTTGCTGACTTCGCAACAATTCAAGCAAAGAAAGGACAACCGTTCCGAGATTCCTACAGGAACCCAGAAGCCAATCAAAACCTGTCCAACCCGAAAAATAACGTCTCTGCTAAAACTCACCTGGGCGCCCCAGGGGACAAGGATATGAAGAAAAACTTACTAAAAAAATTGAACAAATCCATAAAAAAATCCGATAAAAAGAAAAAGACTTTTTCCATGGCGATGAAAAGGCTATCCGGAGTCACTCTTGAGTTTTGAAAAGAGAGTGAAGTACATCGTATGCCTTTGTTATCTGCCCATTGTTTATAACAAGAGTGAGCTCTGTCAGAGTTGAGACCATCTCTATTATGTTTATATTATGCCATGAGAGTTCATTTGTCACAAGTGCAAAAAAACCCGGGGTTTGAACTAACTTAAGGGGAAACTTAAGTGAAAGGCTTGATAGTCCTCTTATCTTTTTTACCTTCTGCTCTCCTCTCATCTCCTTCTCAAACATATCTGTGTATTTCCTGCTTGCGATTATGGTTATCTCATAGTTTCCCTGTATTACGTTGAATATATCTCCCGAAGCAAAATCAACAGTGCCATATAACTTCCTTATCTTCTCAAATGATTTTGGAGACTTCACTATTGTTATCTCATCTATATCTGACCGGATACTTATCTCAACCTCTTTTAGTGAACCCCTGCTAATATCCCGATACCCATGCTGCTGCAATTTCTCAGATAGACGCGTAAGTGCCATAACAACTGCCCCGTGTTTAACTGCTCTTCCCAATTCCTTTTCGATCTTAGGTTCAAGATAGGTGGCAAGTTTCGCGTAACTTATTATCTCTTTTCCAACTGCATATTCGAGATAAGGTTCATCCCTAATAATCTTCTCTACAACGTGCGCAATTGTTACCATTATATCACAACAATTCCTTTTTGTTAATATTATAACATAAAGTTTATATAAATACATCTAGTTATATTCTGCCTACAAATAAATGGGAGGGCTCACTATGCAAAAAAGCGTAAGAACAAACATTGATTCTAAAAGCAATTTCAGGAACGGAGATGATTTCAGGAAGATGGTCTCTGCTGTTGATAAGTTTGGAACAGATAGAGAGAGAATCAGAGGAGTTATCGCTCCAATTGTAGGCGAGGGGAACGTGGACGATGTGGTCAATGGGTGCTGGAATGGTGGAAAGCCAAACAGCGCAAATGTCACTTTCAGTGTAGCTGCAAAAACACTTGGAGTGGTAGAGGCATTCAGCATCATGGCCACTGCTTCTGATAGTGATCAGGCAACAAGGGCAACGTATAACCACCTTCTAAGGGTCGAACGTTCACAGCACCAGCACGCTGCCTACCCTGTGAAGGAAACAATCGAGATCGCAGGAATTGCAATGGAAAAGGATGAGCTATTCAGAACAATGCTTGATATAACAAAAACAAGAGAGGACCTGCCGGGTGCAGAACATAATGCAATAGAGCAAACAGGAAGGATTCTCTCAACTGCGCAGTCAGTATGGGGAAAGGATACGGCCAATGAGGTAGCTAACCGGGTACTGGGTTCTGCAAAAGCAACTGTAGTTAGGGACAGAATGAACTGCTACTACTCAACCCCTTAATCTCTTTTGTTATATACCTTCCCACAGCCTTGCCCATATCTATAGCCTTTAGGCCATTTCTTTCAAGAAAAAGTAGTTTTCCTTTAGCGCCTAGCACATTTCCGGACAGTTTATCATCCAATGCAGGTTTGACATTTATCCTGGGATAGTTTTCAGAGAGCCTGATTATTTTTCCAATCTCAATTCCCGGAAAACCATCTATTTCCGCAAGTGAATTTTCAAGAACCTTAAGCGAATCCCGCAAATCCGAACCAAGGAGCTTGAACTTCTCAGAAGTTCTAAGTGAATTCTTGAATCCAAACTGGTGTTGTACAAGTGCTTCCAGTGTCCGTGCTTCCATTCCATCGGAGGTCAGCCCAATGGAGACTCCCAGATCAGCGCCCTGTTCAACAAGCCTATCATTTAACCTCTCTTTTTTTGTTACGCCTGCTTTCACTATTTTTCCGAAAGCTGCAAGATAGACATGGTGTTCCCCCAGGAGACAATCCGATCCAAAAATACACTCATCACCCCTGCATGCTGCACAGGACATCTCAAGCTTTCTGCACCTAGGACATTTTGAAGAATTTGAGACAGCCTCATCCGGGCATCGATAACCTTTACCAAACCTATTGTAACCAGTGCAATATCTATTAAAAGAGGTATCAATATCTATCTCTCCTCTTACTTCCATCTCTTCAACATCTCCGTTTTCCCTCATAACAAGTTTTGGAACTGAGTGACTGTAGAAGCTTATTATGTGTCGCATAGGTAGACGTTCTGCTTTAAGAATTATATAGTTAGTGAGAGTTATTTTCCATTGTAGCGGTAGTTATAAAAGGATAACCAAAGAATTACCCTATGACGTTCTACTTTACAAAAAAGGAGGTTGAGCTTATGGCTGAAGAACATAAAATTAAATATGAAACTTTCAAAAAGGATAAACTCGGGTTCACACCAAATTTACAGAATTACGATGAGACATACAAAACTTTCAAATGGGAGGACCACTATGATGAGATAGGTTGGAAACCGGGTGAACCACTCAACGCAGCTTATGTTGCAGTTGACAGACATGCTCAGGGTCCAAATGCGGATAAGGTTGCATTCATTTATCTTGGAGCAAACGGGGAGGAGGAGAAGTACACATACAAGCAGCTAAGCCTTCTATCAAACAAGTTTGCTAATATACTTAAGAAAAACGGAATAAAGAAAGGAGACAGGGTCTTTCTATTCATATCCCGGGTACCTGCAGTGTACGTTGCTTTCCTGGGGATTCTTAAGGTTGGAGCAATTGCAAGCACTCTTTTTGGAGCATTCGGTCCACAAGCAGTGAAGGACAGAGTAGGTAATGCAGAAGGAGCAATGGTGATAACAAACTCAAAACTTAAGGATAGAGTAGATTCGATAAAATCAGAGATGCCT
Source organism: Microcaldota archaeon (assembly GCA_964649265.1). Classification (GTDB taxonomy): domain Archaea; phylum Micrarchaeota; class Micrarchaeia; order Burarchaeales; family JAKAKT01; genus CAZYPB01. Next base: position 21,967 of record CAZYPB010000002.1, read on the forward strand.
GCGCTCAAACATGTGATGGTTGTTGGAACAACAGAGGTTTCCGGAGAAGATCTCAGTTATGAGAAAGAGATGGAGGGTGCTTCAGAGGAATTCGACATCGAGAAAACTGATTCGGAGGATCACTGCTTTATGCTTTACACTTCAGGAACAACCGGAAAACCAAAGGGAGTCCTGCATGCGCACATGGCGATATTGCATCAACACATGACCTGTAAATGGGTTCTGGATCTGAGACCTGACGATGTGTACTGGTGCACAGCTGACCACGGTTGGGTAACTGGAATTGCCTATGGTATCCTCGGTCCGCTCTCCATTGGAACAACATTGATTCAGTTTGAAGGAAGGTTCTCAGCTGAGAAATGGTATGAGACAATACAAAAATACAATGTGACTGTTTGGTACACTGCTCCAACAGCAATAAGGATGCTTATGAAGACCGGAAAGGAAAGTGCAAAGAACTATGACTTCAGTTCGCTCAGAGTAACATATTCTGTTGGAGAACCTCTGAACCCGGAGGCAATTGTCGAAGGACTTGAGCTTTTCAAAAAACCATTCCATGATACGTGGTGGCAGACAGAAACAGGCGGAATGCTTATTGTAAACTATCCGTGCATGGACATTCGATACGGTTCAATGGGCAAACCATTCCCGGGAGTTCAAGCAGGAATCATTGATGATGATGGAAATGAGCTTGGACCTGGAAAAGAGGGAAACCTTGCTATAAGGCCCGGTTGGCCATCCATGATGAGAACAATATGGAAGAACAAGGAAAAATACGACAGTTATTTTGTAAACGGATGGTATACTGCTGGGGACAAGGCATGGGTGGATGAGGATGGTTACTTCTGGTTTATCGGCAGATCGGACGATGTGATAAAGACAGCCGGTGAGAGGGTCGGCCCATTCGAGGTAGAAAGCGCACTCATAGAACACCCTGCGATTGCAGAGGCAGGGGTAATAGGAAAACCCGATCCAGTAAGAGGAGCCATCATAAAGGCTTTCGTTACACTGAACAAGGGCTACGAACCATCAGACAAACTTAAAGAAGAGGTACAGCAGTTTGTTAAAAAGAGAATGGCAGCCCATGCATTCCCAAGGGAAATCGATTTTGTTGACTCTCTCCCAAAGACAAGAAGCGGAAAGATAATGAGAAGGGTTCTCAAAGCAAAGGAACTTGGGGAAGATATTGGAGACACATCAACTTTGGAAGACGACTAGCTTCCTCCTTCTTTTTCTTCTTATCTTTTTGTCAGTTCTCCTATCCTCTACCATGGTTGCTGCATCCCAGCATAGTGCGCATCCAAAGGATCCAAACAGAGTTCCCGAGACAAGGAGAACAAAAACACCCCAAACAGGATGATCGTAGGCAGCAATGAATGGGTATGGTATCCCTAGAAGTAAGTATATTCCAAGTGCGATGAATAACACTCCTACGGAGAAAGTCACTATGTGCATCTATGGTCGCCACACCCATTTTCATTTTTCCAGTATAAAAACCTTTCAGTTGAAAAGGTTTAAATCCAAGAAACCAATTACTTTTCATGGACCACTACAAAACAACCGCTCTGATAGTCTGTTCGCTTCTCTTTTTAGGTTGTTCTAGTACTTCTGAGTGTGAGAGTATTCAGAAACCCGAATGGAGGGATAAGTGCTATTGGGATAAGGCAGTAGAGAAAAAGGATCCTTCCATGTGTAATTTCATAGTATATGGAGAATGGAGAGGTACATGCCTACAGAGCCTTAATGATACAGCTTCTTAGTATACCACTCAACAGATCTACCTATTCCTTCTTCTATATCAACAGAAGGTTTGTAACCAAGCACATCGCTTGCCTTCTTTATATCTGCCTGATATCTGACTACCTCTCCAGTTCTATTGTGTTCCACATGTATCTTTCCTTTTCCGCCCATCCGTTTCTGAACAATCTTTGCAACATCAACCAGCTGTGTGGCCTTTCCTGATGCAATATTGTAGATGTCGTTTTTCACTTTATGAAAATTCTCCACTGCTGAGACAACTCCAGACACAGCATCATCTATATATGTGAAATCCAGTTCCTTCTCTTTTCCATAAACCACAAGATCCTTCCCCTCATTTGTTAATTTTATGAAAACAGGAATAAGCCTGTCGCTCTCATCATACATTCCATATACATTGGAGAATCGCACTATAACAAAATCGATTTTGTAGCATCTCATGTATGCTTGCGCAAGAGCTTCTCCACTTATTTTTGAGGCAGTATATGGGCTCTCGCAGTTTTCAACCCTAAGCTTGTCTTCTGAGCGCACAATGTCCTCTATGTTTCCATAGACCTCTCTGCTTGAGGCAAAAAAGAATTTCTTTATCCGGTTGTTTCTGCAGAACTCTAGTGAATTGAAAGTTGTCTGTATGTTCTCTCTTGCCAATTCCGGATCAAGAACAGAATTATATATTCTCACATTCGCTGCAAGGTGCATGAAGAGGTGTGCATCCCTTGGTATGTCATCGAATGTCTTACTTTTTAGAAGGTTGCCCACAACTGTTATTCTGCTTACTGCTTTGCTCCACTTGTTTGGGACCCTATCCACTCCAACAACATCATATCCTTTCTCAAGAAGGGTTTCACACAATCTTGTACCAATGGTTCCACTGCTTCCTGTAACTACGATCTTCTTTATTCTCATGGCATCACGAAATGTTCTGCGCATCAAATATTAAAAAAGTCATCTCCTTGCGATCTCCCCATGCCCTGGGCAAAGGGTCTCCCACCCAAGACCAGCTATGCTCTTCAATGACTTTTCCATGAGCTTGTAATCTCCTCCAAGATCTGTTCTACCTGTTCCTTCTGCAAACAGGGTGTCTCCTGAGAAAAGTATCCTCCTTTTTCTATCGTAAAGACATATTGAACCCATTGTATGCCCCGGAGTGTGAAGTATTTCCAGCAGGTATTCGCCCCACTTAATTTCCTTGAAATCTATGGGTTTTGCGTTTTCTGGCACATTGAAATATGGTCCTCCGCTAAAATCATTCTCATGCAAATAGACATTCTTCCAGTTGCCATTAACTCCTCCAGTATGGTCATAATGCGCATGGGTCAAAACAAGCATCTCGGGCTCCTTCCCAATAACTTTTGAGGCCCCTGAATCTATGGCAAGTGTCCCCTCTTTTCCTTGAATGAGAAATACGTTTGAGCTCAGCCCCTCCCCGTATATAACATCCAAATCATCAAGAATACTCTCAACCATGATTCATGTACCCTGTTGTCTTTAAATAACATTTCGCTGAAAATATCTTCATGGCGGAACCAACAGAAGAACTGAGAACCGAACTCCTGAAGCAGATACCGGAAGAGAAACTGGAGTCCCTAATAAAAGAAAAAAGCGAGAGATTTCACGGACTACTCACAAAAGAGGCAGTTCTTTTTTCAATATCCAAAGATCTTGGAATAAAGGAGAAACCAAAAGACCCAGTTGCTGTTTCTGAATTCGATGAAAGTAAAAAAAGGACCCCGGTTTTCGGAGAAGTCAGACGTATATTCCAAGTTTATAACTATGAGAAGAACGGAAGAAAAGGAAAGTTATGCAGGTTCTTTCTAGGAGATAAAGATGTTGAGAAAACAGTAGTCCTCTGGAATGACTATGTCGACTATATAGAGTCCGGAAAAATATCCAAAGGAGATTCAATAGAGATAAGCGGAGCTTACATCAAGGCAGATGAAATACATTTGGGATATGGTGGGAAGATACACATTAAGAACAAGGTACACAGGAAGAAGATATCCGAACTTTCTCAGGGAGATACAGTTTCTCTTTCAGCTGAGATCCTTGAGAACGATGGAGCAAGAAAGTACGAAAGGGATGGCTCCATGCACCAGATGGTTTCATTTACAGTGGACGATGGAAGCAGTCCTGCAAGACTTGTTGTATGGGAGCCAAATGCAAGTACATTGGAAAATGCAGAGCCGGGGGACTCGGTAACAGTTGAAAATGCATTCTTTAAGAACAATGAGATCCACGCTGGAAGTTTAAGCCGGGTCACACTTTCAAGAAAACCAATAAAACCAGACCAACTAACTGCGGATTTCAGGGGAGATATAGAGGGAGAGGTAAAAAGTATACAGGCTGACAAAGAGGGGGTATCAGTTATTTTGGAAGAAGATGCAGAACTGCGCCTCTCCAGGGATCTTTCACTAAAGCTTCTTGAACTAAAGTCTCTTCCAGATGACATAAGATTTGAGACGCTTGTGTCAATAAAGAAGGACAGGTTTATAGGTAAGAGGATATGTGCAAGTGGCAGCTCTTCTGTAGAGAACAGCCGCGTCGTTTTCGTGGTTAACAAACTAAACCATTAGCCTTTTCTGGGTTGTCATATTTTATTAATTCGAATAAAAAGAAATCTTTACTAAACCTTACCCATCTATTTGTAGTTACTTTTAAATGGATAATGCTCCAATATCCTCAGGAATGAAAACCTACCGACTAGTAATGGCAGCACTTTTCACTGCAGTTGCAGCCATATTTCAACTAACACACAATATCCTGGGAATCCCTACGGGGTTTGGTATGACTGTTGATCTCGTCTCGCTCCCAGTTTTACTTGCGTTCTTTTTGTTTGGTTTCGATCTTGCTTTATTGGTATGTATACTTACTGCAATAATCATTACTTTAATATCCCCGGAAACCTGGCTTGGAGCTAGCATGAAGTTTGCAGGAACACTTCCGATGATTCTATTGCCTGCTCTCTGGTTGCTTTCTGGGAAAAAGAAAACAGATCCTGGTAGGATCTCAGCAATTGTTCTTCTATCAATAACCATCTCACTTTTTCTTTTCGTTTTCTCAGGCATACTTAACACATCATCCAATCCTATTTTTCAGGGAATGAACCAGACAATATATAACAGACCTAACCTAACTGCAGGGGGTTCTGTTCTTCTTGAAGGAGGTGCCGTAACCCCAGAAACGTTCCTCCAAGGAGTTATTCCAATACTTGGTCTTTCAGGGATTTCCTGGATAATGTTCTATCTCTGGAGAAGGTATGGAAAAGGGGTTGACATCATATCATTGAGCAAAACAAGAAATATCCTCATAGTTACTTCACTTGCAGTGTTTGTACGCGGAATATCAATGATTGTCGCAAACTTCTACTACGCAGGACCGGTGTTCTATGGGATATCCGCCCAAGATCTCGTAGCAGCATCCCTGCCCATTCAGGTTCCATTTCTTATGCAGGATCCCGTAAACCTTCCTCTGTGGTTTATCATTTTCTTCTGGAACGTAGTACAGGGAGTTGTTGAGATACTCTTTGCATGGACAATAGCTTTTAAGTTCAGGTTCTTCAATTATTATGGGTCTTACTGATGAATGCAATTGAGATATCGGGTCTTAATTTCTCCTATTCAAAAAAACCAGTGCTGAAAGGGCTTTCACTAAATATAAAGAAAGGAGAATTTGTTGGGGTTATAGGAAAAACTGGTTGTGGAAAGAGCACACTTCTTCTTACGTTGAATGGCATTATCCCTCAAATGATAAATGGGGAATTTTCTGGAGAAGTGAAGGTACTAGGTAAGGACACGAAGGAAACGCCAGTTTCAACGCTTGCCCGAAACGTGGCATTTGTTTTTCAGGATCCAGAGGAACAGATATTCTCACTTAGTTTAGAAGATGAGGTGTTGTTTGGGCTCCATAACTTAGGTATTAATGGGAAAGAGGCTGAAAACAGAGCTTTTAATGCACTTAGAACCTTGGGCCTTGAGAAGTACTTGAAAGAAGATCCACACATCCTATCACACGGCCAGAAACAGAAACTTGCCTTTGCATGCGCAATAGCACTGGATCCGGAAATCTATGTTCTGGACGAGCCTGTCGCAAATCTGGACTATTCAAGTGCGAATGAGATCTACTCTTTGCTAAATAAAATCAACAAGAAGGGAAAAACAATAATCTCCGTTGAACACGATACTGAATGGCTTGTTGAGCATGCTTCAAGGATTATACTTCTTAACAACGGAGGCATAGAGGTAGATGGAAGTCCATTTGTGCTATTCGAGAGTTCAGTTAAAAAAGCAGGAATAAAACTTCCATGCACTTTAAGGATATCGCAAGAATTAGGAGAAGCATTTCTCAAACCTTCACAACTTGTCGATTACATAAAGAAAGTGAAGTAGGTGTGTATTTGTTATCCTATGAAAAAAGGAATTCAGTGATTCACTGTCTTGACCCAAGGGTTAAGATGCTTTGGCTTGTGTTACTTCTTGCCTTTCTTTTTTCATCAAGAACAGTCCTTACTGCGGTCTCATCCGTTTTTTTCACACTTATCCTGTTCTATCTTTCTTCAATGGATCTCATTGGTTTCTATAACAGGACAAAAGGAGTAATCCTGGTTTTGGTAGTTCCGTTTATACTGGGGGCTGTTTTCGTTTCCCCAGTGTATGGGTTTATCAATTCACTCATACTGTTTTCAGCAATTTCGATGTCTGCACTTTTTATTCTTACAACAGACCAGAAGAACATAATCGCAGCACTATGTTTTTTCAGAATTCCGAGACAGCCTGCATTCTCTCTTTCAATGTCTCTCTATTTTCTTCCGGTACTTGAGAGAAAATTCACTTCAGTTAGGTTCTCCCAAGCTGCCCGTTCTTACTCAAGCAAAAACCCGATTCCCTTTGTGATTCCATTTTTACACTCTGTTTTCAGAAGAGCAAGAAACCTGTCAATCTCAATAGATGCAAGAGCATTCGATCCAGATAAGGCAGTCATACCCGGGGTTCTTAAAATGAAGGCATTGGACTGGTCTGCACTGGTTATACTTATCATTCATCTAATGTACAGGATCTACACATTGATTTAGACTAGCCTGCACCGCCTCCTCCTCCACCTCCCCCCCCGCCGCCTCCGCCACCGAAGCTACCGCCGCTTCCAGAGGATGAGGTGAAAGAGCCAAGTGAAGAGTTCATTGCACTGAGACCACCAAGCGACCCTATCCCCGTTGTTGAGGAGAACCAAATTGGATGGTAGTCACTTTCCTTTAGTTGCACTTTCATTGAGTTGATTACTTTATCTGCACAACCAAGAGCAGTTGCATATGTAAGATATTTGTCCCACATTGTAACTGAGGAAGGAGGGTACTGTTTTAGAAGAGTCATGTCGGATACAAACTTCTTGAAAGCTTGCCATTTAACATAATGCAGAGCACCCTTTGGTGTTCTCTGCTGTATTGCTTTATGTCCATATGATGCAATACCAGCACTTACAAGTATACATATAAAGATCTCAAACATAAGAATAGGAACCAGATCTTCATCTATCCCATCAAAGAACGCTGCCGCGAACCCCATTAGAAATGGTGCGGAGAGGAGTATTAGTGGAACAGTCACATACATTGCATATTTGGCAACCTTTGATGCCTTCTCCTCATGGAAAAGGTATTGTTTTCCTTCCTCTTCAACAAGATCCTGCCATCTCTTGAAGGCAGTGCTGAATCCCCTTTTGAAATCCCAATCCCTGAGAAGCTCCCCAATGGTGACAGTTGTTTTCCTCAGATCTTCGACATCTTCTTCATCCTCGTTTCCTTCATACCCGAAAACTTTCCAAACTCCTGCCCAGAGTCCAGTTTTCTTTAGAACATAGGTGAACCTGTCTATCTTTCCGAACATAGTTTTTAGTACAACCTTCTCGTGGTTTTTTAATTCAGTATTTTCAGGCATTTTCTTTAATGAAAGTTTGATATCCTTGTCTGGTTCCAGAAATCCCAGGGGACCTTTCTTTCTCTTTACCTCCTCTATCTTTATGTATCCCCTCTGTGCAAGGCTAATTATTGTTGCAGTGAACTGATTCATATCTGGTTTTTTGTCACTTGCATTAACAAGTGTGCCAAGTATTGCAGGGGAATAGTTGTACGGTGGTTCGTGGAAATACTTCTGTTGGAAATCAACAACTGGTTCTCTTCCATACACATACCAAAGAACAAGCATCACAATTCCAAGAAGGGTTGGGAACAAGAGCGGAAGGAATATCGCAATACCGGAAAGAAATTCGTCCCTCTTTTTGTTCTCAAAATCCTGTCTTTCCTCTTCCCTTATCTTTTCAAGACCGACTTCATTTTTTCTAATTGTAAATTCATCAGTCATAATATTACTTGGAAATACTATTCTGCCCTCAACAAATTTTCCTGGTTTCACATTTTTAACATCGAAAACAACAATCCCATTACCTATGCTTGTGTTTCCTGTCTCAGGTCCATGCCCCCACGCAAGTGTATTGTCTTTGCTTGTCCCGTTTGGAAGATGCACAGCTGCCCTTACATTATTGGCCCGGACATCCCATTGGTCCCCATGGAATTTCCAATAGAAGTCAACAACATCATTGTAAGAGATCACATGGCTCTTTACAGTGTATTTTAAAGTGAATGTTCTCTTCTCATCCGTGGCCTTGTACCTCCAAAGTATCCTCTGGTTTCCATCATCCAAACTTATCTCTGGTGAGAGCTTGTTCTGTTCACTGTACACTTGGATATTGCTTATGGTTATAGTATGCCCTGCCGGAGTTTTCAATGGAATGTCCCTATATGCATAGCTAAATGATCCAGAGAATGAAAAGGTGAGTGCCTCAACAACATCGAATGAACCATCCTCTTTCAACCATATCTCCACATCTACGTTTTCAAGATAGTATGATTTCGCAAGCGGTGCAGATATTGTAAACAACAGAAGTGCAAGGATTATGTGAAATTTCATATGAGCTCCTCAAATGTCCTATTTATTGCAAGGGCGTTTTTCAATGTTACGGTATGGTTCTTATCCTGTTCATTAAGTTCAGCCAGGTGCATGAACCTCCAGCCAACCCTGTTTATCCTCCAGGCTATCATGGTTGTTATGCCTGTGTTCCTCTGCCATTCCTCCAGTCCTCTGAACTTCTCCTTTGCTATACCGAGGCTTCCTGAATCCCATGCCTTACATTCGAAAGCATACTGAAGTCCTTTCCTGAAAACAAGGAGATCTGGGGAAAGAGAATTGACACCGCTGCCAGCAGCACGTATAACTGAGAAGCCCTTTTCAGAGAACAAGGAGATCAGCTCCCTCTCAGTTCTTGCTCCTTTTGCATATGTCTTAAGTGCCATAATCGGTTTAAGATACAACTTAAATAAAGTGTTATGTATTGAATATATCCATGGGAAATATTGGGAGACTTGAGCTATCTGTTTTTATTTGTGGCGCTGCACTAATGGCTGTCGAATTAGTTGGCACAAGAATTATGGCGCCATACCTTGGAGTTTCACTTTATTCATGGGCAAGTGTCATAGCAGTTGTAATGGGCTCACTAAGCGCAGGTTACTGGTACGGGGGGAGGATGGCTGATAGAAATCCATCAGAAAAGTTGTTTTTTGCAATAGTTCTTTTCTGCGGTGCGTCAGTAATACTAATACCATTCGTCTCTCCATTGGCAATGCTTGCTGCGGTTCCATTCGGTTCAAAGCATGGACCACTGGTTGCTTCAATAATCCTATTTGCACCACCGTCATTCCTTTTTGGGCTAATCTCTCCATTCGCAGTTCGCTTAAAAGCAAAGGAAATACAGAACGTAGGTGGAACAGCTGGTTCTTTGTATGCGATATCCACAATGGGGAGCATAGCCGGAACACTCGCAACTGGCTTTGTGTTCATACCTGAGATAGGAATAAAGACAACCCTGCTTATTACTTCCCTAAGTTTGATGGTCCTTGGACTCTATTTTCTTAAGAACAAGGTGATTTCATCACTGTTTATGTTGCTCTTCCTTTCCTCAGCCGTTCTCCCAGATTATACATTTGCATTCAACGGAGACATCCAATACCAAGGCGATTCTGCATATTATCACCTGGTTGTTACTGACATAAATGACTCGCGCTACCTTATGCTTGATGCGGACATACACACAGTAATAGATCTTAATGATGACAGCATGGCTGAATATGCGCGCCTTTCAGTGTTTTCCCAGGCATTCGTTGATTCTCCGGAGAAGATAGTGCTGATTGGAACGGGAGGTGGACTTATTGGAACCTATTTCCTTGAGAACACTGATTCAGCAGTGGATGCGGTGGAAATTGACCCAGAGGTCATTGTTCTTGCAAAAGACCACTTCGGTTTTAAGGAGATTCCGGGCAGAACAAGAGTATTCATAGAGGATGCACGAGTTTTTCTGAACCAGAATCAGGATAAGTATGATATCATCTTTGTTGACGTCTTTAGTTCAAAGCACTCAATGCCCTATCACCTAACAACTGTTGAGACTGTAAAGAGCATAAAAAGCAGTTTGAAGGATGACGGGGTTGTTGCAGTTAATGTCATATCTGCCGCTAAAGGGGAGAAATCAGCTGTTTTCAGGGCAATACACTCAACATATTCTCAAGTATTCGCAAAAACATACGTCTATTTACTGAAAAAAGACCCAGAAGAGATCCAGAATGTGATTTTCTTTGCATGCAATAGTTGTGAGCCTGATAAAGAGGAATTGGAAAAACTTTCCTCAGAGCTTTTTCCAAAGAACAAACCAGTCTATTTCACAGAAGAAATAGGCTCAGGCATCATACTTACAGATGACCATGCGCCAATAGAAAGCCTTGTTGCGTCATCCATGATTAACTGATTTTTCGTCATATGTCGTATTTTCTGGGTTCTAATAGGGATTTAAAAGTTTTCCATTACACAATAGGTCAGTATGGAAACAGATATTCGAGTAGGAGATTGCATGAGAAGGGGGGTAGTTACCCTGAAATCCACCGATGCGGCTGTGGAGGCAGCTAAACAGATGAAAAAACACAGCATTGGAAGCATCGTTGTGTCAGATAACCAGAAAGCAATTGGAATAGTCACAGAGACTGACATTGCTTACAAGATAGTGGCAGGTGGACTTGACCCCAAAAAAACAACGCTAAAGACGATTATGAGTGCTCCGCTTAAGACAATAAGGACGGACTCAAAGATAGATGACGTGGCCCAGATTATGCGCGAACACAGGATAAAGAGAGTTCCTGTTGTTGATAATGAAGACAGGCTCGTAGGCATAGTGGCTGACGATGATCTTATAGGGGTCTTTCCTGGCTTGCTTGAGGTTCTGAGCGAAAACAACAAGATGAGGGAATTTCTAGGGAACCAGGTTTTTGCAGGCGTATGCGAGAGATGCGGTGCGTACTCTGAAACCCTTGAGAACTCAAGGGAGAAGCATCTCTGCGAAGAATGCAGGGAAGAGGAAGAAGTATAATGTTTATATTTAGCGTTTGATAATATACATGCGCTGTGCAACGGATGGCTGCTGGAGTTTCAGCGAGCTATGAAATGCAGTCAACATTGCACAGTACACTTTCTACTCATTCTGTATTCCATACAAGGGTGTTAAATCCATGTTGCTTGAGGTAAAAGTAACTCCTAATGCAAAGAACTTCCGCCTTTTTTTTAAGGATGGCTGGAGGGCATCAGTTATCTCCCCGCCCGATAAGGGAAAAGCAAACAAAGAGCTAAAGAAACAGCTCTCGGAAATCTTTTCCTGCCAGGTTCAGGTTATAAGGGGCGCATCAAGCAGACATAAGGTGCTGGAGGTGGACCTTGATGAAGATGAGTTCAAAAAAAGATCGGAAACTTATGTCAAGGCTCAAGATCTTCCGTAGGGCACTTGAGGACATGGAAGGTAAGCCCATAATAGTTGAAGGAAAAAAGGACATGAATGCACTCAGGAGGTGCGGAATAAAAGAGAGGATAATCGTGCTCAAAGGAAGACCTGACGACATATGTCGCTCACTCAGAGATAATGATGAAGCAGTGATCCTTACAGATTTCGATAAAAGGGGAGAGGAATTATCAGCAATACTCTCAGATAACCTGAGATCATACGGAACACGTCCCAATATAGAATGTAGGAGGAGGCTGAAGTATTCGGTCGGAGTGAGGGTTTTCCAGGAACTGGACAAGAGAGTTGCAGAGTTTGAAAACGAAATCCGAACAAGGTGATTATATGGGAAAGACATACATAGATACTGTAAAATATTTGGTTTACGCAAATGTTGAGATCGGAGGACTTGTTGAGAAACCCGATGTTGTGGGCGCTATATTTGGTCAAACAGAGGGGCTTCTCGGCGATGAACTAGATCTAAGGGAACTGCAGAAAAACGGAAGAATAGGCAGAATAGAAGTAGACCTTAAGGGAAAAGGAGGAAAAAGCATTGGAAAGATTCTCCTCCCGTCAAGTCTGGATATGGTAGAAACAAGCATACTTGCTGCTGCTCTTGAGACAGTTGACAGAGTAGGACCATGTGATGCTAAGATTGCAGTTGAGAAAATAGAGGACACAAGGAATCTAAAGAGGAAGACAGTTGTTGACAGGGCAAAGAACCTGCTCAAGAATCTGCTTACAAATGAGATACCTGAGAGCAAGGAGATATCCGATATAGTGAGACAGGAGGTTAAGATAGCAGAGATTAGTACATTCGGATCCGAGAAGCTTCCGTGCGGTCCACATATAGCTTCATCCGAATCAATAGTTATTGTTGAGGGAAGAGCCGATGTGCTTAATCTACTGAAGAATGACATAAACAATGTCATTGCAGTTGGCGGAGCAAATGTCCCGAAAGCAATAGTCGGTCTCTCAAGAGAGAAAGAGGTAACCCTGTTCCTTGATGGAGATAGGGGCGGAGACATAATCCTAAGAGAGCTCTCGGAAAATGTTGAGATCGATTTCGTGACCCGGGCACCACATGGGAGAGAGGTTGAGGAGCTATCGCGAAAAGAGATAATAAAGTCTCTAAGAAGCAGGATACCATACGAGCAGATTAATGGTTCAAGGCCAAGAAAGGACCAGCCTTCCATGAACCAGATATCCGACAGGAACAAGAGGTTAAATGGGAATGGAAGAAAGCCTGAACCGATTGCAGAGAAGCCAAAGGCATCAAACGATGTCCCAACCAGTCCGCCCGATGCTCTTCTAAAGAGCCTTGATGAACTGGAGAACACCCTGAGGGCTAGGATATACGGTAAGGACATGAACCTTGTTGAGGAACTGCAGGTAAGGGATCTGATAAAGAAGATGGGTGAATTAAAAGAAACCCATGCAGTGGTCTTCGATGGGATAATAACCCAGAGACTTGCAGATCTTGCTGACAAGAAAGGAACCAAGATGCTCATTGGAGTAAGAAGCGGGAACCTATACAAAAGACCGGATAGGATGCTTATCTACACAAAGAAGTAGATAACCCCTTCCTTCTATTTTTTATTATTTCTTGATTTAAACTAGTTTATGCAATTTAAAACAACCAAAGATGTAGTGCTGTCCAAAGACCCTTTAGATGCAATAATAGGTCAGGATGAGGTTGTTAAGATTGCGCGCGCAGTTTCAAAACAAAAGAGAAACCTATTACTTGTAGGCCCACCAGGAACTGGAAAGAGCATGATTGCCCAGGCAATAGCCTACTTACTTCCAAGACCAAATCAAGAGATATCCATACTGCAGAATTTCGATAATCCTGAGAGGCCGATTGTTGAGATAAGGGACAGGACAAAGATAGAGGGACAGGTCAAGAAAAAGAAGGCATCAGGGAAGATCCTTAGTCCATCACAGGTGCCTGTTTTTGTTGCAGAGAGGCTCGGATTCAGATGCAGAAGATGCGGCAATATCTCCGATTATAAGATACAGGTTTGCTCATCATGCGGTGCTGACAAATACAGGAAAGCCTCAACACCATTCGATGATTTGCTCTTTGGTTTCCAGAGCGAGGTTCTTGAGGAGAGAGTGCACACAACCCGATCTTTTCCAGACGGAAGAGAGGAGATAATGGTCTATGAGAGAACAAAGGAGGGCAAGATCGTATCATATGATCAGCGTTCACTTAAGGATCTGGAAAAAGGACATACCCGAAGACCAAGGAAGATAATTGTTCCACTGAACAGGAAACCATTTGTTCATGCAACTGGGGCAAGTGAGACAGAACTTCTTGGAGACATAAAACACGATCCATATGGTGGGCACCCCGAGGCAGGTATTGCTCCATATCAGCGAGTTGTACCTGGAGCAGTACATGAAGCACATGAAGGAGTTTTATTCGTAGACGAATTATCTACACTTGGGTATTTACAGCGATATCTTCTAACAGCAATGCAGGAGAAGCGCTTTTCAATAGTGGGGAGAAACCCATCAAGCACAGGTGCTGCTGTAAAAGTAGAGAACGTCCCATGCGATTTCATTCTCATAGGCGCAATAAACACCAATGATATGCCTAACCTACTTCCGCCTCTGAGGTCCAGAATAACGGGCAATGGTTATGAGGTCCTTGTAAATACCACGATGCCCGACACTGAGAAGAACAGGGAATCCGTTATTCAGTTCATTTCTCAGGAAATAATAAAGGATGGCAAGATACCCCATGCAGACTATGAGGCAGTTCAGCTTGTAATTGCAGAATCTCGAAAACGGGCAAGAGAAATAGACAATGTTGCAGGACTAACACTTAGATTAAGGGATCTCTCTGGCATTGTTAAGCTTGCAGGAGACATGGCGTGCATAGAGGGATCAGAGACAATAACTGCAGAGTACATAAAGGCTGCGATTAAGAAAGGAAGGACAATAGAGCAACAGATTAATGATAAATACGGAAGTTGGTACAAGGCAGAGATGAGCGATTACCATTATAAACAAAACAGTTCAGATAATAAAGAAGTCGGATAAGGGGCCCGTAGTCGAGTGTCCTTCTGTTATCCCAGGAAGACCGACAATGGTTTAAGACGCCACCCTTACAAATTGCTCCGGCAGGCGAAACTGCCTTTCAGACATCATGGACGCTGAGAGGTATCGGAACCCGCCGGAGGGTTCTGATAGGTGGAGATCCGGTGTTCGATTCACCGCGGGCCCACTGTTTTTTCAACAACGTTAAAACACTATTTATTAATACTTAAGACGAATGTACTTTGGTGAACCTTATGTCTAAAGAGGATGTAGACTCGATGCTAATAACTGCCGCTCTTGGAGAGGAGCTCCAGATGGTTGAGACATATTCAAAGGTTAGAGATGCATCAAATGATCCAGTTGTAAAGAAGACACTTGATATACTAATAAATGATAGCAGAAAGCACGCAGTAATCATATCAGATCTTGTTCTAGACATCTCATCCAAATATTCATGGGAACTTGATGATATAGACAAGAAAGTCGCCCAACAGATATCCGATAGCACGCAGTTTACACTTTCAAAAGAGACAACAGAATGGTACACAAAAAAGGTGCAGGCAATAGCACTGAAGGCAAGCGAAGAGCCATTGAATGTAAGAGAGGCAAACGACCAAGCAGTTGTATCTGCCCTTGAGATGTTTATAGGTTCCGAGAGGACAGCATTCGCAATATACAAGGTTCTTATTTCGAAGGTAGCAGAAGAGACAAAACAGGCCATAGAAAAGATAATGGATGATGAGATAAGGCATGCAAACATGCTTAATAGACTAATCTGGCAGGTAAAATCAGGAGAGAAGGAACCCGAGGCAGATGCAATTAAAAAAGAGGAACCATTCAACATCCTGTATTGCACAGTGTGTATGAAGGTTTATGGAGATGACCTAAAGAAATGCAATGCCTGTGGGGGCCAAATAAAGGAACTACTTTCAGACAAGAAATAAATTAAATATTTAAATCTTAATCTGATCACTTATTCGGGGGGATTGTATGGCAGGTATAGAAGATTTCACAAACCAATTTTCAACCTATCTTAATTTCGAGGTCGCGGGCAATACCGGGAACCAGTTCCTAACTGCATTTCTTGTCTTCGCAGGCCTTACTTTATTGTTCAAGATAATAAAGACAATAGTTCTCGCGAAGCTAAAGGAGCTTACAACCAAAACGGATAACAAGTTGGACGACCTTCTGTTCTCAGTTGTAAATGAGATACCCTGGACATTCTATTCATTAATCTCAGTATATGCTGGCATTAGTTTCCTCACATTAAATGATTTCATAAAGGATGCAGTTGGCTATGCAATAATAGTTGTTCTCACCTACTATGGAGTAAAGATAGCACAGACCATAATAGATTTCTCAAAGGATGAGGTGATACGCAAGCAGAAGAAGAAGGACAACGTGGAGGATGCGTCACTAGTCTCAACTCTCGCAGATATACTGAAGATTTCAGTGTGGGTGTTCGCGCTTATTCTGCTTCTTGCCAATTTCGGTTATGATGTCTCCGCACTTATCGCAGGTGTGGGTATCGGCGGCTTGGCAATTGCCCTGGCTGCGCAGAACATACTTTCAGACATATTCGCTTCATTTTCGATATTCTTTGACAAGCCATTCAAAATAGAGGATTACGTTGTTGTTGGGGATGATTCAGGAACAGTGAAAAAGATAGGGATAAAGACAACAAGAATTCAGACACTCAAAGGGGATGAGCTCGTAATATCAAACAAGGAACTAACTGAATCCCGTATCCATAATTACGGGAAGATGAAGAAGAGGAGGGTGGTTTCTCATTTTGGTGTTGTTTATGAAACAAGTTCAAAGAAACTAAAAAAGATACCTTCACTTGTAAAGGATGCCATAGACAAAGTAGACAAGGCATCCGCAGACAGGGTTCATTTCACTGATTTTGGCGATTTCTCACTTAATTTTGAAGCAGTCTACTATATAGACAGTCCAGACTATGCTCTGTTTATGGACATACAGCAGGAGGTAAACCTTGGGATAAAGGAGAGATTTGAGAAAGAGAAAATAGAAATGGCATTCCCAACGCATACAATCTACCTCCAGAAATAGCAAAAGGACTTAAAGTGCAGATTCCTGAATTACAGGTATGATTGATCTTAGGAAAAAAGCATATGCCCAGGTTCTTAGGCTTCTTAGAAATTGCGATGTTGCTCTTGAGGTAGTTGATTCAAGGGACATAAACGGAACAAGGATAAAAAAAATGGATGGAGAATTCAGAAGCAAGATAATAATGGTTGCAACAAAATCTGATCTTCTCCCAGAGGATGCACGGCTCCCAAAAAGTATCTTCGGGATCCCAGTTATCCCATTCTCCTCAAGAACAAGAGGAGGACTTGAGAAAATATTTTCATCCATAAGGAGCATGGCAAAAACAAAGAAACTAGAGGAATGCAGGGTCGTGGTATTCGGTTTGCCAAACATAGGGAAATCCACAATAATAAACATAATGAGAGGCAGGCACTCCGCAAGAACAGGCTCCAGGCCGGGGGTTACAAAGGGCCCACAATGGATTTCGCTTAAAAGCGGAATACTTCTTTACGATACTCCTGGGGTAGTTGGATTCCAAGCAAATAGGGATGATCTAGCTGTTTGGGGCGCGATAGACATAGACAAACTCAGGAACCCAGAGGATGTTGCAATAAAGATAATAGGAAAATTCAAAGAAAATGAAAAAAATGGCTTCTTTAAATATTACAATGTTGAGAAAAAAGAGGATGATTTCGAAATACTAAGGGATGTTGCCTTGAACAGGGGCCTTCTTCTTAAAAAGGGGGAGCCAAACATATTTGAGGCATCAAAAATGATAATACGAGATTTTCAAAAAGGCAGATTTCCAATCTAAAGGTTCTGCGCTACAGTTTCAATATCCTCAATTAACTTCTCAAGCCTCCCATCTCCAGCCCACCTACTCCAAGCATGGCTCTCATATTCTCCATCATCCCTTTCACGAATACCATTACCTGTAATTCCAGTTATTTCATCGGGTATCTTTACCTCTATATCATTTGCCTTTAGCCATTTTATGTAGTTTTTCGCAGAATCCCCAAGTGCACCCTCTTCTGAAGCCAATTCCCCAAGAGAGATGAATGCAACAACGCGTGCTTCGTATGTATTTGCATCAGGGATTATCCTGCTTATCTTATACGCGCCACTTGAATAGGGGTCCCCCAAAGAGTCCTCTCCATCTAATTTAGTTAATTTTTTAATTTCAATTACTGCGTCTGTTGCAACCCAAGGATTATTGGAAGTTTGTGCAATTGTCTCAAGCGCGCCCGTTTCCTCAAGTCTTCCGAGTGCCATAACAGCCGGAACACCGTCCTCATGGTCGTGGTGCAACGCTATTATCTCAAGCCCCCTTGCACACCTTATTCCCTCAAGAGATTTCACTGCCCTCTCATCAATAAGCAGATTCTCAATTTCGTTTAATGCAGAAACAATATTCTCAAAATTTCGTTTATCCTGTTCACCCATAAAAACATCATAAAAAGAGCCATTCTCAGATGATCCTTCACTCATGCTTGCAACAATTGTCTCATGCTTCTTTTTCAGCCTCCGGTATTCACTGTTTCTAGTTACCATATCATGAATATCTCTAAGTGATTTGATGTGTATCTTTCTATCAGGATCCTTTAGTTTAGATATCTGGTAACCGATAATCTCCTGAAACCGGCTTTCAGTTCTTTTTTTCCTAAAAACAAGTACCTTTGTGTGCAGGTCCCCTTGGGATATCTGCACAGGAACAGAATGGGAGGCCAAACTGTTCATGCTATGCTTTTGTTATACAATTTATAAAAACTGTTTGTTAAAAACACCGTATGCAAAAACAAGAGGAAGAAAAAAAACCTGTGAAAAAGGTAGATGAAGAGGTACTCAATGTAATAGATATCTGCGAGAAGGTCTTCATTCAGTACAACGAACAGGAGATGGAGGATAACAAAGGGAAGATAAAGAAAGCACGCGGAGGAAACAAGATCCCTGTTTTTGGTCTGCTTGTTCCGGATGATTGGAAAGGGATATCCTTTGAAGACCTTGAGCACATGATGGGTATGGTTTCAGCATTACCGAAAGAACATAAAACGAAGAAGGATGTTCAGAATATCATATCTGTTTTCCCAGACAGGGTTGTTGAAGAATATGCGGACAAACTTGCAAAGCGAAAGAAAGCGCTGAAAACCCTGAAAGAGCAGTACAAGAAAGCGGATGAGAATTTCAGAAGAGAGTTTTATGAACAACTTAGAAAGGCAACTGCATGGGGCAGGGGCTCATGGTTGGAGGGTACACTCTCAAGGGATACTGAACTGAAGCTTGAGGATGGGCAAGAGAGCATGCGCTATCCAGTTCTTGACTTCTACAGGCTCCTTCTTCTTTCATACGATGCAAAGAATCCTCCTGATGTTTTTGGTGCAACCGGGATTACGGAAGCATTCCTAAGAACAGTTGATGATTTTGTTACAGTTTGCCATAACCTTGCAATTAAATCCAATAGTTTCAAAGATTTTGATGCAAAAGTAAAGGGGATGAAATCATTTGAGATTCCTGTTGTCAAATGATCAGAGTCCTTTTCTCTTATTTCTCCTTACAACGTAATACAGTGCTGCTGTGACTACAGCTGCCACCATTACTGGATAAAGAAGCCATTCCAGAACAGATATGCCGGGTATCCCGGGGTCTACTTTCATCTCTTCTCTGTTTTCAAGAAGTACTTTTCTCAAAACCATGAGATCCGACATATTATGAACAATCCCAAGTTCCCTTTCAACCATTCTCATGCTCTCATAAACACCGGTTGTGTTTCTCTCAGGAGGTAGCCCTGTAAGTTCATCCCAGACTTCGTTGTAGAGAATTTTAACAGTATCGTATTCCGCACTTATATTCGAGAGTGTTTTCTGAGTACTAACCCCCTCCTCCTCAAAGCTGTTCATAAGGGAATCAGCTTTACTGAAATTCCTGGAATTGCAGTACTGGAGTATCTGAGTTCTTGTTGAATGCATCTTCTGAATCCCTTTTTTTACTTCGCTGTAATTCACAACTGGATGTGTGCTGTTTTCGATTTTTCCCACATACTCTAAAGTGTAGTTTTTGTACTGCAGGCATCTATCAATATTCTTCTTCAGTTCCATTCTTCTTTGGGTTTCCTCAGATATGTATTCCGCAGTGGTTTTAGCCCCAGTTACTAGTGAATACACATTCCTTATTCGAACAAGCTCTTCCCTTATTTCAAGGAGTGAATCAGTTTTGTAATCCACCTTTGGGCAGAAATAGTAACCCTTCTCCTCAATTGTCTTCATAAGCGGGTTTGTGTTAATTCCTTCAGAAACAGAGACAAGTTCATCTATAACATTTATCCCATTGTTGAATGTGCTGACATCCTCTACAGCAACTACTTCATCCAAAACTGAGTTTAATTTCCCAGTCTTGTTATCAAGGATCTCTAATGAGATTGAGAAATGTGCAATCGAATCTATGAATTCGCATCCTTCTCCCCCTATCTCGCATCCTGTCCCATGCTTCATATCATTGCACATCGGAGTATAACAGGAGGCAATGCAGCTCTCCCTATCATTACATGGGAACCTATCCACTCCAGTATACCGTTCACATTCCTCCTCCCCCCTTCTACTTCCCTCGAATTCCTTAATCTTACTCTTTAGTTGATCTATTGCCTGCTTATCTGGCTTTACTGCTGTAACAGAATTTGAGTACCCATTAAGAACACCCTCTATTGATTCTGGATTTTTTAGGAAAACAGCACCCTTATCACACGATGCGAGCATTGAATACTTGTCATTTATAGAAAAAAGAAAGTACTCTTTATCAAGTGTAAATGAGACGTACTTGTAATCCTCACCCGTATCGAGGTATATTTCAACAGAATTATCGCATGCCTGGGAGAACACAACCCCAATAAAAACAAGAAGGGAAACAAAAAATCCAAATCTCATATGAATTACCTATATTTTATTACAGTGGTGATATATATCCTTTTTACCCTACGCGTTCTCAAAAAACAAAACCTATATATTAACATCCGGACAAATACTTTTCGTCGACAATGGAAATCACTGCTCTAGTGTTACAAGGGGGCAGTAAGCTCCTAGCCTTAGCTTTGGCTATCTCTCTACTCTTCATACTGCCTTTTTCGGAGGCAGACTCTATTTCACAGCCGAAATTCTCTCATGAACTGGACATATCCAAATATTCAGAGAAACCAGATGAAAGGATAGATTTAGACCCAAAGCTCTCATCTCTTGCCAAATACCTAAGATATGAGAACGGAATGAAGATCTCCAACGAGAAGATGACCTTCTGTTCTGCTGAAGGAGAGTGTGAAACCCAGTTCTTCATAGAGAATTCAGCAGGAACTATCTCTGATTTCGAGGTTTCTTTTGAATTGAGCTTTTCAGCTCCCCCTGAAGAAGTCACACTATGGCAATCTAAATTCCAACAAACAAGGAGAGGCGGGTTAATTACTGATGATTTTGTGTGGGTGCCTGTTGATCAGGACCATTTCTCATTCGGAGAAAGGGAAAAGAGGTCATTCCTCTTGCGTTACAATATCCCCAGTTGCACCAATGGAACATGGAATGTTACGTACTACTCCCCCTTCGGAACAAACCATCTTACTGGGAGGTATGTGAGTTTATGCAAAAAGGAAAAACCAAAAACAGAGATAAATAATGCAATTGAAAAGAAGAGTTCTTTTGATAAGACTGTGAAAGGAGATTTAACATACAATGTTCTCCATGGTTCGCCTGTCCAGTATTTGGATGGTGAGGAATATCTCCAAATAGATACATCCGTTGAGGAGCTTGGGGAGGGTGACCCCCGTTATTCTGATGATTACAGGGCAGGTGTAAGAAAAGGAGCATACAAGGCGTTCTTCAAACCAGACATGGATTCACCATGGCCTGTTTTCGCGGAGAAGGATGAATATGTTCTTAAGATGAAGCCATTTGCTCTTGCATACTACGATGAATCATGGGGAGGCCTTTCATATATCCAACTTGCTTCCTCATCAATTGGAATTCCAAATGAGAACACAATGACATACGAGACAGTTTTCACAGGAACAGATATCCATTATGAATACCAGACAGGAAAATTCAAGGAAACAATAATACTGAAAGAAGAATTCAGGAACCTTGTTTCAGGTCTTTCACTTGATCCAAATACTCCGATATATTTTGTATTTGAAATGGATACTGGAGGACTTACCCCAACATCCTTTGGAGACGTTCTTCCAAATGGAGATGAAACTCGTTACAAAATAGACATTGTTGACAGTTCGGGGGAAAAAGCATATTCATTCCTCCCGCAATATGCGGAGGATTCTGGGAAAGCACTGATAGGGGAAGTGGAGATAGATTACCCTGACAGGATAGACATACAAGCAGGGTTATTTGAGTCAAATGGAAGGACATTCTATGCATCATCAATTCCACTATACTGGCTTACAAGGGCAACATACCCCGTTAAGATAGACCCGACAACCCAGTTCTCGGACGATTACTGCCTTGCCGATGTTTATGCAACTAATTTTGTATCCTACAATGCGGAATTCCAGCTCAAATGGGACATTTCAAATATTCAGGCAGGAAACCGGATAGAGAATGCAACTCTGTGCCTATACTGCGAACATACTTCGGGGACTCTTGATGCACAGGCAAATGTTTCTCGCATAACAAACCAGAGCTGGACCGAATCAATCAATCACACCAGTTACGCAGCACTAACCTACGCAAACAACACAACCGCATATAATTTCAGCAACAACATAAGCGGAACCTGGCACTGCATAAACGTAACAGACATAGTGAATTCCTCTTTCAATGATGGCGAACAGAACCTTTCAATAAGGATAAACCATCCCTCCTACCAATTGGGGGTTAAGTCCCCATATCCAAGCAACCTTTATTTGGGGACATTCAACACTCCTGGAACTGCCTACAGGGAATATGAAAAGTGCGGGGACACAAACGCCCCATACCTGAACATAACAACAACAAAGGCAATAATGCCGGACATGACTGCGTTCTCAATAACCCCGCAACCAGTTGCAAGCATATATGAGGATATAGAGATGGACATTACATGCGATGTGCCGGGAACCAGCACCCTCAATGCCTCTTACGAATGGCTTAAACTGAATGAATCCGGAGTTGATGAATTTACTGGTGCTAGTTGCGATACTAGTTGGGTTTCATGTAATCCAAGTAATTCCTTATGTAAAAACTGTACAAATGGTTGGAAAGGATATGCAGAGGATACTTTAACAACATTTGATCCATCATCAACTGAATGGAATGTCTCAATAAACCAAAGCGGGGTTCCTGCTCCTTCGGTGGAATCAACAACAACTCCATTCGGGGTTGGTACTCTCTGGATATACAAATCATTCTATCTAGGAAACAATTCGGGAACTTATAATGTTAGTTGGAATTGGACAGGCTACAGAGTAGGCTCGGAGACTCAGTTCAACGTAACATTGTACATCTGGGAAGAAAATGTAACTCCTTGCTCCCAATTAAGACGAACTGGTTCATGTGATTTTGGAAACACAACTAATACCCTCACAAGCTTAACGAACTATCCTCAAGTTGGCATATTTGGTGAATGGACTGGCTCAAATGCATCATTCACAAATCTACAAATCTCAAACCACACAATAACAGTCGGCTTTGGAATACATGATCCAACAAATGCAGGAATGGTCAATTACAGTGTTGATAATTTCACAATCACTCCGCTTTGGGAGAACAGTTCCTACGGGGGAACAACAGCTGTAACCACGTTTGTCAGCACTAATGTGAACAACTTTTCTTCAGGAACTGCGAGCTGGAATGACACATGGAGGGGAAGGGCGACTTGCTCAAATGGGGACATGACAACATCCGATTCAGATGAAACATACTTTGTTGAAGTTGAATGTGGGAACATCACGACAAGCACAAGGATGTCCAAGAACCTAACAGCCAGCTCCCGATGCTTTAACATAACTGCAGACAATGTTGTTCTTGACTGCGCTGGATTCACGATAACCGGAGATGACGGCGAAAACGATTATGCAGTATGGGGCGAAGGGCGAAACAACATAACAATAAAGAACTGCGTAATAGAGCGGTTCGGCAGAGGAATATACATAAACAGCGGAGTGAACAACAGCTGGTTCTCCAACAACGTGATACGGGACGCATCAGCTGCAAGCGGAACAGACAACAGATACGGAATCTCTCTTGTGCGCGGGTACAACAACACAATTGAGAACAACTCAATACACAATCTGAGGGGGTCAAACCAGCCTGTTTCCAGTTTCAAAGGGGGCGCAGCAGGCGGGAGAGTTTACGGGATACACTTGGAGACAGGAGGAGCGAACAACACGGTGAGAA
>CAZYPB010000003.1:0-43940 GCA_964649265.1 Microcaldota archaeon
ATCGGGTCATCGGTCAAAAAGGCGTCCATTAGCTTGACTGGCTCTTTTCCATACTTTTCCTTCAGTTGTTGAATGTCTCTCCTAGCTCGCAGCCCCAATGGCCGCAGAACGGGTGAACGGTTGTTTCATTATATATTATATTTCCGGAAACTGTATCGAAAACACATTCTCCCTGCATCCAAGGCTTTCCTGAATTTGCAAGTGGGGGCATTCCTCCTGCTGAGTCGGAATTGGAACTGTCTATAGTTGCATTTATTACGCAAACCCCGCCTATGCACACATCAACATGACATTCATCCCAGTAATGCGGCTCGAATACCTCTTCCTCTATAGAACAAGGTTTTCCTGTGAATGCCTCGGAATCATAAACACATACCTTTTGGTCAGGGTCGCAATAATACAATACGCATGGTTTCTGCTCCCTTGTTAATGGGCCCGCTGGCCTTAAACCGCCGCAGTCCTCATCAACTGTTTCCAATTCGCATGTTGGGCAGGCACCGCAATCAGCAAAGCAATTGGTGCATGTCTCGCTTCCTGCACACACACCATTTCCACAATTCCTGCAATCAGAAGGACAGTTCGTAGGATCTTCGGATCCTTCGCAGAATCCATCCCCGCAAACAGGAGCGCATGCACCACATGCTGCTGGTTCGTTTCTGCAGTCATCCCCGCTTACTGCAAGACATGCTCCGTCAGTATGGCAGTTGCGGCAATCAGAAGCGCATGTAACGCAGTTTTCATTTGCCCCACACCCGCCATTAAAATTGCATGTGCAGTCAGGGCATCCAGTGCCTTCTGAAGGAAACCAAGTAGTTTCTGTTGCATCGGGGTTGCAAATTCCGTCTGCTGCCCCTCCTTCACATGTTGCAGCTTGAGCAAAAGAGATGCCAGAGAATACGAACATAAGGAAAAATATTACTGAGATAACCCCCTTTCTAGCCAGCACAATATACAATAAATGCAACTGCTTTTTAATCTTTCTTTTACGCGTGTGAGAGAAAGCTTATAAAACAGGGTTGGTTAAAAAAAAATATGCGGAGTGGAATTGTTCTCTCCTTGGTATTTTTGCTTGTTTTATCAGCACCCGCCATAGCTCAGATGTGTCCTGTTGAGAGGGTTCCAACTGAATTGGATATGTCCGTTGACAGGAATATTCAGTCCGGGGTTCTAACTGCAACTGCAAAACTCTCGGGAATCGACCTTGTTGGGAAAGCAGCTGCTCCGCTTCCTCTAGAAGAGATATATTTTCAGGAATGTTTGGTTGGGAATTATACAGCTGCAACATGCCCTGCGAGTGCGCATACCTGCGCAGGTCCTCCTCAAGATTATTGGGAATGCACAACTGGTTGCTGCAGATCGAACATAGTGAAGAAGACTGATGCTGATGGAATTGCAATTGCTCTTTTCCCATTGGATAATGAGACAATAATTGTTGGTGCTTACATGGGCGGGGATGTTTACCTCCCGAGTAACAGCACTGCAAGTTACCTTTATCCCCCTCTTTTCGGAAGCCTTGGGATAACCGCGTGCTTCCCTCTTTTCCTAATATTAGGTTTACTCATAATGTCAATGAATGCAATGGGCCAGAGTCCATTGAGGGCATTTGACTTCTCCTCACTCAGAGCACCCAGAGCGAGGATGAGAGGGGCGACTGCGTTGGTTGTCGGAACAGGGGTGATTGCAGGAGCAATTGCAGCAGGTAAGGCAATAGGAAAAGCAGGTGAACTTAAGAAGATGGAGAAAGAGGGATTGATAGCGAAAAACAAGGAGACTGGCAGGTATGAAGAAACTGATAAAGGTAAGAAAGCGGGCATTGCATTAGCTGATGGGCCCGGAGGAACACAGACAGTTCATGATAGAAAGGCAAATCTAAAGAAACTTGAGAAAGAAGGGCTTATTAGAAAGAACACAGTAACTGGAAAATATGAAATTACAGAGGCTGGGAAAAAAGCAGGGATAGGAACTTTCAAAACAAACACAGGTACAACTAGGTTTTATAGATCAATCACAGACAAGGATGGAAATGTAGCTTATGGTTTTGGGAAGGGACATATTAAAGGAAGAGGTGTTTTCGGAAAAGTTATTGATGGTGTTCAATACACTGCTGGTGCTGGATTTGCGAGAAATATGAATCTCACTGGTGGACCTGTTTGGGGAGCTATTGGGGATGGTGCTAAGGCTGGAGCAAAAGTGGTTGCAAAAGGAGGAGAAACTGTAGTAAATGCACCAGTTGGGGTTGCAACAGGTGGAAAAACAAATCTAGTTAAGTTAGTCGGAAAAGGATTGAAGGGTGCATGGAGAGGAGTTAGCTCTGCTGCCAAATGGACAAATAAATCACTTGGGGGAGTTCCTAAATTCATTGTTTGGACTGCTCCAAAAGGAGCATATGGTGTTGCCTCTGGTGATAGAGCTATTGCAATAGATGTTAAGAAAATGAAGAAACCCTGGAAAGCAGTTTCTGTTCCCAAGGCAACTGACATAGGCTTTGGTGTATCTGGGAAGAGAGCAGAAGCCGTAAAGAACCATAGTCTTTTTAGTATCTATTCAGGTTTGGTTGGAAGCGGAGAGGTTTCAGATTTAAGTGAAATAAAAGATCAGTTGAAAATAAGAGAGAATGAACTGGTAAGACTTCAAACACAGGGATTTGTTGCTAAGAAGAATGGTAAATGGGTTCTCACAAAATTAGGGGAAGAAAAATCCAGTAGAGCAAAAGATATGGTAAATGGAAAAATAATTGTTGATAGGAATGGGAATGAAAGGCATATGAGGGGCGTCGGTGGGTTGAGCTTCTCTGTTTTAGAAGGAATAGCAGATTTAGATGGGAAGAACGTTCACCAAAGTGCTAGTGGGGTTCCATTTGATTTAAGCTCAGGAATGTTTTCTGGAAGTCCGGGCAAAGGAGTCGTTGTAGAAAGGTATGGGAAAATAAAGGAAGTTGATGGACAGTATGTGATTCAAGCACCTCCGACTCCAGGAACAACTACTGTTGCTTTGATGAGCGCACTAAGTGTTATTGGTCCTCAGGGATCTCTATTTGGATCTGCCTATGTGATGAAATTCGGTAGGATAGATGAGATAGGTGGGAGTACTTTTGGGGGATCCCTTAGGGTTGCAGGCGGGGGAGGAGCATCTGCAGCTGGCTATGAGTTAACGGATGACGAAAAGAATGAATTGAAAAAAGTAGAGAAAACGTTGAGTCCTGAGAATCTTGAAGCGACAACAAATAATCCTGCAGCGTGGACTGACCCAACAATAATGGCACTAATGCAATCAGGAGCCATAGACCCAAGTAAAATAGTTGCAATGGGTAGAAACACACAAATACAGGGATACAGACAAGCTGGTTTGATCATGAATGAAGATCAGCTTAGGGCAATGGAAGTTGCACATGAAAAAGCAAGTTCTTTGAAAGGTAATGATTATGTTTCTTCTTTCACGGATCAGCTTAGACAGGGAGTTACATTAAATGATGAAACCCATGTTCAGTTTAGTGATAGGCAAGTTCAAACAATTAATTTAGCACTTAACAGACGCAACAAGGAGGAAAGTCTTAATGCAATAGACACGTATTACTCAGGAACTGCAGACCTCCCCAGACAGGAAAGAGAAATGCGAGACATGGCTACTGAAATGAATATGCATGAGATCAGAGGGAGAGGAACCAGTCTAGGACACATGGCACAGGACAGAGAATTTCATCAGAAAATACGAGAACGCCTAGATACTGAATCCCAGATAAGAGATGCAGAGAGATTGGATACGCAAACCCCCTGGCTAAAGAAGACATATTCCATAATGAGTGCAAGCGGACAGGAAGCACATGACGTTAGATTCAGGACAAATAACTTGATAAATGAGTTACGAACTGAAAACAAGGCATTCGAAAATCTTCGATATGCTGAAGATAGGATGAGGGGAACTCAGGCAATATCTAAAATCAGACAGGATAGAGCTCAACTTAATTCTGACATAGAAAAGTTAAATGCAAATATAGACAATACGGGTGCAGCAATGGATGCTCACCCTGTCGGAAGCCCTGAATTTAATTCTGCCAATGATGAATTCACTAAAAAGATGTGGGAATTGCACGGGGAGGGTGGAAAAACCACTGAGATGGAGCAACTAAACCAAAACGCAAGAGAAGCAACAAATCATATTGATAACCTATGGCTCAGAAGACACCACAATGAAGAGAAGAATATAGATAACGCACCGAGTTATATTGATAATATTAATAACAATGCGCAACAAGTTGGAACGTCTGCTTTCTTGCACCTGAATTCCACGCAACAAGGAAACGAACTCTATTCTTCAATTAACAATATGGCTAGAGAAGAGATGTTGGAAGAAGTTGAAGAGAAGATGTCTGACGAACTGCAAAGAATTCGCGAAAGAACTGCAGATGTAAGAACATTAGGAGATACGCCTGCAGTTAGAGATTATGTTGTTAAGAAAAAACTTGATGAGAAAACAGAAGGAACCTATTCATAAGTGATAGTATGTTGTTAGTAAGACCAGATGTGGAGGAAAGGCTCAGGAGCGAACTAGCCCTGCTCAGGGAAAAGGCCTCACTCATGGATTCAGATGTTGCAGATAGGAAATTGAAGCGGGCAGATGAGCTTGAGAGGAAACTAGATGCATTCAAGCAGCGCGATGAATTCAAGAAAATCTCAGAAGAGTACTGGTCAGACAATGATGTTCAGCTCTCAACGATGTCAAGTATTTTTGATGAGATAAGCGAGGAGATAGAGAGGATAAACTCTTCGCTTGAGCAGGCGCAGAAGATGAAGAAGAGGAGCCTCGTTCTCAAACTGCAGAAAAAGGGAAAGGAACTGGATTCTGCACTGAGAAATATTTTTGAGTTCGTTCCATGCGGGGGAAGGACTGGAGGATATGTTAAGGACGTCTGCGGTGCATGGGCAAAACAGCAGGAAACGAAAAACAGGCTGGAGAGTTTAAGAGAAATAATGGAAAAACATGAGGAAACGGGTATTCCAATTGAAAAGAGATTAGCTGCAGCTACTAAAAGATTAGAGAGGATTGAGGGTGATTTCAAGAAAAAGAATGCAACTGCTTCTGATGTTCAAACTCAAAGAAACAGAGTTAAGGAAGTGGAAGAGCAGAAAGCAGCGTTTGAGAGAGAATTAAGTGAGAAAAAACAGAGACTCGCCAGTATGGAGAAATCCTTTGCTGAACTGCATGAGAACATTACTAAGACTATTGTGAAACTTTCGAGAATGTCTGAGACAAACAGGTTGTCAGAAGGAGCTGGAACTCCACTTAAAAACATGTATTTGGGACAATCGCTTCCGCGAGTCAGGAGGATGATTGGAACTGCTGTTAGAACACTTCCGCGAAAATTACTTGATGATGCTCAGATTGCATCTGTAAAGAAGTATGAAGAGATCCACTCGAAAGTGGATGAATCAATATTGAAAGCAAAGAACAGTGCAAGGGGAAAACGCTCAAAGGAAGCAGTAGAGGCACTTATGAATGGAGCAGTTGATCATGATTCAGAGGAGATTAAGCACTGCGCTCAGCTTCTTGAGGATGGGGATATACACCTTGCTGAAAGGGCCGTTGAGCATGCATTCAAAACAGGGAACATACACCAATACATAAAGGAAGAGCTAATGGGAATCATAAAGGAGATTGAGAAAGAATACGATAAAACGGGGGATGTTTCCAAATTCGAAGGGGAGCTTAGAAGCGCTGGGAATGCAATGTACTCAACAAGGATAGATGTGATGAGATTCGATTATATTGCAAGCGGAGTCCACTCCCCCAGGATATTCTGGGAGGATGCAGTTCTTACTTACAACTGGCTTGAAAGCATTGGTATCCTTTTTGAGGAAAGTTTGAAAAAAAATATAGAGAATTCCAGGGGAAAACCTGAATTCATGAAAATAGCAAATGTTAATGGATTCACTCCTGAGCAGAAAGAGAATGCAGCTGATCTTATGAACATGCTTTCATTTGAAAGGGAGCTTCTTAAGAAATTGAGAAACTCAGAAATTGTAGAGAGAGTGAGGAGATCAGAGGAAAGCATTTCGAGCCTTATAATGGCAAAGGGATTCTTTGATAATCCAATTTTCCTTAAGAATTTAGAAGAAGGGGAAGAGCATGCAGTTAATATAAAGGAGAGAATATTTGCAAGGGCAGGAGATAACCTTGATGCAATAGAGATATACTTTGACATTGCAAGAAAGAGAGAATTACTTGGGGAACTTCAAACAGATATGAGTGATGCTGCTGAGGCATTGGGGCAAGTGAAACAATTATGTAATGAAGTTGGGGAACTTAAGAAGAGTATTGCGCAGAGCAAAGCAAACAAGGCAATTACTTTGAAGATATCTCTTGGAAGAAAGATAAAGGAACTCGAGGATGTTGTTGAGAGGATAATTGGCCAGCACCTCGATGAGGAGGCAATTGCGCAGATATCAGATCCTAAGAAAAGTGGAAAGAAACTCTACGCTGAGATAACCAATATGCCTCTTGTTGCGCAGGCAGTTAAGAACAGAGTTAATGAAGAGAGAGAGATACTCTCAAAACTTATTGAGAAACCTGAAGAGATGAGTACTCCAATTAACGATATGGCCGCTGCTTGAGCTTTCTTTTTTTAAGTGAATTCTCATCCCTGCAAAGAAGTACAACCCTGCTTGGTAAATGCTCCTCGGAAACCATGTAACCAGTTAGTTCTGCGAGTTTTTTTGAGAACTCTGCGATCTCATCGTGCTTAATCATTGAATCAAGCGAAAGATTTCTTCCTGGTTCCCTTGAGCCTCCGACAAACATGAAGCTCTTAACCTCAACATAATCTGGCGATGCTTTCTCAATCTGTTTTGCGTATCCTTTTGCATTATTGAAGTTTAGGTCCCGTGCAAGAGTCATCCTTAGGACTGTCCTTGTTTTTGCGCTTTGCATGAATTCCAGTGATTGCTCTATTCTGCTCCAACCATCCTTTATCCATGGTCTGCAGACTCGATTGTAATTCTCTTTATCTGGAGACACCATGGAAATATAGAGTTGTGTTGGGAGAGTCTTTAGGTTCTCAAGCGCTTTCGGGTAGGTTCCATTAGTAACTAGGAATGTCGTCATCTCCTGTTTTGAGAACTCCTTTAGTAAATCGGATAAATATGGGTAGAGAGTTGGTTCGCCTGCAAGACTTAAGGCAACCTGGGATGGTTGCTTGGATTCCAGCCACATCTCTTTCTCAACCTTCCCATTTCCCCCATAACCCGAGGTGATTCTATCCTGTTCCCTGAGCATTCCCTCAACAATTGAAAAGGGTTCATCCCATTTGTAATCCTTTCCTGGCAATTCCTCATCCTTTAGTTGCGTTCTCCAGCAGAAAGTGCATGCATGTGAGCAGAACTGGAGAGAAGGAGTGCACTGCATGCACCTGTGGCTCTGTATTCCATAGAAAGTGTTCTTATAGCAGAAGCGTTTCTTTGTTAGTGCTTCCTTTAGCCATTTGCACCTCTTAACTGCTGAATGCTCCCCTACAATGTGATAGCCCTGCTTTGTCAGTTTTGCTTTGAAATCAGAGTCCATGCAGTAAGTTTAATTGGAAAAAAATAAAAAGAAGGTCAGCTGTTCTCACAGCCATTTGAGAGCATTGTTGCGAAGTCTTTTCCTTTCTCCTCGAAGAATCTCTTCTTTAGTCTGTTCTCGGCTTCCGCTTTCCCGATTTTCTTTATGAGTGCTTGCGCTTTGTCTGCTCCCTGAGATTTCTTTACCTCTAAGTATTCCTTGTACTGTGGGTTCAGCTCCAGGTAACCTGGGTAGTATGTCTCGCAGAGGTTAAGCACCTGAATGTAGACACTTGCTGCTATCCCCACTGTTTTTGCAACATGTGTACTCACAGCATCCTCCTCAACTGCCCTGAATTGGTCCTGCTCATCTTTCTTCTTCTCCTGGAACCCGTTCTTTGTTTTCTCTTGCCTCTTGTTTAGTAGCCTGTTCATCAGCTTCCTAACCCCGAGCACAGCCCCTGCAAGGAGTGATGCTCCGGTTACATAGAACAGGTGCTCTATGTCCTGCACTTTTGGATAGTAGGTAGCAGCCAGGTTCATAATCTCTGTTTTAAGTGTTGCTATTGCAGTTACTGAGACTCCTAAGGATGCCAGCCATGCAGTGACTGATGGAAGCGTTTTCACTGTCTTTGATTTCTCCAGGTATTCCAGGCGCATGTCCCGTATATCCCTGTGGTGGTGTATGTTGTCCTTTGTGCATTCTGCTGTTATCTCCAGTTTCCTGTTGAGCAACTTGTTTGATTCCCCTATAGCTATACCTGAAGTTATTATCAGTGTTCTCACTGCTTGAATGAACGAGCGGGCCCTTTCATCTCGCCTATAGTTCTTATCCAGGTCCGCAAGCTCGTCCATTGCCTTATGGGAGATTTTTCTCTTATCGGCATCAGATGATGAGACTCGAGAAATAACAAGCGTGTACCCCAGGGCAGCCAATGGAGTTATTGGTGGGTACTCTGCTTTCTCTGTTTCCTTCTTCCCAGGTTGCTTTTTTTCTACTTTATTAGCCGTGCTAGGCGTTTTCGGGGTTGCTGGCTTCTTTGGCTTTTTCTCTGGCTCTTTCTTTCTTGAGCCATTTCCGCCACTAGGGCTATCCATCTTAGCTTTTGGCAGCATATCCGTAACAACGCTGTCGCTGAACAAAGAGACCAATGGGCCTGGAAAGGACCTCCTGTAAACGAACCCCCCTTCGTTATCTGTCCCGGTTAAAGGGACTATTGTTTTCATCTCTGTTCGGTCAACACGTACTTGGGGACTTCCAAACTTGTGTGCACGGGTTATCGCCCGTGGTCTGCGACCCATACAGCCCCCCTTTCACCCTTACCATGGGAGACATCATACGTGCCACCTCCTCCGCATGCGCTATTGCGCATCCAAGACCGTTACCTTAGGGGTGCCATTAAGATATATGTCTTCGCCAGGTTATTTTATGCAAAAAACAATTCATTTATATACCCTAAGCGATATATGGTGAATATGGACTGGGAGATTGATAGTAAAGATAGAGCAATCCTTTATCACCTGGATAGGGATTCCCGTCAACCAATCTCAAAAATCTCCAAGAAAGTGAAACTGAACAGGGAGGTCGTAAGGTATAGGATAGACAGGATGCTGAAGGATGGAATAATTCAGAAGTTTCTTACCTTTGTTTCGGTTCCTCGTTTGGGGTACATGCCGACGATGTTTTTTATGAGGTTCCAGAACACGAGTGCTAAAGACGAGGAGGAAATAGCCAAATATCTGAATGAGAAGAAGAATGTCGTTTGGCTTGGGAGCACCCATGGAAGGTTTGACATGGGCTTTGTCATGTGCGCTAGGAGCATTAAGGAGATCTCTGATTTCATTGCTGATTTCCGGGATAAATACAGGAGGTTCATAAGTGATTTTTCAATGACCAACATAGTTCTCGCCTGGAGGTTTCCGAGGAAATACCTTGTTGAGGAAACGGATAGGGACATTAGGAAAGCAGAATCATTGGGGAAGATCCATTACAAGGATACTCATTTGGATGAAGTGGATAAGGCAATAATTATTGCACTTGGGGAAGATGGAAGGATGAAAGCTGTTGATGTTGCGAGAAAAGCTGGAATCTCTGCAGATGCAGTTGCGGACAGGATAAAGAAACTTAAGAGAACCGGGACAATAGAGAACTCAACAATTGTTCTAGATAACATGGCACTGAAGAGAAGGTTCTTCAAGACATTCATTACGTTCCACAATATAAAGAAAATAGAGAAGAGATTCCTTAATTACTGCGATGAACACCCTAATGCAGTCCAGATTAAGAGGGTTCTTGGGCCTTGGGAATACGAGGTCGATCTGGAATTACAGGATGAGATGGAGCTAAGGGCAACAGAAGCCGATTTCAAGGAGAAGTTCAAGGATGCTGTAAGGTCAACCTCGTTCGTTAGTGTTCACAAAATCCATAAGTTCGATATGGGCGGCTTCCTGAAAAAAGATGAGGAAGACTAGGTGCACTTGTTTTTAATTTCAAACCCATCGGGAAGAGCATCGGGGCCGAACCGGTTGGAAAAGGTTGCTATGAAAACGATTTCACTCAATGAAAGTTCCGAAGCATAGGGAGAGTTGGATACGAATGCGAGGTATGCTTTATTTGAAGTGAGGTCATCGGCAGTCCCACCCACTTGAGTATCGAAAGCCTTCGGTTCTCCGGCATTTATCCATCCCTGCTTGTCCTGGCTTGCCAGAGCGGAAACGGTCGAAATTCCTTTGCCTGGACAAATAGAGAGAAAAGTAAAACTAGGATGAATAACTTGAAAAGACGGTTACCCCCCAAAGCATCACCGGATTATGTAGGGTGAGAAAAATATTAATACCTACTGATTGTAGCAAACTCTTCTGGATATTTCATCATCTATTTTTTCACACAATGAATGATTCTTTGATTCTATGGCAACGTGAACATAGCAATTTTGTCTCCTGCTCTCAATATCTATTTTTTCACAAACAGATATATCAAGATTCTCAATTGCTACAAACCAATAACAGGAGTACTTCTTTCTTTCTGTATCATCCCACATATGGTTTCATTGTTTGTTCTTGCCGCTATCTTCGTATAGCAGTTGTCCTTCAGTTCCTCCGTGGATTCCCCTTCGCATTTCGCGGGATCGTTTATCGGGGCAATAATCTCCATGTAACAGTCAATTTTATCTGAATTGTCCGGGAGGCTGTTGCACCTGTCCATTTCTGGAGTTAGGCAGCTGCTCCGAAAAACACCAGTATTGTAGCAACCAGCGGCAAGAATTTCATCCAATCACTAAAATTTCTACTCAATGGGAGGTTTTAATGGTTTGGGATCAAAGAAACAACCCATGCTAACCAACGCATTCATTGATTATATCGACTGCTTTTTTTAGTTTCTTTGAATCGGTAGCAAAAGTAAACCTAACATATTTTTCATAATCTTTTCCAAACAAAAATCCGGGGATACACGTGACTCCTCTCTCAGCTATATTTTGAAAGAATTTCGTTCCGTTGACCTCAATTTTGCTTACATCCGTAAAAAGATAGAATGTCCCTTGAGGTTTTTTAAATGAGAATTGTTTCGATAACCTGGAGCAAATAAGTTCTCTGTTTCTTTCGTAGTGATCAATACGTTTTTTCACTGAGCTTTGTGGTTCTTCAAGAGCAGCATAAATTGCACTTTGGACAAACGGGGAAACCCCCGTAGTTATGTCTGTTTGGAGAGTTTCCATGGAATTAACCAATTCCCTAGGGCCAGATAAATAGCCTGCTCTCCAACCAGTCATGCAGTGATTTTTTGCGAGACTATATATGCTTACTGTTTTTTCAGGAATTATGGAGCCTGGAGAAAAATGTTTGTTAGAATCGAAGACTATTGTTTCATATGCTTCATCTGAAATCAATGTAGCGTTCGATTTCGAGATTATGTCGGTAAATTCTGAAATCTCATTTTTTTGTATTACTTTGCCAGAGGGATTATTCGGGGAATTAAGAATAACTGCGCTTGTGCGTTTAGTTATTTTTTGCTCTATGGAAGTGATATCTGAACCAATAGAAAAATCGTATGGAACGGGGATTCCTCCTGCTCCTCTTACTATCGAAATAAATGGATCCCAAGTAGGATAGGGAACAAGAACTTCATCCCCTGGTTTTACAAGGGTGTTAATGGCGAGATAAACGCCCATCTTTCCGCCGTTGGTAATAAGGACTTCTTCGGGTGATGAAGATATCTTGTTTTTATATGAGAGCTTCTCAACTACTTTTTCCCTAAGATTCTCGTTTCCTTTAGGATGAGGATAACCGTTTGATTTGTTCAAAATATGTTCTATTGCCGCATCTTTGATTTCTTTTGGAGTATCGAATCCGGGTTCGCCTATGCCCAAATTTATTATATTCTTGTTTTTGAGTACGTCGAAAAATAAAGATTTATGGGAAGAACTTTTTTCGTTTGGCCTT
The DNA here is from genome assembly GCA_964649265.1 of Microcaldota archaeon. GTDB lineage: Archaea > Micrarchaeota > Micrarchaeia > Burarchaeales > JAKAKT01 > CAZYPB01. Next base: position 11,973 of record CAZYPB010000003.1, read on the forward strand.
TCCTTTTTTGGATCCATCAGTAAAACCTATTTCTCTATTGGCAGATTCTTCCAATATTCCTTTCTCTTCTTTGGATCTGAAAGCATTTTTGCCTTCTCGTTTTTCTTTTTTATTTCATCCCTAAGTGGTTTGCATAACTTTTTGTATTCATCAAACGGCTCGTCAGAATTGTTGTTTATTGCAGACGCCGCATTTATCCCGCTCCTAATAGCATAGCTTATTCCTTCTCCCGTACTTGGACTTATTAGACCTGCTGCTTCCCCGGTTACAAGTACATTCTTTTCTCCAAGGAATATCTCTTCTTCTCCCCTTGGACGAAGGATAACCGCTGCCTCAACCCTGCCCGAAGTTCTCAATGATAATTTCTGCCATATTTTCTTTTTGAAGTAATCAAATTGCACATAGCTTCCCAATGGAATTGCAGAACCTACGATTGTAAATGACCTTTTTGGAATAATCCAGGAATAGAAATCAGTAATTGCGTTATCGAAAATGAATGTTGCATAATCTTCAGGTGTTTTCTCAACTGGCTCCTGAATCGCAAGGTATTTTTGTACGTCATTCTTAGCCAAAGTTCTTCTAACTAGAGACTCATGGCCGTCGGCAGCTATGACTCTCTTTGCTTTTATCACTTTTTTAAAGTCTCTCAGAATTGTTAGTTCTGTATGATCCTTCTTTTGTTCTATTTTAGTAAGCTTTGTTTCAGTTAAGTAGCGCGCAGGAGAATTTTTCATCAATTGAAAAACCCAGTAATCGAATCTTTCCCTTGAAACATTGTAGAATCCTCTTTTTGTTTTTGATTCAAGGTTATTATCCCAATCAAGATAATGCAAAGAGAGTCTTTTTGGAGATGTGAAAACAGCTTCGGGGGGGTGGAATTTCTTAAGAGCTTCCATGGATTCCTGAACAAGCATTCCGCCGCAGGGTTTGCTTCTTGGGAAAACATTCCTATCCAGAATAAGTGTTTTATAATCATCGGTAAGGGTCTTAGCTGCAAAGCAGCCTCCTGGGCCTGCTCCAATAATAACTACGTCATACTCTTGCGCGAGTTGATTGAAAGGTATTTCTAGCATTAAATTACCAATAGTATTGAGAATAATTCATTTAAATACTAGTAGTTTATTATTGATATTGTGAAGCATAAATATGACGTTATAGTGGTTGGAGCCGGGCCCGCTGGATCTTCTTGCGCAGGGGAATGTGCCAAAAGAGGATTAGATGTACTTTTGATTGAAAGAGACCAGTACCCAGGAAAAGGTAATGTTTGTGGAGGATTGCTCCCCCCGAGCATCTTAAAACAATTCAAAATTCCAAGTAAAATAATTTTAAGAAAGATAAGAGGATACAAAATTTTTTCTCCTAGTGGAAAGGAGGTAAAGATAAATTTTTCTAAAAAAGGAGCAATAACCTCAAGACAACTGTTAGATGATTTTCTAGCTAAAGATGCAGTTAAACATGGGGCGGAGCTTATGACCTCATGTAATGTGGAGGATGTTAGCATACGTGGATCCCGTGCTAGAACGATGTGTGTAAACAACAGGAAGAGGATGTATTTTGAGTCGGACTGTGTGGTAGCTGCAGACGGACCCCTCTCCAACATAACGAAAGGGATTCTTGGGGACATATACTCTGGAAAAAAGATGATAATTGCAATGCAAGAGCATTACAAAACAAAGAAAGGATACGATTATTCATACTTCAAAGTCTTCCATGATCCTGCCCTAGGATATGGGTTAGGTTGGCTATCACCAAGAAAAAATGACGTTGTTTTAGGTGCAGGAGTTTTGACAGGAGATGGAAAAAACCTAAGAAAACGTTTTGATGAATTCAGAGGCCATCATAGGATAATGGAACGTGTTGGTTCTGAGGTTCCACACAAGAAAGAAGGAGGACTTATTCCATTTGATGAATTTCCCAGGAAATTATATGCAGATAGATTTATGGCAATAGGGGATGCTGGCATGTTATGTAATCCATTCTCAGGGGATGGTGTCCACTATGCACTGGAATCTGGACTTTTTGCAGCAGAAACGATAGCTGGATCAACTAGATATAGTGAAAAAGAATTCAGACTATACCAGGATTTAATTGAAGAACATTACAGGGAAGTTTTTACAATATGTCATGGGCTTCAGAAACAGATGTTTTCGTCACATAAATTTGCAGAACAATCTTTATCAAATGCAGATGAAAAGTTCGTCAATTTCTTAGATCGTATAATATGGAACAAAAAAATAAAGCGATTGAACAATACAGAAAAAATAGAATTGATGATAAATGTTATTAGGGGAAAAATAAGAGAATACCTATAGGTATGAAACATGATAAAAACAGTGGACCCAATTAAGGACTGGTTCATAAAAAAGGTTGTTTTACCTAGATCGTTTGTTATTAATTCTCCTGGATTTATCACTGGAAGATATATCGAAATCGTGGGGATAGGACATTTTTCAAGACATATCTTTCTCCCAGAATCGTTTATAGTAGATTTTGAAAAAAAGGTATATGAAAAGAAAGGGGATGAAGGACTACGAGAACTTTATAAAATCGCAAAATCAGCTACTTGGAGATTTTCTAAAATAATGGGGATACCAACCAAAAGTAAGCAGCCGATAGAAAAAGTAGCACCACTTCTTTTCAAATTTTTAGAGACGATGTACGCAAAGGAAATCAAAACGGATGTAAACGTAGAAAAAAGATTATTAAAAATGAAAGCAAATGAGATGGCAGTATATCGCAAAAACGGTTTAGGCTATTTTCTTCCATTGGGGTGTCTTTCAGGTCTTTGGTCGTATGTGACAGAAGATAAAAGCATAGAAGCAGAGCATAAAGATCTTCATAATAAAGAGCACGGCGAATGCGTACTCCGTGCTGGCCCAAAAGATTTGCTAGAGAATCCGATTGTGGCAGACGAGTTTGACACATATGAAGAAGCTTCTGGCTATTCGTCAATGAATGCTCCAACTCCAATAAAAAGCCTAAGTTTGGAGGAGCTGATAAATAACTATTACTTCAAATATAACTCTGGTCTTTTGGAGATGTGGGGAGAGAGGTTTTTTCCATTTGAGTTAGGGTACATTTTTATTCTGGAGAATCAGATGAAAAAGATGGGATTAGATGACGTTATTTATGATTGCTCTTTTGATTTTTATAAGAAATTCGCAAATAACCTAGAAAAGAAAACGCTTACTTTTTCTGACTCATTTATGTGTGCTTTAGGGTGGGGCAAGATAAGTACTTTTAGCGGAGACAAAATAAAGGTCCAGATAGAACATTATCCTTGGTGTAAAATGTTCGATAAAAATGGAAGTTTTCCCATAATAAGTGGATCACTGTCTGGACTCTGTTCAGGCATAAAAAACAGGGAAATAAAGCTTGAAGCCAAAAAAAGCATCTTACTAGATAAGGCGACTTTAGTTCTTGAGGAGAGAAAGTGAAAATAGAAACCTTTTCAGATCTTAAGATTGCCCTTAACCAGGCATTAATACCCATGATATTAGTAGTGGTCATCCCAAGTACATTCGTAGGATTTACTATCTCTGGAAGTTCAAGCCTGATTGGGCTTATGGTTGGGATATGGATAATTGCAACTATAGATATGGGGGGGAACGCATTAAACAATTACATGGATTGGGAGATCGACAAAAGGAACAAAAAGAGATTAGAATTACATAGAATGCTTACAAAAACAGAATTACTCTATTTGTCTTTTTTCTTGTTTCTTTGTTCTTTCCCTTTCCTCTTATCGGGAAATGACTATCTGAAGGCCGTAATATTAGTAGGATACGTGGTTGCTGTAGGATATTCTGTAGGGCTAAAAGCTAAGGACAGAATAATATTGAACTATGCGAACATAGCCTTGTTTTATGGACCCTTTGCTTTTCTATATGGATATTTTGCTTCCACAGGGGATATATCTGCCTTAATTGAAAACATATGGATACCGATCTTTTTGTTTTTGGTTGATATGGGTTTCTCCGTAACAAAGGACTATGAAGATGTCGAGGGGGATGAGGCATTAGGGAAGATAACAATGCCAGTTAAATTTGGTAAAAAAAACTCATTAATCTACCAGTTATTTGTCATAAGTTTAGCTTTCCTTATGGTAGTTTTCCTTTTTGCCATTAAAAAAATTAATCCATATTATCTGAGTGTCTTGCTTTCATATACGATAGCAATCTATTGTCTCCTAAAAGTAAAAAACACTGAAAATAAGAAAGAATATCACAATGCTCACAATATAATCAGATTAAACGCACTCTTATCTAGGTTTATAATCGCCGGAATAGCGTGGGCATTGAGTTCAGAGATCGTTTAATTATTCTTTCTCCACCACTATTCCTTTCTCAGTCATGGAGAATGATTTGGTTTCTAAATCGTTGTTTGTTGAGCGCATCTTCTTCACTGCAAGGGTTCTCTTGTTCAATGCTTCCAGCCACGATACCTTAATCACTCCATCGCAAACGAAGGATGAGATTGTGTCTCGTGAAAGGTAGTTCGTGTTCTCGGGCATCTCTGCTGTCAGAAGGGCTGTCCCCCCCCATGAGCGGATGTTTCCTATTGTTGTTAGGACTGATGCACGAGTTGCCGCCTCCTCTGAGATCATGCTGCTTGCTGAGTCCATCTTCATCCCTGTGCTCGAGGCCAAATCCAGGCGCGAGTTCATCTCTAAGTAAACTAAAAGAACTGAGAGAGAGTCAATAACTATCCTGTCGGGTTTGAAGGAGTGTGCTATTTTTGACATCTCCGCATTAACATTCACTACATTTGTTTTCGGCATATTAAAGCAGAGTATCTTGAAATTACCGTTCTTCTCTTGTTTCTCTAGGTCCCAGCCGAACTGCTTTGCCTGATCAAGGATGCTCTGCCTGTTCTCCTCAAAGGATATATAGAGGGATTTCTCCTTGTTCTTTGCTCCTTGAACCAAGTACTGAAGGGCAAAGATAGTTTTACCGCTTCCCGGTGAACCTGATATGAGTACAACTGAACCCTTTGGAAAACCTCCTTCTATTAAAGTATCAAGGCCAGTTACGCCTGTTTTGACTCTATCCATACCAAATCACCCTTTTACAATCATAATCCCGTCCTCCCCGATATTTATGGTTTTCGGAAGGACATCGTGTCTTGTTGAACGCATCTTACCTATTGTAAGAGTGCGCTTTCCTATAGACTCTACTCTGGAAAGTTTCATAACACCATCGCATATGAATTCAGAAACAGTATCCCTTGAGTACCAGGAGCTCCCCTCCTGCAACTCCGAGGTGAGCAGTGCAGTCAACTTGTAGCTGCGGACTCGCTCAACCAAATCTGCAACTGCCTTTCTCCTTATTGACTCGTAATGCTTATCTGAGACACTTAGCATCTGCATTGTTTTGGAGTGGACAAGAACGTCTGCATAAACCTGGAGAGTTGTTATGGAATCAAGAACTAACCTCTGGGGCTGGAACTTTCCAACCAAATCGTCTATTTCAGCAAGTATCTTCTCTATGCTCGTGTGCCCTAGGAGCAGAGTGACTACGCGAAGCTTGTTCTCTTTCTCGAGTGCAGCAAGGTCCCAGTTAAACCTGGCAGCTTGCTCGAAAATAAGGTCGCGCGTTTCCTCAAAAGTGATGTATAGGCCTCTTTCCCCAAGTTCTGCTCCTTTTTTCAGGAATTGAAGTGTGAAAATTGTCTTTCCTGTTCCTATTGAGCCTGAGACAAGGGTTACCGTGTTTCTGGGTACTCCTCCCTCGGTAAGCTCATCTAAGCCCTCTATGCCAGTATTGGCTCTCTCCATAATAAACGGTTATGTTCTGGTAGTATTTAAAGCTTCTTTCGAAGTGCTATCCTTAAATACTCAGAAATGCATAATATAATCATGCACATGGCAACGCGAATGCAGCACGGAAAGAAGGCTTCCCTAGATTTTGCTATGCGCGCCCAGTGGAGAAGGGAGGTGTTGCCAGGACAGATAATGAAAGAGAATATGGGAGAGACACCCCAGGCAATAATGCTAAGGAGAGTTTCAGTTAAGTTCACTTCTTTGAGTAAGGCTAAACTAAGGGAGGAACGGGAGAAGAAAGCAAGAGAAGTGCCTGGAAAGAGTACTCTCAACTATGCTTTAGCTGCTTAGCGCTTTCTGGCTGTTGCCTGCTCAAGCATCTTCTTTATGTCATGTCTTCGTACGGGGGCCTTTTCCGTCCTTTTTTCTGGATGCTTTCCTTTGAAAAGGGACTTTTTCTTTTGCTCATCCTGTATGTAGACACCTTTTTTGTAGAGAAGTGCTCTTAGATCCACTTTGATTTTGTTTGAATGGGCAATAAGGCCATTCATATTCCCTGCTTCGCACAGCTTTACCATTGTTGCAATGTATGTATCGTACTTGTCAATTATTTTCAGGAATTCCTTGTAATGCTTGCCATGGTGCAATCTGTCCACTTCTGCTGTCTCTTTTTCTAGCATCTCATTAAGTATTGAGATCGTTATCTCCAGGGAGAGTGAGATTGCCTTTCTCTGCGTGCTCCCATGGAGTTCGGCAATTCTGCAATTTAGTGAAGCAAATGGTTTTCCAAAAGCAGATAATGTACTTGGGAGGTACATTTGAGGGGAATTGGTTTTGAGTTTTTTGGGTTTCACGGAATCCCTTTTCATTTTTTTCTTTGGGGGTGAATTTAAGTGGGCGCTGGGAGGGGGGTATGGGGCCGAGTTCTCAAAAGTAAAGCCTAATCTAGGCCTTATAACGCCTATTCGAGGCCCTCTAGTCATTCCCAGTCGCCCTGTTCTTAAATTTATAGTCCTAGTATAAAAAGGTTTCTAGGTTTTCTCTTTAAGGGCTTTTTCAGCTGATCTTACCTCTTGGTTGAAATTAACTCCATCCTGGAATTCCCTGTTGAACCTATTTCTGGCTGTATCTGCATTCCGCATCCAAGAGGAGTGCTTTCCTCTTTGGTTATTTGTTATTTTCTTTTTCGGTGTTCTGTTATGGCCAAGCATAATGCATCAACTGCTCTAGGGTCAGTAACAGCCCTCCCACGACATTTTATTATGTGTTTTTTGCTAGTTAAAGCTTCGTATTTTAAGCTTTTTGCTAAGAAGAAGGCTTCTCAGGAATCCCCTTAAGTATGCTAAGTGCAGTCTCTATTTTCTTGAGCAGAAGAACAGACAGGTTTTGGGACCCATAGAACCCAAGTAATGCCCCTATCTCATTCTTATCCTCTTTGCCCATCTCAGAAGAAGAGAGTACACAACCGCACAATATCCTAGGGTAATTGATGCTTGCCCTTGAAACACTGCTTTTTAATTCAAAGAAATCACTTTTCGCCTGCTCTCTTTCCCCGGATTCAAGAATGCAGAATGCCTTTATGCTTCTTGCCAAAACATAGGTTCTGTCTGAATAGTTGTTGTCACTTTCAGGGTAAGTTGAGAGAAGCGAACCAAGTACTCCTATTGCACCGTTTGGTTTACCATCCTTTCGGAGTGCCTCTGCGCGAATCAGTGATACTTCTCCGAATTGTGTTATCTCCTTTGGCGCACTTTCGAAAATCTTCTCTATTTCCGAGAACTTTCCGCAGGAGTGATAGCAATGCGACATTGCCCTGTAAACAGAGAGGTTAGCGGATTTGTCCCTCACAGCCAGATCGAAAACCTCCCTTGCCTTTTCTGGTTTCTCTGCCAATTCATATGAGAAGAGCATTGTGTTGTAGATTGTTGGGCATGCTCCCAATCTGGGAACTGCGTCGTCGAAAATTTCCCGAGCTCTCTCAACTTCTCCTTTTTTGGAATACAGTTTTATAATTGCCCTTAGTGCAGAAATGTGATTTGGGTGAGAAGATAATACTTGAAGAAGAATTTTCTCAGCTTTCGGGAGCTCCCATCTGCTCATGTGTTTTTCAGCTGTTTTCACAGAAGCCTCTGGGTTTCGTGAGTTTCCCCAAAAACTCCTGAAAAAACCGGATGGGTTGTGGTTTTTCCTTGTTTTACGGTTGTCCCCCCTGGAGTTCATGCCTTTTCCCAAGAACATAGTGAATATATAGGAGTTCAAAAATTTATAAGTATTCAGAAGAAGTAAGAGCTTCTGCAGCGCTCGTTGTGAATCTCATCCTTAATTAGTTTCGAGAGAAGAGATACCTCAGGAACTCCCACAAAAGCAACCTTTCCATTTATTGTAAATGCTGGCGTTGAATCAAGGCGGTAGGATTCTGCCATGTTCTCCCCCTCGGGAGTTACTATGCTTACCTCGCGTATGCATACTTGTGCCCCATATTTCTTTGTTGTTACTTTTCTAGCTATTTTTACAGCTTTAGGGGAATAGGGGCAATTGGGAGATGTGATCACATTAATATAGATTGGTTCCATGGTCACCAGTAGTATTCTTAAGTGTTTAGTATAAATGTTTTCCGGTTTTGTTTGGTGTTTTCATGATAATAGGCCTAACCGGGACATTTGGCGCTGGAAAAGGAGAGATCTCCAGAATACTTGTTAATTTAAAGTATGTGCACCACTCGTGCTCTGATGTACTTAGGGAGGAGCTGAGGAAACAGGGGGTTGAGGAGACAATACCCAATCTTGCTGCACTTGGGAACAGGATAAGAGAGGAGCATGGTGCAGGAGAGCTTCCAAGAAGGCTTATAAAAATAATAAGGGATAAGGGAGAGGGGAAGGCAATTGTCGACTCCATAAGAAGTGTTGGGGAGGTTGAAGAACTGAGAAAAGAGAGGGATTTTGTTCTCTTTTCAGTTGACGCTCCAGTAAGGATAAGGTATGAGAGAATAAAGAGTAGAGGAAGAGCAGGAGATAACGTGGATTTCGAAGAATTCAGTGAACAGGAAGGTAAGCAGATGAATGGGCAGGGAAGCAACCAGAACCTAAAAAAATGCATGGAGATGGCTGATTACAGTATAATGAATGATGGAACAATAGAGGATCTTGAGAAAAAGGTTAATGAGATTTTGAAAAAAGTGGGAGAGTGATTACATGGGAGATCCATTCAAAAGAAAAGTTAGTAAGAGGCTTAGCTGGGATGAGTATTTTCTTAAAATAGCGTTCCTTGTTGCTGAAAGATCAACATGCAGAAGGCACCATGTTGGTGCTGTCATTGTTAGGGATAGGAGAGTTCTTACAACAGGTTACAATGGAGCAGCTGCGGGAGTTAAGGACTGTATTGAGAGGGGGTGCCTGAGGGACGAGCTTGATATCCCGTCTGGAGAAAGGCATGAAGTATGCAGGGCAATACACGCTGAGCAGAATGCAATAATACAAGCTGGGTTACATGGGATCTCAATAGAGGGGGCAACTGTTTACTGCACACATTCTCCATGCATACTGTGCGCGAAGATGCTTGTGAATTCAAGGATAAAGAGATTTGTTACTTCTGGAGAATACCCTGATAAGAACTCATTCGAACTTTTCAGGGAAGCAGGAATCACAATTGACAAAATAGAGAAACCAGATTTAGTTATAACCTCACTTGAATAAGTGATATTATGAGCTTCATTCACTCAAAAGCAGAAGTGCACAAGAACGCAGTGCTTGGGAAGAATGTTTACGTGAGTGCATTCGCAGTTATAAATGCAAATGAAGGGAAAGTAGAAATAGGGGATAACACAAGTGTGCAGGAGTGCTGCGTTATCCATGGGGAGAATGTGAGAATAGGGAACAACGTGACAGTGGGCCATGGAGCAATAGTGCATGGTGCCGTTGTTGGGAATAATGTTATAATCGGAATGAACTCAACTGTTCTGGACCGTGCTGAAATAGGGGACTGGTGCATAATAGGTGCAGGAGCTGTTGTAACTGGGAGTTCTAAAATACCCAGTGGAAGCCTTGTTTTGGGAGTGCCAGGGAAAGTTGTTAGGAAACTAACTGATGAGGATAGGAAGTTCATCGTTTCTTCTTACGAGAACTATCTAAAAAAGCTTTAGATTCTTTCATTAATTTTATGGCACAGTAATTTCCGCACATTGAGCATGCTTTTGTTTTTGTTGCGCGCTCTTCGTACATCTCTCTTGCTTTTCTTGGGTTAACTGATAATGAGAACTGTCTGTTCCAATCCAGGTTTGCCCTTGCTTCTGAGAGCTCATCATCGTGTTCCATTGATTTGAATTTCTCTATGTCAGCTGAGTGCGCAGCCAATTTAGCAGCAACAACCCCATCAATAATATCATCCATCGTGGGAAGCCCAAGGTGCTCAGCAGGAGTAACCACACATAAGAAATCAGCACCTGCCATTGCAGCTATTGCCCCACCTATTGCAGAAGTTATGTGGTCATAGCCTGCACCTATATCTGTTGTTATTGGCCCAAGAACATAGTAGGGTGCATTAGAGCATATCCTCTTCTGCAGCCTTACATTCTTTTGAATATGTGACAATGGCATATGTCCAGGTCCTTCGCATATAGCTGAAACTCCCATTTTATGTGCCTTTTTAACAAGTTCTCCTTGAATCTTTAGTTCGTGTATTTGCGCTTTGTCTGATGCATCAGAAAGGCAGCCAGGCCTCAGCGCATCACCAATGCTTATTGCAACATCTGAACCCTTTAGCATTTCAAGAATGTAATCGAAATTCGTGTATAGGGGATTCTCCTTGTTGTTTCTAAGCATCCATGAGGCAAGGAAACAACCTCCTCTTGAGACAATTGGAAGTCTCCTTTTCCAGGAGTAGTTCACTCCGGTTCTAAGAACCGCAGAGTGTATTGTTAGGAAATCAGCTCCTAACTCTATGTGCTTCTCTATTGATTTGAGAATCTCCTCTTCTGAAACATCTGAGAGTTTTGTGAGTGCCATGTAAACTGGAACAGTGCCGACTGGAACAGTTGATTCTTTTACAAGTGCTTTTAGTGCATCCTCCTGATCTGTCATGGATAGATCCATTACCGTATCCGCACCTGACTCTATTGCTGCATTAAGTTTCTCTATCTCTTTCTCAATTCCCCTGTAATCTTGGGACGTACCTAAATTAGCATTTATCTTAGTTGAGGCAAGCTCCCCTATTGCAGATGCCTTCTCGCCCTTTCCCACAACAACTGTCCTTCCCTTTGCAACTGATTTTAGAAGTTTCTTAAGTGGAATGTTTTCCTTCTCTGTAACATCCCTAACCTCATCTGTTGCAACGCCTCTTCTTGCATCAAGTATATGGGTCATGTTTTCACCTTATGAGAGAGACTGATCTCTTGCTCTTGCATATCCTTATGCTTGCATTCATTCCCATCTCATGTATTATCTGTCCATCTATAACAACATCAACAACATCGTGCTGGTATCTTGAGACTATTTTCACAATTGCCTGAACATCATCCTTCACAAGCATTGGCTTGAACCTCCTTCTGTGAGGTGCAACTGGGACTATCTCATAATATCCTTTTTTAGAGAACTCCATCCCGCCTGCAGAGTAAGCATAACCAGTTGAGCCAAGGGGAGTTGAGAATATGACTCCATCTGCCCCGAATGTATATTCCTTTTCTCCAAGAGATAGCTGGAATCTGAGCATCCGGTGCCTTGGATTTTTTACGCATATTTCGTTCATTGCTGGCTCTGTTTTGTATTTCCCAATCTTAGCCTCAAGCATTGGGTGCCCAATTGTCTTTGGGTTCTTTATTGCCTTCAATAGAAGAGGTTCCCAGTTCTCCTTTCTTGCATTGCACAGAAAACTTGTTTGGCTTCCTATTGCGAACACAGGCATGTTATAAAGCCCCTTGTAGAACAGCAGAGTTCCGTCTCCGCCTATGGTTATTAGAAGATCTGCCTCCTCCTTTTTGGAAACATCCTTGTATTCCATAAAATATTTCGCATCGTCCCCTATCTCATACTCGGAATCCTTTGAGCGGCTGTAGTATGTGAAGTGGGGTATCTGGCTCTCCCCCCATTTTGAAAGAAACTTATCCTGCTTATCAACTATAATAACACCGTGTTTCTTCAGGAATGCCTTAACCTCTTCCCTAAGGAGTAGTGCCGATTTCTTTGAGGTGTTGTATCTTATCAGTGCTCGCTTTATCATTTTATCACCATACATATTCTCCTTGAGCGTGGGCCATCGAAGTCGCAAAGCATTATGCTCTGCCATGTCCCAAGAACAAGCTTTCCTTCAGATATTGGGAGAACCTTTCCTGAGTGAAAGAATGCGCTTTTCAGGTGTGCTTCTGCATTGTTATCTATACTGTTGTGAGCATAATCGCTCTTTGGGACGAATTCAGAAAAGAACCTTAGGTAATCGCTTTCAAGATTTGGTTCAAATTCCCCAACTATTATTGCAGCTGTCGCATGAGGGAGATAAACTAAACAATATCCCTCTTTAATTCCGCTCTTTGTAACTGCATCCTCAACAATGCGGGTTATATCAACTATCTCCTGGTGTGAGGATGTATTTACCGCCGCAGTATACATGATATCTAATTATTCAGAAAAGTATAAGAATTAACTATAGGCCGTGAGTTCAGTAAGCACCGTTACGTCGTCTGTTGTATAAAGAGATTTCACAGGAACCCCTATGCTGTCAGTCATCCAATAGGAGTAAGAAGCATCGCTGCTTTTGAAAGAAAGATCGTATCTCTTAGCGGTTCCTTTATATGAAGGAACAGAGACCTGCTCTTCCCCTTTGTAATGTATTTGCGGGGCATCCCCTTGGGAGTAGAGTTCAGCTGGGCATGACTCCTCAACCTCTATTGACTGTTCTTCATACTGGACAACTGTTTCCCTCTTAACGCATGAGCAGTCATTAAGTGAATCCCATTCCTTTGAAGTTGCATAACTTTTGCCAGTTGAGATATCGATTATCTCTATTGTTTTCAGAATTGTGCTTACTCCATTCACCTCTCCCCCCGCCTGAGTTGTAAACCTGTGCATTGCTTTCGAAGAAGATTCTGGCAGGCTTGTTGTTATCTGGTAAGTGAATGAGATATCTGGAACGCATCCGTTCAGCGTTGAGAGAGTGGGAGTATTTCCAGATTCGGTTTTCTGCCCTTCTGATGAGATCTGTGTTTCAGTCTCAGATGTACAACCTAGAAGTAAAATCAAAAGAAACAACAGAGGAAATATCCTGCTCATGAAAAAATAATGATCTCCATATATAATAAATTAACTCATTATCTGGTCAGCTATGTTCTCTGCATCGAATGGGAGCAGGTCATCATATGCTTGGCCTATTCCAAAATAGAGAATTGGAACTCCTGTTGCCTTTGCGAGTGAGAGGGCTGTTCCTCCTTTTGCATCGCAATCAAGTTTTGTTAGTATTACTCCATCAAGGCCTATTGCACCAGAGAAGCTTTTCACCTGCTCCACAAGCGCATTCCCCGCTATGCTTTCACCTATGAATATTTTGAAATCAGGCGCAACAACTCTTGAGATCTTTTTCATCTCGTCAAGTAAGTTTCTGTTTGTCTCCTGTCTCCCTGCACTATCTATGAGAACTACATCTATGTTGTTTGCGCGAGCATAATTGACCGAATCAAAAGCAACTGCTGTTGGGTCAGAGCCATACTTATGTTTTATTACGCGTATTCCAAGTTTCTCCCCATGTTTCTCAGCCTGCTCTATTGCAGCTGCCCTGAAAGTGTCAGAGGCAGAGAAAACGCATGAGAGATTGTTTTTCATAAACATGTTTGCAAGTTTTGCCATTGTGGTCGTCTTTCCAGCTCCATTTGGGCCTATGAGAAGTATTTTAACTGGTTTCTCTTTGTTTTTAACTTCAGAGAGCAGATCGATTCCTTCAACTGAAAGAACGTCTATGAGGGATTCCTTTACTGAGTTCTTTATGGATGTGCTAAGGGAATTCTTTGGAACTTTCATCCCTATGAGCTTGCTGTTTATGTCCTGAACTATGTGCTCTGCAACTTCAAAAGATACATCTGACTCGAGCAATGAGAGATTCAGGTTGTCAGTGAGTTCCTTTACGTCGCTTTCCCGTATCTCAACCTCGTTTGATATAAAGCTCCTTACCTTGCTCCCAAGGCTTAGGTTCACAGAGAAGGGTTTCTTCTCTTCTTTTTTTTCAATTTTGATTGGCCCTGGTTTCTTTTCTTCAACTGGTTTTGGTTGAATTGGTTTGGGTGTTTCCATTGGCTTTGGTTCTTTTACTTGTTCAGTTTTTTTCTCCTCTTTTGGAATTTCAACTGATTCTTGTTTTGGAACCTCTTGAGTTATTTCATTTAGCTCGGGTTCTTTCTTCGGTTCCTCTTTAATCGGTTCTGGTGCAAGCTCTTCTACTGGTTTTTGAGGCCCCTCTTTGATTGGTTCTGAAATGGGTTCAGGTTCCTTTGGTTCGGGAATAGTTTCAACTGGTGGCTGCTCTTTTGGCTCAATGGGTTGCTCAACTACTGGCGGAGCAGGTTCGTTGGGTGGTTCAGATTTAGGTTCCTCTGGTTCTTCCTTTTTTTCTGCAATAGAAGAGATGAATGAGTTTAACTTTTTCTTGAGAAGCCCGAACATGACGATCACTCAGAATCAGGGGTTTATGAGCTTCTTTGCTTCTGCATCTAGTTGCTGGATCTTTTTGGATATCTCTATTATGTTGTTCTGGAATTTGTCACGAGTCTGCTCGAGCCTTGCTCTCCTGTCCTCGAGTATCTGTGCTGCTTCTGAAATCGGCTTCTCCGCTATAACATCCGATCCTATATCTATGAGAACCTTCTCGCTGTCTGTGATCTTTGCCTGTATATGTGTTCCTGCGCCCAATGGCAGTAGGACCTCCTCGTCCTTAGTGTCCCCTATGCTCTTTAGGGTTCCCTGTGCTGCACCTATCTCATTTATTGTGTCTTGGACCGATGCAAGTTGCTGCTGCATAAGCTGCCCCTGCTGCTGGTATGCCTGAATTTCGTATGCGATGCGGTTAAGATCATCCTCGTTTTTGGTCTTCGCCATTTTCACCACCAAGACCTATTTGACTTCCTCAACTTTAATAACCTTGACCTTGGATCTTCTTAGGCCGTGCTTGCTCCCCATATCAGAATACAATCTCTCGAGTGCTATCTTCCGGGTTTCAGCCTCTATCTCTTTTGAGAATAGTCTTGCCTTTGGTTTTATTTCCATTTTTCCTGTAATTACGAATTTCATACTATCACCTTATTTTTGTTCCTGATGGAACATCCTTATCAACAGTAAGTAGCGAAACCTCTGATGCATCTGCTGCTAAAAGCATTCCCTGTGACTCCAGTCCCCTTATCTTCTTTGGTTCTAGGTTTGTCAACACAACTATCTTCTTTCCCACCATCTCCTCAGCCTTGTACTGTGGTGCAAGTCCTGCAATAAGCTGCCTCTTCTCGCTCCCAACATCAACTGTTAGTTTTAGGAGTTTGTCTGCCCCTACAATTGGCTCTGCAGACTCCACAAGTCCTACAACCAGATCAAGTTTTGCAAAGTCATCATATTGTATTGTCATGCAATCCACCTCACAAATATCAATCTATGAATCCAAGTGCTTCATCTATTCTGTGGAACTCAAATCCTCCAGTCTGTTCACCAGAAACATAACCCTTTGAATTAGCTAGCATGCATATACCTACGAACGGAACGCCCATGTTCGCTGTCCCTATTCCTCCCTTCAACCCAAGAAGCTCCTCCATTCTTTCGAGCTCTTCTCCTGCATTATTGTGTAAGAGAAATCCCTTGTTTGTTAGAACACACGCAGAACCAACTGTTTTGTAACTTGCAATAGGGGTTTGAATAACCTCAATCCCAAGGCATTCCTCAATTCCCTTTATCTGCTCTTTAGGCATCTCAGGGTTTGCCAAACCTATCTTATCGTTCACCACAAGGTTGTTTCCAATTGCCGTGAATCTTCCCTGAAGTAAGTATGTGTTAAGCCCGTTTTCCTCAGCTATTTTAACCTCTTCTTTGAAAACGAATTCCGGGAATACTGCTCCTTTTGAATTTGCAGCCATGAATAATCCTACTAAATCGGAGCCACTCACTGAAAAACGAGTTGTCTTATTCCCCAGAACTTCCCCGCATATTTTGGAATGCTTTTCCTGGGGATTCCCTAAAAAAGTTATTTTATCCGTGGTGCAACCGAACGCACCTACAAATACATTTCCATAGTGGGCAGAACTACCTGAATGCATTAGAAGCCCTCTTTCTTGTCTTGTTTAGGCGCAGCCTTCTTGTTGTTTTTCTTAGGGGATGCCTTTTTTTCTGCTGGTTTCTTTTTCTCCTCCTTTTTCACTGGTTTCTCAGCAGGCTTATCCTCTTTCTTCTCTGCTGGTTTTGCTTTCTTTTTACTCTCCTGTTTCTTCTTTTTCTTTTCAGCTGCTTTTGCCTCTGCTTCCTTCTCTCCGACTAAATGGACATTGACCATGCCCTCCTTTGTTCTCTTTGCAGTGATCTTGATCTTTCTGGGAGGTTTCTTTATTCCTGAATACCAGATCGCATGGTTTGTCGCAGAACTGAATTTAACAGATGACTCATCTACTTTCATGTGTCGTGAAACAAATGAACGCAATATCTTGATTGCTACTCTTGCTCTCTTTAACCTCGGTTTGTCATATGCCTTCCCAAGGGGTACCATATATACTCTTTCCAACTCTTCCATTAACTCACCTATTTGGTTTTCAGTTTAAGTTTTCTAGTTCTCCAATTCCTTCTGTTTGGGTTTGATTGGATGTTCCTATTAGTTTTCGCTATTACGAATACGGGAAGGCGCCTGTTCTTCTTGGCTTCACTTCCTAGGATCTTCTTCCTTTCTGATGATTTGGCTTTGCTCATTTAACCACCTATTTCCTCTTGAATGAGATCGTTGTCTCTGGTTTATCCGGTGTTACCCTAATTAACAGTTTCTTGAACTGCTGATCCGTTATCTTTCCATTCAACTGTTTGCTTTGGTAGAGTTGTGCGAGAAGAGAAACAATCTGCTGGTACATCTCAGGGTTCGAGAGGCGGATGTTCATTGCTCTTTCATATGCCTCTGAGTCTAGAATGTGCTTGAGCACTGTTTTCATCTGAGCCTCGAGCTGCTGTGCTTTCATCATTCTCGAGTACTCTTCCTGCATCCTCCTTTTTCTCAACTCATCCATTTCTTCGGACACACTCTCACCCTTTCGCTTCTTTTGCAGCTGAGTCCAGAAGTGCTCTTCCCTTTCCGGAAATGTTTCTTCCTGTCTTTCCTTTTTCAATATAACCTGCTTTCTCAAGCTGCTGCAGTGCCCTTCGGATTATCGCTCCGCCTGCATCTGCATGCCTCTCTGGCTTTGCCCCCCTGTTCTTCCTTCCTCCGTAGTGCGTCCTTAATCTTGCAACCCCGGTCTCTCCATGAACATACATGTTCCTCAAGAGAGAAGCGCATCGCACATACCAGAAATCCTTTCTATGAGGAGCCCTCTCCACATGGGTGCCTGTTTTTGAATAGGAAAGCCATTTTGGAGGAGTGATCTCATGCACGTCCTTGAGCTTATCCGCAGCCTTGTTTATGAGCGCGTTAGCAGGTACGTCGTAGACTGTTACCAAAATCTCACCTCAATAAGATACTCTTCACGTTAATAATACGCGTAGAAACCCCTTAAAAGCATCCTACCTTTATCCATAAACACTATTTTAAGCTTTTCTATAAGGGAATCTCTTGACCTCCCCGCAAGAGCATGTATATTCCACACACTTGTGCCTTGAGTTAAGCTTTACTTTCAGATTGTAGCCTGAAATCAATGGGGAGCTGCATTTCTTACAATAGGAGACCTTGAGCTTCTTTGGGAACCGTACTAAATAGCGCATTCCTATTTTTTTTGCAAGCTGAATGTATCTCTTTGCGCGTTCCGGGTGTGTTTTTGCATTTTCCTGAGCATTCCTGAAGAGTACCTCTATCCTTTCCTTTGCAATCTGCTTAACAAGTTTTGGCTTTGATCTTCTGTCTCTTGAAGGCATGCTTATTCCTCTGGGATTATGGGAGCGATCCAGATATTTGCTTTCTCTGTTTTGAAAAGAGCAGGTGCCTTTCCCTTTTTACCCATAAGAATAGGATATTTCCAGCCGAATGCACCAGTAACTGCGTTGAAGTGTCTTTTTGGGAATATGTTACGGGCATCCCCTATCGTTGCGCTCTGGAAAAGCAGGTCTTTTTTCTTAATTTCCACCATCTTTGATTCATGGAAAAGATGCCTGTTCCTTGGAGTTATTGCTATTACATTATCCTTTGAGTAGACAATCCTTCTTAGGGAATTGAACGAGAAGGGTTGCCCTAATTTCACCTCTATTTTCTTTGCAGTTAACTCTAAATTCTCCCTCTCTTTTTTGGAAAGCTCGTCTCTCTTAAAAATCCAATCCAGTAATTTCATAAGAACACCAAAAAAGATGGGCCCGGGGCGATTCTCAGGACCCCCATTCAAAAGAAAAGGGATTTCGGTTTGAACGCCCGACCTACAGCTTGCCTAGATACGTTGTGCTAGAACGTGTCGTATAAGACTGCCGCTCTAACCAGGCTGAGCTACGGGCCCACGTGGACTTAGTTAAGGAGATCAAATATTAAAAACCATTCGTTAGGAGATATGTTTATTATTCTTTTAACCTACTCTTTAGCTCATGGACTTGGGAGCAGGCCTTAGAAAGGCATTGGCTAAGATTACTGGGGCAGCCCTTATCGATGAGAAATCAGTTAAGGAGCTTATTAAGGAGCTTCAGAGGGTACTTATAGCTAATGATGTTGAGGTTAAACTTGTTTTCGAGCTCTCAAAGAGAATTGAGAAGGAAGCGCTTGATAGGAAGCAACTCAAAGGTGTAAACACTAAGGAGCATGTTGTTAAGGTTGTCTATGATGAGCTAACGAAGCTTATGGGGGAGAAGCACGAACCAAAATTAGGGAAGCAGAGAATCCTTTTACTTGGGCTTTATGGTTCTGGGAAAACAACTTCTGTTGGGAAACTTGCTCATTTCTATAAGAAATCAGGTCTCTCTGTTGGAGTTGTTTGCTGCGATACTGACAGACCTGCCGCCTATGAACAATTAGAGCAGGTTGCGAAAGGAGCAAAAGCTGTTTTTTATGGGCAGAAGGGAGAGAAGGATTCTGTAAAAATAGCAAAGGATGCAATGGGTAAAGCTGAGGAGGATGTTCTTATATTTGACTCTGCAGGTAGAAATGCTTTCAATAATGATTTGAAAGAGGAGCTAAAAGGAATCGATGCAGTTGTCAAACCAGATGAGCGTTTCCTTGTTGTTAGTGCGGATATTGGACAGGTTGCCGGGAGGCAGGCGAATGAATTCAACAGCGCTGTTCCTGTTACTGGGGTTATAATTACTAAGTTGGATGGAAGTGGAAAGGGAGGTGGTGCCCTTAGCTCTGTTGCAACAACTGGGTCGCAGGTCTCTTTCATTGGAATTGGGGAGAAACTAGGAGATTTTGAGGTATTTGATGCAAAGAAATATGTCGGAAGGCTTCTTGGATTCCCTGATTTGGAGAGCCTTATTGAGAAAGTGAAGGAGATAAGTGAGCAGGAAGACATCAAACCAGACCAGATGATGGATGAGAAGTTCACAGTAAAAACGTTCTATGAACAACTGAAAG
Organism: Microcaldota archaeon; assembly: GCA_964649265.1. Lineage (GTDB taxonomy): Archaea > Micrarchaeota > Micrarchaeia > Burarchaeales > JAKAKT01 > CAZYPB01. Next base: position 31,423 of record CAZYPB010000003.1, read on the forward strand.
CTGCAAAAAAACTGGGTCCACTTAAGAATGTTTTCGGAATGCTTGGCATGGTTGATATTCCTAAAGATCTGATGGAGCAGAGTGAGGAGAAGCTGAAGAACTACGAAGTGATAATTGCTTCAATGACAGAAGAGGAGAGGGAGAACGCTGATCTGATAAAGAAGAATAAGAGCAGACTTGAGAGAATTGCTAAAGGTTCTGGAACAAAGCCTGAGGATGTGAAGGAACTTCTTTCCCGCTTTGGACAGATGGAGAAAATGTTGAAGGCATTCAAGCACAACAGAGGCTTCAGGAAGAAGATGGAGCAATTCATGAAAAAAGGAGGAGGAGCGAATCTCCCACCTCAGATGTGATTACCAGTAGTCACTTATGAAAGGATGTCTAACATTAATTACATCCAGTTCTTTGCAAATTGCATCTGTTTTTAGAAACTCTGCCAGACTGGGTTTTGTTCTACCATTATCCCCTGAGATGAATTCCTTTACATAGGTTCCTGCTTCTGTGCTCATCTTAATCTCAAGCATATCTTCGGAGATTTTCTTGCATTCCAGATTAAGAATCTTTCTAACTCTTACAAGATCTGCTCTTCTGTGGATGACTCGTTTGGGAGTTTTCTGGTATAGAGTCAGTTTTGTTGGAATTTCAGATAAATCCTTTTCAGAGAATGGAGCCGATGTTTGAACAAGCGCTCTGTAGGATTTCTCAAGTCTTGCTTTCTTAACTCTCTCTACAATTGAGCTATTCTCGTATTTCAGATTAAAAATCTCAACCTTTCCCTTTGCACTTTTGTTTACTTTTTTTCCAAGGAACCCCAAATTCAACTTTCTTCTCTTTGGAGAGATAAGCTCGAGAACGAATGGTCTTCCCTCTCCAAGCATAAGAGCATCTATGTCCTCTCTCCCAGCTCCATGGAATTTGGAATCGGTTGCATCGAATTCCCTTAAGAATTGCTCTGAAAATACATCTTCAATTGAGAGGTGCTTTACCTTTGTTCCTCCGCATTTCTCACATCCGTTTTTGCAGTAACATGGCCATTTTGTCTGCGCTAACTCCCTTGAAAATTTTCTGTAATGCCCATAGATGAACACTGAGGAACTTGAGATCTCAACCCTGTTGTTTGTGAAGTCAAACAGAATGTTTATGTCCGGCTCTTCCCGGGTGAATTTTTTTCCACTTTTCTCAGAGAACTTACTCACAAGCTCCCTATTTAGCTCTGTTTTAGTCGAAAGTGCATTTGAGAGCCCTTCTTTGTCCCACTTCTCTTCTTGCTCCAATTCTAGCACTCTTGGAATTGATGAGGAGATTGAAAACTTCGAGAATTCGAAACCCTCTGCTTCGCTCAGGGCTTTCTCTATTAATTCATCTAAATTAGCCAAGCCATATCTGGAAGTCAACTTTATCTCCATCCTTGAGTCTCAGTTTCTTTCTAAGGTTATCCTTTGATATTATCTCCAGTATATCCAGCCCGTAGTGTGAGCGTGAGGGAAGAACAACGTATCCCTTCACTTTCTTATCTATTATGCATGGGAAGCATTTGAGTTCTCCGAGTATCCTGCCATTGTGTGAGAATCCCTCTATAACAAGGCCTCTCCTGTCTGATAGTATGAGTTTTGCTTCAAGATCGTTTATTTTCACATTCAGAGTTCCAGGGTATGGAACAACCCCAAGTTTCTCGTTAAATTGCTTTTTGTACCTGGATATTCCCATATAATATTTTCCATCCCGCATGCCGGAGATTACTTCTCCTTTCAATCTCAGCTTCCTTTTCGCATCCAATGAACCCAAAAGCATCTCACTCAGGGATTTCAGTTCATCCATTGATTTATGAGTTAGCTTTATTCCAGATCTGTCGCGCTCTATGAATCCATCCTTCTCGAAGTTTATAAGCCAGCGCGATGCTGTCTGCTGGGAAACACCCATGGTCTTTGCTAGATCACTTGTTGATGCATTGATATGCTTCTCATGTGCCCCCATCTTAAGAAGAGTGAAGATGAGCTGGTAGTTTATTTCCATATATGGGTAATTACTTATGAAAGGAATTTAAATAATTGCACATATAGGTAAAGTGCCTGTGATGATATGAACAACCGCTGAGATACTCACTGATGAGGCTGACAGAATCTGAGGCATTTATCCTTCTTGGTTCTCAATCTTCGGTTTTCCAAAATCAGATATTGCATCCCTAGCTCTTCCTAACAAGCCTCTGTCTTTCTCTGCTCTTCTTGCTCCTTCTTCATGCATTGCTCGTATGCGTTCTGACTCGCCTGATTGAAATATTACGTCGCCACCCTCAGAAGAAGTGTTTCCCCTATCAAGTAGATATGAGACAGGATTTCCTTCCCCAAAAACTTTAGTCATTAATGCTGAGACTCTTCCTGTTTTCTTTCTTCCGCCTGTTTCCATTGCATCGTAGAATTTACTTTCAGAATCAGTTATAATACCTGATGAACTACCTTCATTTGAGACCATTGTGTCTGAGTGGGATTCTGCATGTTCTGGTTGGACATCACCACTTGCAACTGGTGTTGTCTTGTTTCTCCCAAGTTTAGAGGCCACCCATCTTCCCCTTTCCTTCCATTTCTCTTTTTTCGCTTCTCTCTCAGCAGCAAGCACAGGGTCGTTTCTTTTCTCTATCTTTGCCTTTGCTAAATCTACTTTCGCCCGGATTTCATCGGCTGCTGCACTGGTTGTTGCAGCCTTTAGGTTGCGGATATCTGCCTCGCTACGCAAGTGGCCGGCCATAAACAATTTGAATCCACCGCCAGAATCGCCATTAGTAGTGGGTTCTCCCCTCTTATGCTTGGCCATATGTTCTTGGAAAAGACTCAAGATATATCACCAGATTATGCGAATGCTCTTGCGCGGTTTCCTGCTTTGAATGATCTGTTCTGGGCTTTTGTATTTGGCTTCATTTTGTTTACTGCAGCCATGTGTGATCTCTTATCCTGCTTTCCTAAAGATGCAAATGTTGCAGAATCTGTATTCTTCTTTCCAGGTATTGTTGCATCCGGAAGAATCGAGGTTGAACCAAATCTGAATTTCTTGTCTTCTTTTTTGTCTGGCTGCTTGTCTTTCCCACCTGAATCGCCCTCACTGAATGCATTTATCGCACCAACAACAACGCTCCCTAGTGCCTTTCCTGCACCGATGTATACAGTCATTACATCCTCGGCACCAGCAGTTACGCTGTTCTGGAAGTGTTCTGCAGCAGGGGTATCTGAAACAATAGCCCCCCCAATACTAAACCCGCCATTCTCATATGTCCCACTTTCAGTAGTAACCATTCTTACGGCTGTGTCTGCAGCAGTGCCCACAAGCCCCACAAAAATAAGTGAAACCGCTGCGTTTGCTGCCCAGTCAGTTACTCCATTAACTGGCTGCACAAATAGAGTCTTCGCCAGAAAACTCAGATGTCCTGTTACGTGTGCTTTAGTTGCACTTGCACCTGCTCCTATTACTCCCATTCATACCACCCACAATCTCCATTTTTTTCAAACATTATTTTTCTCTCATATGGCCCGTATCCTAATATTTTTTGAAACACAACGCGTTGCAGGAAACCTGAAAGCGCTTAGCCAATAATAAAGAGAAAAATGGCCTGAGCTGACTTAAATGACAAACCAAATTTGTCACTTATTTCAAAGCTCATGAAGCAAATAATATAGCAAAAGTCATATATAAGCTTAACTGTTTTAAGGAGAATCAACAGAATGACCAAAAAGGGACATAAACCTTTCTGAACCCAAAGGATTCATGGTAAAACAGGTTATTGTAACGAGGACAGATCTAAAGCTTGGAAAAGGAAAGCTTGCTGCCCATGTTGCCCATGCTTCACTTGAAGGTTATAAGAAAGTTAGGGGAAAAGACCCGGAATTAGTTAAAGAGTGGGAGGAGGAAGGGCAGAAGAAGATAGTTGTTAAAGTGAAGGATGAAAAGGAGATGCTTGAGCTTTTCGAAAGAGCTAAAAGAGAGGTTCCTGCTGCCCTCATAAAGGATGCTGGGCATACGCAGATACCTCCTGGGACACTTACCTGTCTTGTTCTTGGACCTTGGAAAGATGAAGAACTTGATAAGTTTACAAATGGCCTGAAGTTACTCTGATTATCTGTCGAAGAAAATTGATTTCCCGGTTCCTGCAATTGGTATTGCAACAACAAGAGGAGCATCCAGTATTTTTAATTTGGAAGCAATTACTCCTGCTCTCCACATCACTCTGTTGTCTGCATTATGGAGTGAGGCTGTTTTTGCAGCTGAACCCAAAGCAATTCCCAAATCAATTAATCTCATTGGTGAAACCTTTCCTTTCAAATCAGGGTCCATTGTTGAAACATCCACCTCGCCCCTTAGTAACTCGTCTTTCCCCAATTCTTTAACTCCGATTAAAACTAATTTGGAAGCATCCCGGATATTCTGAGCATCCCTTTTCCAACCGCTGCTTTCCCTGCTCTCCATCCCATCGGCAATCCTCTTCTTCTCCTTTTCGGATGCTACTTTGTATTCAAGTAAATCGTTTCCAACTGCTTTTGGAGCTGTTTTTGCAGAAAGAAGCATCAATTCGGAAACTGTTTTCAGCGCATTCTCCATAACATCACCCTCTACACATATTATGCCTACTGCATTCCTTAAGGAGTTTACTGCATTCCTCAGTATCATGACTTGGTCTGCATGAGAGGTAGAACTCCGCTTTCTTATCCATATAGTAATCGTGGTGATCATAGGAAGCGAAAACAAGTCTGTAGCCTGAGGGGCATTTGAAAACTCCAATTATTGTTGAATTAAATGGGTCTCCGGGGTATGTTTTATCGCAATAATCCCTGAACATATTGAAATCTGTCTGCCTTTCCTCGTGTTGTGCTTGGAACGAACAGCCGTAAAGCAAGAATATGATTCCAAGTGAAAGCAGCCTCATTGTAATTATTTAGGAACCATCAAGGTATTTAAACCCTGGGAGAGCAACTAATAATGGAGTGGATGGCCGGCAGTCACTTGCTTAAAGCAGGAGGAAGCTCTGCCCATCGTGAAAGCTTCGAAGGGTTTAAGGCCCAAAGCAGGAACAGAAACGAACTCCCTTACGGGGATGAGGATGAAGAAATGAGACTCGTGAGGTGCAGATGAAACGACTTGCTGTGAAGCGCTATGTGCGATGCAAGGCATTAAGCCGCTAAGTCGAATACTGTCAAAAACAGAAGGCAGGCTATGGCCACCCACTCTTCCTACTTACAGCTCATCGAATAATGGATTATCGGGGAATACTTCAATTCCTTTTTTACCAAAAGCTAATGGGCATGGTTTGTCTATGTGCTCTGTTCCCCTTGCTTTGATTACCTCTACTCCCCTTATTCTGTTGTTCTTCACTCTTCTGTTGTAAACTAAAATCAGTTCATCGGCAAGGAAATCAACTATTGGGTACTGCCTGTATCTCCTGCTATATTCATTTATCATGAGCGTTGTGCAACCTAGCTTTCTAAGTGATTCGAAGAGCTCTCTTAGAGCTATCCTCTGCCTGTAAAGATTTTCGAAAAGCATTGAGTATGCTGTGAGTGAATCTATTACAACTCTCTTTGCTCCAATACTCTTTATTGTATCAAAAGTCATTCCCACATCAATGTGGAAAAGTGTCTCTGCTTTAAGACTTCTCGCATCCACTAATCTGAACTTATCCTCATGCTCTAGTTTCCTGAAATCCCACCCATACTGCTGTGAGTGTTTGTAAAGCATTTCCATTGGTTCTTCGAATGAGATGAATATTCCGGGTTCGTCGTGTTCCGTTGCCCCATTGTAAATGTATTGGAGTCCCATGGTAGTCTTTCCAGAACCGGGATCCCCAGAAATCAAGACAATACTGTGCTTTTCATAACCGCCTTTAAGAAGCTGATCCAGGCCTTTGATTCCAGTCGGTACTTTTTCTATTTTCATAAAAACATACCCCCAAAGAAATTATAGAGGGCACTATTTTTAACCTTTACACCTCTAAATAAATTCACGTGCCAAGGTAACTCAGTTTGGTTAGAGTGCCAGACTCATAAGCTTAGCTTCTTGAGTGATGAGCTTCATGCGATGATATAAGGTCACTCTGCCAGGTGTAATCTGGAAGCCGCGGGTTCAAACGAAATCCCTTTTCTTTTGGAAAGAAAGGTCTCTCGACACCCCAAAAGAAACGAAAAGGCATTTCTGAAAATCCCGCCCTTGGCATCCTTTTGTTTTTGAATAGATTTAGATTGTTAGAGTGCCCCCAGTATTGTTATGTGTGTATGTCATCCCAAAACTCTTTGGAATTTGCATAGAAAACAAGCATTGCATTATGTGAAAAACATCATTTAAAGCTTCTTATTCATCTATCAATTTAGATAATTTTTGAATGAGCGCATCTTTCTGTAGTCTATCATTTTCCTCTAGAAGTTGTTGAGCTTCAAACTTTGAAGTCATTGTTTCTAAATTGCCTTTCATTGCCTTTGTGAATTGGAGGTAACTCTCCTTCAGATCTTTGAGTTCAGTTAGGATTTGATCTGCATCCAATTCCCTTGTCTCTATCTCTTCTTTGTTACGGATAACATAGGATTCGAAATCAGAAAGATGTTTAAAAGCTGGTTCTGCAAAATTTGAGTATCTCTCCCCAAATGCAAGGTATGCCTTGTAATTCTCGTAATTTGAGTCTGCGTTAAAATTTTCTATTATCTGAGTGCCCTCCTCCCCAAATGATACGAGAGTTCTGACATCGGAATTAACTGTTTCAAAATGGGAATTGTAAACCTCAACAAAGTTCTCTTGAACTTCTTCCACATGCGAGGTATTCTCTGTTGAGTTATATATTGAGGGCGTTTTGGTTATCACTGGCTCTTGCTTAGAGTTCTCTTCAGAACTAGTTGTTTGAGTTTCAGTGCAGCCCACTAAAGCTAAAGAGAATAAAAGAAAAAACAGACATGAGATTCTAATAATTTCAACTATTTTTTCCACCTGTGTTGTTGTTCATTGGCCCGTTGCCATTTGTGTTGTTGTTTGCATTGTTCAAGCATGCTTTCTCCGTGCATGCAGTTCCTGAACCGGTGCATTTACAGGTGTTACAGCCATCTTCTGCATTCCATCTCTCACCAAACTTATGGCCATTGCATTCCCTGACCCTGTTCTTAACTCGGTTGACTTCCTTTTCCTTGATGTCTTTTCCAATAACGCCACTCTTTCCGACAACGGGTAAGAGATTATACTCTCTCTTATTGCCTTTTCTTACAACATTGATATCGAAAACAAATTCAGTTACATTCCCAACATCGAATGGCTTGATTATGTGAAGTTTGTTGCTCGGGACATTTACAAGCACCATCTCCCCGTCAACGATTCCAACGGTCCCGTTAACATGGAGCTCTATTTTTGTGTATTTTCCAGGTTCAAGGTATAATGAAGCTATCTCAGTAATGTTCTCATTGACAAGTTGGGTAAGATCAATAGAAACACCACTTAGCTCTACTTCCTCAAATCCTCCTTCTCCGGGTTCGAAAATCCTCGCTTTTGAGAAGCTTACTGTAAGGCTTTCGAAATCACCTATGTCTGCAGGTGCATCAGAAACAAATAATTTGAAATTGTCTCCCAAAACTGTTTTTTTACTTCCACTAGTTTGCTCTGTTCCGCTTGTTTTAGCTGTTTCCGCAGTGCCCGCACAACCAAAGAAAAGCATAGAGAATAAAATAATCGATATAATCTCAATCTTCATACGCACCACATGCCAATCTCTAGTTTAATCAAATATTTATAATCTACTGTTTCTTTTTCCTCCTGCGTTTTTTTGGTTTTTCTTCCTCTAAAAGACCTTGCTCATCTAAACCTATGTGTTGGCCTATTCCGTAGTAAAGTGTTGCTAGAAAGATAAAACCACCAAGAACTATGTAGATGACGTTACTTTCCCCTAACCCGCCCAATAACCATGCAGGGGATGCAAAATAACGAATGCATAGATTGCAATTGTTATTAGAAGGAATATGAGGCTCCAGAAGCTTATGTCCTTCCCCAAAATGAGCTTTAGTGAGATTGCAAAACCAACGAAGAATCCGAGTATTGGGAGAAATATATTCAGTATTGCCCCGCCAACACAACCTGCAAGAACAAATTTACTTAAAATAAAGAGATAAGAAAGAAATGTATAGATAACGTGCGTAAGGAAGTTGATGGTCCCAGTTATCAAAGATGAATTGAAAAGAAGAGTTCTAACCGAAATAGCAGTTTTCCTAATTGCACTTTTTTCTATTCTTTACCTTTGGAATGAAGTAACTCTGCTTACTGTAATCGCAATTGCCATTTATGGTGTTGCTGATAGGGTTTGACATGAGAAGAATGATTACATTATTTATATTGTGGGAGCTCTGCTTGGGACATTCGCTGAGATACTTTCAATTGAGTATGGTGTTTGGAGTTACGCAAAACCGAGTTTCTTGGGGGTTCCCATTTGGCTTCCTTTTATGTGGGGTCTTGCGATAGTTCTTGTAACGAAGGTTTCCAAGAGTGCTTCCGAACTGTTAAAAACCCAATGACGAAAAATGAGCTTTTGTGAATAGAATTGTTTCTTATTTTTAGCTCCTAACCTCGAAAAACAACTAAAAAACGAAAGCATTTTAATACTGATTGTTTTGAATCATAAGTCCCTTAGTAAGAGTGGGAGAGAAACACCTTTAGACTGAAAGATAGCGGCCAAAAGAACGCAAAGAGTTTCTCTGTAACTATGAGCGTTAGCTTAAAACTGGTGATTGGATGGATGAGCTTGAGAGGTTGGAGGAGTATCTGAAAAGTAAAGGCTATAGGATAACTGTTTCAGTTAGGCATGAATTAGGTTACATTAGAGCCCTACAACCAGAAAGCGAGTTTAATGGTTTGGTGAGAGTGGAAAGGATTAAAATGTAAATGGAGTAATTTATAATCGGTGGTTGTGTGAAATATGTTTTAGCCTTTCTTGTTGTTGCACTTTTGATTTTCGGATGTCCTTCTCAAGGACCTGTTTGTAATGAACCCTACATTCTGGTTGGGGATGATTGTTGTCTTGATAATGATGGAAACAATGTTTGTGATAAGGATCAGCAAACAGCCCAGCAGACGGAAAAACAGACTACTAGCCCAACATGCAATCCACCATATATTCTAGTGGGAAGCGACTGCTGTCTTGATGCAGATGATAACAAGATATGCGATTCGGATGAAACTGAACCTCAGCAAAGTGCAGAAAAAGAACCTGCGGCAAATGAACCGCAATGTGGGGCTCCATACATAATGGTTGGCAATCTCTGCTGCCTTGATAAGAATGGGAATGATATTTGTGATACCGATGAGAGTGAACCAGAGCCAGAACCCGAACCTCAGCCCCAGCAAACTGTAGCAGTGTGCGGAAATGGAGCGTGCGAATCAGGAGAGAGTTCAGTTAATTGCTGTGATGACTGTGGATGTCAGACAGGGTATTCATGTGTTTCCAACTCCTGTGAACAGGATTCGGTTTGCGGAGATGGAGTGTGCAGTGGTGATGAGAGCTCTGATAACTGCTGCGAGGATTGTGAGTGTAATGCAGGATTCTATTGCGATGAGACATGCAAAACACAATTCCAGTTTGCACCCATGGAGTTTCAATTCGTTTTAATAGATCTATGTGGGAATGGGGTGTGTGGAGATTCTGAGGACTCAACAACCTGCTGCACTGATTGCGGTTGTCCGATAACTCATCATTGCGAGGAGAATGTGTGCGTTGAGGGAATGTACATTGCACCCATTATTATGCAGGCATATATAGTGGACGCACCTAAGGAAACAATCATTTCTGAGGGAAGCGGTAATTACTACCCGATAATTTACGGAGATAGAATTGTTTGGCAACAATACCAAGCAGGAGGGAAACCCCAGGTTAACATGTATGATTTGAATACTAAGACAATAAACGTGATTTCAGATACCTGGTCCTCAATGCCAGATATATGGGAGGATAAAATGGTATGGGAAGATGGGAGGAGAAGTATTGGGGACAATGTAGATGTTTACTACTTGGACTTGGGGACAACTGTTGAGGGGATGATATCCCCAAGGGAGTCATATCAAAGAACCCCGTCAGTTTACAACAACCAGGTTGCTTGGGTCGAGCAGACAAGCAAGGGCTGGGATGCCTATGTATATGATTTCAGCGAGAGAAAGGAATACAGACTGACCAGCGATAAAGATGTCACTCAGAATCCTCCCCGCACCTGGGCAGGTTGGGTTGTTTGGAGCCAGGCAGACCATAGCAGTCCGGGGAACTCACAGTATGAGATCGTAACATATCATCTCCCAACAAAGAAAAAGGAAACAATATACTCAACCAACTCGCCCCATGAGGTCGAATATAGTACGGGGATAGATAATGGGAGAATTGCATTCATCGCAGGAAGCAATGGAAATGAGAAAACCTATGTTTACGATATAAGCACAAAACTACTTACCCAGGTGAGTACAATTGACAGCGATAAGAAAGAATGCTCCATACAGGAAAACAGGGTTGTGTGGGCGGATAAGAGAAATGGAAACTGGGACATCTACATGTACGATCTCTCTAGTAAAGAAGAGACTCAGATAACTGATGATTCAACAGACCAGGAGCACCCGGATGTCTATGGGAGCACAATAGTCTACCATGGATTATCAGAAACCCAAACTGGAAAACATATATTCAAGTACGAACTCGATTAAGGATATATGTTCTGGAGTTGTGTTGAGTAGCTTGGAGGCATTGTTCCAGAGATTACTGTATGGGATCCGTGCTCGGGTATTATTTCTATATTGTATTCAGACCTAGTTGGGAAATATGTTGTTGGCGGAGGCACTATATTGAATTGTACAAGTGAAGAGCCATCTATGACTGGAGCTTCCGGAGTGAACAGGTTTGTCGGGTCCCTTATTTCAGTTATATTATAGTATGAACCTGCAACAGTTGTCGTGTTGCTGTATGTCATTGTGCTCTGATTTATGTTATTGCCAATCCTCACAACAACCTGGCCTAGATCAATTCTTCCAGCACCTGCGGCTGCAGTTACGAACATTGTGAAGTTCTCAACTACATTCAAACCTGAGTCAGTTGTTCCCACTATGCTCTGAACAATAAGATTCCCTGAAACTTGCTGTATTGCCTCTTTTCCAGTTGTCATTGCTCTCTGCTGAAGTATTCCTGAGACATTTATTAGCACAGCAGCCGCTATTGCTGCAACAAGAACCATTGCTATGAATATAATGAGAGTTCCAATACCTACTGCTCCTTTTTTTGTACTGAGCATATGCACCACCAGTAAGCTGATAGATTATGGCATATTAAAAGCTTTGGATCTAAAAACTGAGAGAACTAATGAATATTTAAAGAATTAAGGGTTAAGTTCGGTTATGTTTGATATTGTGCTCATCCTTTTTGTATTAATAAGCTTAGGTGTCATTGCATCCAAGAGCGGAATATTCTCCCCAGAAAACAGCAGGCATTTCTCAAGATATGTTTTTTATGTTTCAGTCCCGTGCCTTATTCTGCATCTTTTTGGGAGCACAAACGTAATTGCAAAAATAAAACCTGAGGTATTGGCAATAAATCTAATACCAACTGTCCTCATTGTCCTTCTGTTTTATTTCATAAAGGTTGTATTCAAGCCAAACCCAGAGTTTCTTTGCATGTCTGTCCTCGCAGTTATAATGCCCAGCTCTGTTTTCGTTGGATTTCCAGTTGTGGAAGTGTTGTATGGGGAGGAGGGACTTGCTCTTGCAACAATAATAGGACCACTTCATCTCATATTTACAATGCTTGTGGGAATACCCCTGATAGAGGTTCTTTTGAGTCGGAGTAGAGGAGGATTAATAAAGAGCGTAAAAAAGATAGCAAAACATCCACTCATAATAGTAATTGTTTTGGGAGTTCTGTTAAACCTGTTTGATGTCCGGCTGCCTGATGTTTTCCTTGAGCCACTTGGAAATGTTGGGAGCAGCACAACTCCAGTTGCACTCTTTGCGATGGGACTTTTCATGGGGGGAATAAAATTAAACACTAAGAAACTGAAGAATGCATTCACTCTCTCGCTTCTTAGGCTTTCAATATACCCCGTTCTTATACTTCTGCTATATCCATTCATACAAATTGCTCCAGCTTCACTTGCTGTTTCTGTTCTTCTTGCGATGATGCCAGTGGCAATATTCAGCTTTGTGCTTTCAATGGAGTACGGACTTGACTCTGAGGCAATGTCAATTGCAATTCTGATAACAACTTTACTTGTTCCACTGCCAATATACCTGGTTACCTCTGCATTTAGGTTTTAAGAAAATAGATGGACCCGAGGGGATTTTCAGAATTCCCGTTGCTTTCTTTGGGGAATCAAGTTTGAACCCCTGGCCTCCTGCATTTTGGAGACATAGAAGTCTGCGCCAAGCAGGCACGCTACCACTGCGCCACGGGCCCTTGTTGACTAGTATCTTTAGAGACTAGGAGATATAAACACTACGTTGTCTCCACGAACCAGCATTGTGCCGAGCTTCCTTTTGCTCTCTCCATT
>CAZYPB010000004.1:0-6448 GCA_964649265.1 Microcaldota archaeon
ATCTCGGCAAGCTGGCCCTGCGAGCCTGCATGCCCAAGGCCTACGCGCGGGTGATTTATTGTATTGTGGATATTTGGGGTCAATATATTCGCATCCATACTCACGATTGTGGGGGTTTGGATTGTTGTTGGGATAGCCGCAAGGATGACTGGTGAAACAGATATAGACCCTTACGAGCAATTCGGGATAATTGTGGTTGTGTGCGTGGGGTTAGTTTGGGCATTGATGGGGCTGGATTTGGATTACACATCCTCGTTGATAATTGTTGTCTTCGTTACAGTTGCAGCCGCAGTTGTGGGAGACATTGGTTTTGATTACAAATCAGCCAAAATTATTGGGACAAGGGCATCGGACATGGTTAAGGCAGATATTGCTGCAGTTGTGTGTGCAGGTATTGCAACCCCATTTGTCCTGGAAATAATAAGGACAAGTTATGCGGACAAACTCTTCACTGAAGTTATGCCGGCAACGCAAGCAGTTCTGGTTGCAGGGAGCATAAATGGTTTTACATATCCGGAGTTTTTTGCAATTGGATTCGCAGTGGCTTTCCTCTGGGAAGTTGCACATAGTGCGCTTAAGATGAAACCAAAGGTAACTGCAATGGCATTTGGGATAGGAATGTTCATAGGATTCGCATTGAGCATCCCATTTGCAATAGGCGGGATTATTAGGTATGTTATTGAAAGGAAGAGGCCGGGACTGAGGGAAACAGGTTTGATTGCATCAGCTGGGGTCATGGGTGGGATCGGAATAGGTGGCTTTTTGCAGGGGACAATGATTGTTGCAGGCATCAGTTCAGGTGACTCACTTACAGTTCTTGGAGTATTATTTGCCCTGCTCTTTTTTGTTGGTTTTTATTATTGGAGGCGCAGGTAGATGATAGGAGTTGACATTGGGATAACTACAACTGCAGTTGTTGAAACAAGGGGAAAGAGGATACGCAAAGCACTTGTTGCTCCATCAAAAAAAGGAATCGCTGCAAAGCTGCTTGGGCTTATGTATGGTGGCGATGCAGTTGCCATTACTGGCGCAGGAGCAGAAGGAGAATCAGCGTCCCTTAGAAATGTCTGTGATTTCAGAACAATAGAAGAAGTGGGAGCAATAGGTATAGGTGGTGCTGAACTTGCAGGCCTTAGGAGTTGTATTGTTACCAGTATAGGAACTGGAACTGCAGTTGTCCATAAGAAAAACAGAAAATGTACTCACCTTGGAGGGACAGGAGTAGGTGGCGGAACAATAGTTGGGCTTGGCAAAAGAATAATTGGAACAGATAATGCAGAGTTGATTGCCGCTCTAGCGAAAAAAGGGAAGATAAGTAATGTGAACATAACTGTCAGAGATGTTTATAGTGGAGGAGTCGGCATTATTCCACCGGACGCAACTGCATCAAATTTCGCAAAAAAAAGGAAATGCAGTAAAGGTGACAATGCGCTTGGGATAATGAGTGTTGTTGGTGAGACAACCGGAGTACTTTCTTGCTTTGCGGCAAGAGAGAAAACAACTGATGATATTGTGTTCATTGGAACTGTCCCAATTATGGAAGGAATGGGGAGAATACTTCAAAGAACAACCAGTATGTTTAAATGCAAGTGCCACATACCGGAAGATGCACAGCTTGCAACTGCACTTGGAGCTGTACTCTGTCTTAAGTATAATATTTATATAAAGAAAATCCCTTACTAATATATGTACATGCGTTTGTTTGCAGCAGTTTTCTTGCTATTGTTTGTTGGTTTAAGCAATGCAGGAAATTTCGTGCCTGGAAACGGAAATGTGAACTTCACATATCTAAAGGCATATGTGATCAATGACGCACTTAATGGAACTCTTTTTTATAAGGAATTTATTTTCATAAGACCAGAGGAAACGTGGAACCAAGACCCCCTAAGTGGCATACCTACATTTAGTTATGGAACAGTTCAGGCAACTGGAATGTTCGGAACGATTGATGGGAACATACATGGGGATGCTGTGGACATATACCATCTGCACGATGTTTTGGGTTATGTGTTTCTTGCAACTGTTGCTGTTGATGATGAGGGCATGTTCTCCTATGATCTCTCAGCCCCGGGGACAATAGATTGGACTGGAATAGGTAAGAACTGCACGCAGATATATGTTGAATATCTTGGGGCTGGAAACAACTTGCCCAGCAATACAACTGCAACATACTGTAGAACGTATGATTTCATTATTCCTTTCAGGACAATTATGCAGAACAACGGGGGATGCCTTCCGCTGTTTATAATACTGGGGATATTGATTGGAGCCATGTATGTTGGCGGGATGGACCCGCTGAAGACATTTGATATAACCTCACCTCACCTTCCTGGTCCGAAATCAAAACCAATGGCCAATGTCGCACAGTATTTCCCCGGTTGGAAGGGGCAGTGGCACGGGCAGAGAAGAGCACGGAAGGAGTTGGATAGAGCGATTAAGAAAAAGATGAACAGCCTAACTGAAAGCCTTGATAGAGCTAGCAGGCATTACAGTGGAAAAAAACTCCCTCCTGGGATGACAAGGATTCTGGAAGTTCACAGGACTAAGGGAAACAGGGAGTTGATAAAACAGATAATGAGATCCCGTGACCTAACAACTGTACAGAAATCTCTTCTCATAGAAGTGCTCTACATGGAGAAAGTCGGAAGCGGAATTATGAATATTGAGATAATAACTGGGATGACAAGGACGCAGATTATGCATACTCTGGCAGCTGGAAACAGAAAAGCATTCAAAGACCTTAGAAAACACCTGGACAAGAATTGGAATTCCAGAAAATTCCTCGGTGTGAGGAGAAGACTGAAGGCAAAAATGGGATTATACGAAAAGGAAATGGAAGGAATGAGTGACGCAGAAAAGAAGATAAACCCGCATGCCGAGGAAGCATGGAATTCGCTTGTGTGGATAACCGGAACAGAACACGGTGGAGAAAGCAAAGCTGGTTTAAGGGAGGCCAAAGAGCAGATTGACCTTGCATATACCGATTCGCTGAAATTCGCAGGTTTGGATAACAAAGTAGGGAGGGTTCTTGCAGGAACTCCTGTTTTAGCAGATGTTGCAACTGCTGTTAGTTCTGTTAAGATGATAACTGGAGTTTATGGAAGGGTTCTGAAAACTGCTGCAACTGATGGGATAGGGTTGCATGCGCTAAAAGCAGCAAAAGGAATGAGTCCAGGAGGGGAGAGACTCTACACAGCATACAAGGACAGGGTTAGTATGGAAGGGAAGAAAATAGGAGTTGCTGGTGATGGATTCCTTGGGATGACGCATGAGATAAGGGCTAGTATTGGCGAGGTAAAAAGGAGGATACTTGCACGAAGGAAACTTGCTGCAGCTGAGTACAGGGAACTTAGAAACAACAGGAGACTAACCAAAAAGAAGAGAGATGCAAGGATGAAAAAGCTGAAACTGGAGAACTCAAGGATTAATAGGGAGACCAAAGAGATGCTTGGGAAATTAGAAAGATTACTTGGTGCTAATGAGGTTCTATTCAAAAAGAGCAGAAAACTGCTTGCCGATTATGAAGAAGCAAAAGGACTCAGTGGAAAAGAGAAACGCGACAGACTTGATGAACTTGGGGAAGATGCAAAGGAAATACAGAAAGGATATGATGGCGTTGTTGGCACTTTGATTTCTGAAAAAGGCCTTCTTGATCATTCGCTGTGGGAACAGCAAGAGGATGAACTCAGTTTCGAAAGAAGTGAGAGCATAAGGAATCTGTTGCTTGGAAGCCAGCTTGTCACACTTCTTATCGGGAAAGCTGAAAAAGAAAGGCTTGTTGGAACGCCAGAAAACGATATGAGGGATGCAAAAACAAGATTGGAAAAAGGAGACAGCACTGCTGCACTTACATATGCTGAGAAATTCGAGAAACTATTGGGGCAGAGGATGAATGCATTTGGAGGGGCGATGGACCAATTCAGGAACATAAGTTCAAGATTAGGAGTCGGCAGATACGGGACATACGATAGGGTTCAGGATGCGGTTATGACTGAGTTTGTTGATTCATCAGAAGCATTCTTCGATGCGCAGATAAGTGATATCGACTGGGCATTGAGCAATGTGGATAGCAGATTGGGTGTTGCTGGTGGGGCAGAGGCAGTGAGGCTCAGAGCTGTAAGAAAAAGACTTCTTGAGACAAGAGAGGGCTTAGCTACTGGGAATGCGCGCGAGGTTCTTAATGGATTGAAAAAGGGTACTGATGATCCAATAGTTACATATGGAGAATTAGGAGACCTTACAACTGCAAGAATGAACCTTTGGCTTGAGAACAGATTTGGACAGGTAAGTGTCAGGGATTCCACATTCACAAGAGAGGAGATGGACAAGATACTTGAGAAAACAAGGGATGCTGAAGCCACCGCAGGAAGTGCAGACGGAGCACTTTCAAAACCCGCACTTGCAATAAGGCAGTCAGTGAACAGAAAGAGGCTTGTAGGAAGGATACAGGGACTTCTTAGGGATGGAAAGAGAAAGGAAGTGAAAGAACTTTATGATGAACTCAGAACCCTTGGCCTTGAGCACATTGCAATGGGAACGGGAAAAGTCCCATTTGAAAGTGAGGGAAGGGCCATCGGAAGCACTGTGACTGAGAAAGACTTCATTAGGGATGACGACCCGAGTGTAGCTGAATTCGACAGAGTGCTTAATTCAAACATGGACAATGAACAGAAAGCTCAGGCTCTTTCAAACCTAGTTGTCGAAGGACTCCCATGGTACAGGAAGATGAAAACAGAATATCTTGAATCATTTGTAAAAGATCATAGCGGTGATGAAGCCTACATGGTACTAACAAAAAAACCAGATTTCAGCAGCATAGATTCAACTAACTATCTGGGAACAAACCTTAGTGAGACCAGGCAGAAACTCATCACATGGGCTCTTTCAAACCAGGAGCTCGTGTATTCAAGAGGGATAATACCTGGAACAGATATAACAATTGAACAAGCAAAAAAAACTGGTGCATGGATTTCAAGACCTGAGGGACACTGGGTACCCCTAACCAGCAAAAACAATGAACGCAATGCTCAGATGGAGATTATAAGACAGCATCTAAGTGAAGCAGACAAAGTGATGTTTGGGACAGTATCAGAACCAGAAGAAGGAAAGGCTCCAAGTGTCATAGATGGAAAAGGAGAGGCAGGAACATGGCAAAAGGCTTGGGCTGATGGGCTGTACCCTATGGGTCTTAGAGCAGATAACACCAGAGCTTCAGTAACACAGGCACACCAGACACTGACAGATCTCAAAGGACAGTTTGAATCTCAACAGTTCATGTATAATGGAATGCAGACTACAGTGAAAGACCTTCAGGAAGACTATCTGGAGAGCGTGTACTCAATTCAACAGCAGATAGCAGAGGCAAACACAAAGGAAGAGAAAAGAAGGCTGAGAAAGCAACTAAAGCAGCAGATAAAAGAATCCAAAAAACTACTGCGCGGAATCTATGACTATCCACTTCTTAGCGGAAAATTGAAAGCAGGAGGTAAAGAGATCACTGGCATGGACCCAGATATGGCAAGATTGACGAACAATCTAAGGAGAAGTATCTATGAAATGGCTTTCCTTGGAATTATACCTGTGAGAAGTGGTAGACATACATCTTCTGGTTTTGGCCTTAGTGGTTATGTTGGCACATACCAGGGCATTGGAAGTCCTGCAATTATGGAAAGGAGGAGACAGAACTGGGTTAAGACTGAATGGAGTGAAGCTGATGTAATAAGTTCTGCTTTCCCTGCATTCGGATTTCAGGAGAGAATACCATTCATAAGACATCTTTCCTATGGTAATGTTCTTAGGGCTCTTTCTGCTCCTGCAATACACGTGAATCAGCCAGTTGCAGCTGCTGCAAGAAGGTATGGCCTTATTGCAGATGGTATGCCAAGTCAGTGGGACCCGCAGTTCATGAGAAGACCGCACCCATGGGTTGCAATGGGTGAGCTTGCGCTTTCCATAGGTCACTTTGTTCCAACTCCATTATCAGCATTCACATACATGAGGTATTGGCTTAACCCGGGAAGAGAAGGCGCTATTTCGAAGAGATTCAGAGGGGTGAACAGTTGGAAGTATGATCTGTATAAGGCTGGAGCTTCAGCTGGAATGAGAAGCTATGCAATGGAAGGAACAACTGATAGGAAAGCTTACAAAGTCGGAGCTTACAGCAGCTTCATGGGTGCTGTTGATACAATATATAC
The DNA here is from genome assembly GCA_964649265.1 of Microcaldota archaeon. Taxonomy (GTDB): domain Archaea; phylum Micrarchaeota; class Micrarchaeia; order Burarchaeales; family JAKAKT01; genus CAZYPB01. The sequence continues at coordinate 6,195 of CAZYPB010000004.1, forward strand.
ATCTACTTTGGGGGGTTCGGTGTATCCTCCGGTGTACTATTCCAATCCATATGGCAGACTCAATGTCTTCCCATGGATTGCAAACACACTTCAATCATCAACACCCGGAACAATGAGTGAAAGAAGTGAGAAGAGCATAATGGGGGACATATTCAGAAAGGACATTGACGCAGTAAGACACATCGAAGAAAGAAGATGGTATCTTAAGCATCTCTATGGGCCAAAGGAGATTCTCGGGCTTATGCCAATTGTTG
>CAZYPB010000004.1:6458-19243 GCA_964649265.1 Microcaldota archaeon
GCCCCGGGGAGGATGGCTCTTGGAGCTTACAGGGAGATGAAGTACAAACTGAATAAATCAAAATATAAATCATTGGATAAAAAGATGATACGTACGTGTTCAACATGCGGACAGAGATACTTCATTGGTTCTGGCCATGTTTGCAGAGGAGCAAGAAAACCGCAGGGCACGTGGAGATACAGGAAGAGGTAGAAAAAATGAAATGGTGGCTGTTAATTTGTCTTTTCATGGTGTTTCTCACAGGATGTGCTATGTACCAGCCTCTTTCCGATGTAGGAAATGCAACTAATTTCAGCCTTAATGGAACATGGGATAACAGAACAATCGGAAGGCCAAATTGCGGCGTCATGCTGTGCAACAGTGGCTATGAGATGATTGGCGGAGTTGCGCGCTGGTTGCCAGTTAGCTGGTATTATTGGTTGTTTGGGAATAGAATAAAGGATTATACACTTTATAGGGGAGAGTGCTGGTTTACCAATATGTCTCCTTCAGATATCGATACTAGAATCAACGGTACACTTTACAGGCTTGATCCGGACCTGGGTCTTCCTCCTGAGAGCTGGGCTGATGCAGATAAGGAGATAATAAAATTCTTTATGTACGGGCAGGGGCCAACTTTCGCTGAATTCGATGAGGCAAATGCATATTGCCTGAACAACATGAGCGTTGTTGTTAAATGGATGCTCGGGAATTCAACAGACCTTCCGTACGTTGGAACCACATACGATTGGGAGAGAAGGCTTCTTCGCTCAAGGGCAGAATGCTACCTGAGAGCGGGAGTCATGCCAGTGTATGTTTTCCACACAAACAGCGACAACATAGATTCCGGGAACATAGACAATTTCGCAGATGCGCTTGTTGAGAGTGGAGAGATGGGCCCAGTTACAATAGACCCGGAATTTTCTTATGATTTATCAAAACCAGGGGTTGTAAGTGCACTTGTGGATTCAGTTAGGAACATAAGTGCTTCATGCTCTAGATGCCTTATAATGCTCTCCCCGCCCGAAGAGGACTTTGCTTCGCTTTCAGCTGTTCTAGAACACCCTGTCTGGGGAGAGGAGATGAACAATACTATAGATATTATAGGACAGGGGTGGACTTTCACAAAGGATGAGAACTGCAGTTACTATCAGATGATAATAAGGAAATCGCAGTTCTCGAAAAGGATACTCTCAAGGTACAACAAACCCACTTTCTGGGCATATGTCGCAATATCAAATACAACCAATGTAAACAACTCCTGTACTTGGGATGAACAGGATGTAATGAGCGCAATGGATCTAATTTATTCACAGACGCCTGCACTTGTTTCTGCAGGAGGAATTGGGATTGCATATTACCAATACCTTGATTCATACGGTCCTTTCATAGGGGATTTGTACAACTGCACAAAGGACAACTGCAGCTATGGACTTATTGACAGATTCGACATTGCAACAAGCCAGAAACAGCCAATGTTCAATATGTGGTTCAGGAGATGTAACCAGTACTACCAACTTGGAGATAATTTCTCAAGAGTACCGATAGTTTACAATTATTACGGGGAAAACGGAAGCAGTTGCGAACTCATAGGACATCTTGGGACGTATAGGATGAACAGGGTTACAACACCTCCGGAGGACATGGGAACAACTGCAATAAGGCCAGAGGAACTTTACAATTGTGATAGGTGTTTCAGTGCTCTGGAGAACACAGTGCATGGGAATTACGATACATACATGCAGCCAGAATACAGCGACTGGTTTAACCACATATTCAAAACAGGAGCATACCCTGGTTTCTATGATGACATTCACTTAGGGATAACTTGGAACCATCAGCCCATAGTCCAAGACTGCGACATATACAGGGCAAGTATCCGAAAATATTCGGAAACTGGATGTAAATGGGAGATGGACCCGACATTTGTAAGAGCAGTTGTTAGAATGGATTCTGGACCCGGTTTTGATAGATGCACTGTGCATTACGCTCCAATCAGTAATAACAGGTGTAATCCAAATAATTTCCTTATAATTCCAGACCCGGATGGGATATGCCCAGACACAAGGAACGATCTCCGTTACAACGTAAATTCAGAGGAGTGCGAACCAAACACTGGTCAGCCAGGATGGGCAGGATGGGAACAATGCAAGCCATGCACATATGGTCTTATGAGATGCGATGCTTATCCAAGCAGTGTTGCAACGCATGATAAATCAAGTGCATATGGATGCGGTTCAGAGGATTTCAATCCATACGATGTTCAGGATGGGCTCTGCTGTGGAGTGAATAAACTATGTAGAGCAATGGAGGATGCAGCAACATGGGCATACACAACACCGGGAGTTGATGACAAACTAAGGTTGCAGACAACACAGGACACCTGGCAATATGTTGAAAGAGACAAACGAACAGTTCTCCTTCTTACACTGGCAGTTTACCAACACCACGGGGATGTAAGTGTGCTTAATAGTTATTTCAATCATTGGGACAGGACAAGGTGGTGCCCGAATTCAAGAACAGATCTTGCAAACCCAGATGTAGTAGGACATGGTCCTGAGAAGGCATTCATATGGTCGTATTGTTATGTTTTCAATGATACAAATGTAACCTGGGATTATGGAATAACCAATGACCCGTGGGATGAGTGCACATTCGGAAAAGGATATACCGATACCACATGTCAGCTATCCTGTTGCAATACTGGTGTCGGACCTTTAGCAAGTTCACTTTACTTGCCTCATTTCGAATCCCTTGCTCCGAATGATCTTGAATATCCAAATGTAGCAACATACCACAACGCATGCACTGACCAGATAAATCAGGATTGCTGCGATCCGATAATATGTCAGAGCACATACACTGCCAACACTGCACAATGGTCAAATCCTCTTCGTATGAGGTGCAATGCAGTTGGAAACTGTTGTGGGGGAAGCTTCCCGGAGCACATGTGCTGCATGAATTCCTACCCGTGCGGAGTTATGGATTACCATAACCAAACAGTATACCAATGCGATGTAGAAGGGTTCTGCAGAAGACCTGATCCTAATTAGGGTTTACCTTTCCACCTATGTTTGCTATCTTCATCCTACTAGAAATAAGAGTGCCGAAACCACTGTCAGCTGCTTCCTCGTACCGTAGATATATCAGTCCTTCAAAGTTCTCTATTTCTGCCTCCGTGCTTCCTATCTCCGAATAGCAGATTGTTGAGTAACTGAAATCTGATTCTGGGTATACCTCGTCTCCTGGAGCAATGTTTACAAATCCTCTCGCAGGATATCCAAGTGAGGGATCAGCTGGTTCTGCACTACACAATATTCCGGTTATTATTACTTTTTTTGGGAACTTGTTCTTCGCCTCGAAATTAACAGTCAGTTGACCTGCGTTGGAGTAGATTCTGTGGGATTCACAAAAGAACCCATTCTGAAAAAGGCATCTCTCGGGGACATTGTTAAGTCCACTGAAAACTCCAAAGTAGAGCAGCACACCGATTACCACAATCATTATCATACCTGCCCAACCATAAGTGATAAGCTGTTCTGTTGAACTTTGCCCTTTCATGGAGATATGATGACTGCTGAGCCTATAAAAAGTTTTTTATTACTGTTTCCGGATATCAATGTGTGGGAGTATGGATTACAAAGATACATCTGAAGTGAAAGTACCTGAGAAACTGATAGACCAGATAATAGGCCAGGAGAGAGCAGTTAAGATTATACGCAGCGCAGCAAAGCAAAGAAGGAACATCCTTCTCATAGGAACACCAGGAACTGGTAAAAGTATGCTTGCGCAAGGAATGGCTGAACTCATGCCCATAGAGGAGCTTGAGGACGTGCTTATTTATCCCAATAGGTTGGATGAGAACAACCCCGAGGTAAGGGTTGTAAAAACAATGATACCTGCAGAAGTAAAGAAGAGAATAGTGGAAGATAAAAGCAGATCAGAGAACATGATGATAAACAATAAGAAAGAAGACATAGGACATGGAAGACTCATAATAGAACAGGGTCGAATGAGGTCTAGGATCGGCGGTAGAAGCAGCATAAGCTCACCCATGCTTATTTTTGGAATTGTCTTCGTACTGCTTCTTGCGATATCGTTTTCAGGTGCAAGTGAAGGAGAACACAAGTGGATAATTGCAGCAGCCATAATAGGGATATCGATATTTGCAGGGGCTTGGCTTTTCTCGTCTAAAATATCGCAAAGAGGATTTGGGAATGACTCCACTGAACCAAAACTTGTCGTGGATAATTCCGGAGAGGAGAATGCGCCATTTGTAGATGCAACTGGCTCAAAAGCAGGTGCGCTATTCGGAGATGTCAAGCACGATCCACTGCAGTCATTCACGCCTGAATCAAAATTCTATACCATGGAAGGCAAGAAACTCACTGAGATGACATTTGCCTCTCTTTGGAAAAGGATGCAAACAAAATACCCTGAGAGAGTTGAGAAGAAGGATGATTACGAGTATCTTGTTCTGCCAGAAAACGAAGAGATATATGTGCTATCTGAAAAGGATGGAACCGCAAGTGCAACTAGAGTTATGAGCATGAACAGAAGGATGTACTCAGGGGATGTTGTTAAAGTAGAAACTGAGAGGGATGAGCTTGTTACAACACCTGAGCACAAGTACATTACAGGTAAAGGTGAGATAGAAGCAGGGGAACTTTCGCAGGATAATGGTCTGTTTTCAGTTTGATGGTGCTACCATGCTCTGGACAATAAAATACGCTCCAAAAACATTAGAGGAGATTGTCGGTAACTCCGAAATAAAGGGGAAGGTTAAGGTATGGGCACTGGAATGGAGCAGAGGGAACAGAAAGCCTCCACTCCTCATAACTGGACCCCCGGGAGTTGGAAAAACAACCATTGCATATGCACTTGCAGAATCTAACGGCTGGGAACTTCTCGAGTTGAATGCAACTGATTCCAGAAACAAGAAAAGTATTGAGAAGGCACTTGGTGCAGCAAGCACAACGACAACATTATCTGGTGCAATGAAACTCATATTCATAGATGAAGTCGATTCTGCTGTTGAGAGGGGCGGGGTTTCTGCAGTATATGAAGTTGCTAAGAACGCCCTTCAGCCAATTATAATTGTTGCGAATGAACCATGGAACCCATCCATGTCTTCCCTTAGGACATCATGCACACTTCTTGAGATGAGAAAGATCAATGTTAGAAGTATTGGTGCAAGGTTAAAGGGAATTGCAGAAACAGAGAAACTGGATATGACGCCGGAGGATATCGAGGGAATTGCACATAATAGCAAAGGAGACATGAGGTCTGCAATAAATGACCTTCAGTCACTAATAAAGGAAACAGTTCATTGTGGTGAAAGGGATAGAAAACAGGACATATTCCAATCAATAAGAACTGTTCTGAAGACCATGGACTACAGTGAAGCAAGGAACGCAACGCGAAACCTTGATGTTGATTTTGATATGTATTCGCGCTGGATAGATGAGAACATCCCACGAGAATACGAGAAACCAGAAGATATTGCTTCTGCATTGGATTCGCTTTCACGCGCTGATGTCTTCCAAGGAAGGATAAGGAGAAGACAGTACTGGGGGCTCTTCAAGTATTGTATTGATTTCACCACTGCAGGCGTTGCACTTGCAAAAGAAGAGAGGTACCATAAATTTACAAAGTACAGCTTTCCCCAAGTAATAAAGAAACTGAGTTCTACAAAATCCAAAAGAGCAAATGAAAAGAAACTCCTTAAACGGATAGGCACTGCGTGCCATGTCTCAACACGTAGAGCTAGAATCTATTTGCCACTTCTGAAACTCATGTTCAAGAAATCAAAGAACCCTGAAAAACTGGAAGCATATTTCAGATTCGATAAGGATGATATGAAATATTTTGGAAACAGAAAGAAATCCTAGATTCGGAAATCAAGTGCAACAACTGGTTCTTCTATGTTGAAGTTGTTCATTACCTCAGGGTGGATCTCCCCAAGGAAACCTTTTCTTGCTTTACCTGAATAGATGGCAAGACATCTTCCAGGAATAAATGACGGGTGCTCCTCTTCCCTGAAGGTGTAATCTGAACCCAATTCGAAAACAAGCGCGTCAGTAATTGACTTTATATCACTGAATGTTGCCTTTGCTTTTTCAATAGCGCAAGCAATATGAATGTGTTTGTTTCCCCCATCAATGCACTCACCTATCTCGAATATCTTCTGAGGCATTGCTTCGTGTGAATTAAGTGATAGCACATTAAGAAGAGATGGAAGAAGCCATGTTCTGAAAAGAGTGAAGTCAACTGTAAGTGGGTTCATTATTATGGATGCCTTCTTATCATCACCTATTCTCATCTTCGCGTAGTTTAGTTCTGAGTTTGAAAGCGTATATGTAACCATTTCATTGAACCCAAGTCCGACTAGAACCTCCACCAGGCTATCCTCCTTTTTACCTATAAGCTGTCCGATTGTAGACAGATCAGGGAGTGTTGGTTTGAGTTTGTTGTAACCATATGCTATTGCAACATCCTCCGAAATATCAACCCAGTGTAACATGTCTGCCCTATACGGCGGAACATCAACCTTGAGTTTGTCTTTTCCTTTTGCAATGTGTCCCATCATCTTAAGAAGTTTGATTACATCTGTTGAGTTCAACTTGAATCCTATTAGATCATTTATCTGTTCAACAGAAACCTCCATGGTTTTCCTGCTCATGTCGGGGAGCCTCTTATTGCCCATTTTAACTGAATAGAGTTTGCCTCCCCTATCTGCAAAAAGAGATGAGAGTATACATAGGGCACTGTTTACTGCCTCGAAAGAGGTTCCTGTAATATCTATGAAAATGTTTGTTGTGCTATCGGAAACTCTCGTAAGTTCTCCATTTATTATGGGTGGGAATGAAAGAACATTGTTTTGCGAATCAACAATTATAGGATACTTTTTATGTTCATTAACCAGATGCGCGTATTCCTTTCCCTTGGGATGTCTTTCCAGTACCTGGTCAAGGTTAAGGGACTCGTCCATGTCGAGCGGAACAAAAGAGATCTCATTAGGATGAACTGCTTTGTATGTAAACGGAGGTTTTATTGTGTCTAGATTGTGGATACCTATTGCTACCTTCTTCCTGTGCCTTCCGTGTGTAGTGTGTATCTTCTCCTGAACCTGCATAAGTGATTTTATTGTTGAATCATCGATTCTCACTCCCTTTACTATCCCACCTACTACATATGGTCTCACATCATTAACAGACGGATCGACGTTGAAAACCGCATCGCTTTCATGTACTTTGTAAGTGCACGGATCTTTTGTACCTATGAAATTGGCAAGTGCACGCCCCATTCCCTCGACGCTTAGTAAATCTATTCTATTGGGAGTTATGTCGCAACTTACCTCGTCTTTCTCAAATGATTCGGTGTGCGCTCCAATAAGATCAAGTTTACTGCAAAGCTCTTTTGCACCTATTTTTTTTCCCGCGAAACCACACAGTTCGTTGTAATTGTAAGTAACGATTGCCATTATATTCTCCCCCGAGTATTCCTGAGCCATCCAAGATCGTTTCTGTAGAATGTCCTTATGTCGTCCAACCCTAATTTTAGCATAAGGGGCCTCTCAAGACTTAACCCCCAAGCAAGTACTGGAAATTTGCCGCATAGTGGAATGCATACCTCTGGCCTAAATATGCCTGCTCCCCCTAACTCAAGCCATTCCTTTCTATCCTCAAAATAAACCTGAACCTCTACACTTGGTTCGGTGTAAGGGAAATAATCAGGGATGAAGCGTATCTTATCAAAGCCTAATTTTCCGTAGAACTCCTTAAGCAAGCCTAAAAGTTCTTGGAAATTTGCCTTCTCCCATATAAGGATTCCCTCTACTTGGAAGAATTCTGCAAGATGTTTGAAATCTGTTTGCTCGTTTCGGTATACTCTCCCTACACAAAAGTGCTTTGAAGGTTCCCCTTTGCTTTTGTTAACATACCTGGCTGAAACTGCAGTTGTGTGAGTTCTAAGAACAAGAGATTCTGCAACCTTCTTATCCCAGTTATACTTCCATCCTTTCTTATGGGCATCTCTCACCCTATTAACAAGCTTATCCTCTGGAAGTTTCCCGCGTCCTTTTACGTAGAAAGTATCCGCAAGTTCCCTTGCAGGATGATCCTGTGGCTGGAACAACGCATCGAAGTTCCAGAAAGCTGTCTCTATTGGATCCCCTTCCATCTCGCTGAACCCCATTTCTGAGAATATGCGCCTTATCTTGTTGCGAAGCATTTTAAGAGGATGCTTTTTACCCGGGAAAAGCCTTTCCACTGGTGCAGTTGTGTTGTACCTTGATATGTTTGCCTCCTTCCACCTGCCGCCCATTATTAATTCCCTATCAAGAAGATTAACCTCTGGAGTAATCTCTTTTATCTCTGAAGCCAATTTTCTTCCTTTCTCGGTTAATACTGCTGAGAACCCTGTTCTCTGTTTAACTAGAATACTGCCTCTTTTGTAAAGTAAATCCAGAAGCACGTCATCCCCTTTCTTAAGAGGAAAAAGAGAATTCATACCTAATCTCTCAAGCAGGGCATGTGAAGGATAACTGCTTTGTTCCTTGATTCCTTTCTCTGTTGGTTTCATCTCCTTTTTATCAGAAAAAATCATCCACTTGTTTCGCAGTGCCCAGGGGATGCCTATTCTCTTCTCAACATCGGATATGTCTTTATTTGACCTCATTAGCTTTTCAACAAGACGTTGTTCTGGGAACCCCTCCTTGAGAAACTTCTTTCCCTCAGGACTTAAGAGGTATAAACGGGACATTGTCTTCTTTATTTTCACGGCGCCCTTGTCTTCAAGCCATTTGAGTGCCCACATCAAAGAATCCTCTGAGAGTTCGGTGGCTTTCATCAACTCAGGCATTTCCAAGGTTCCGGATAGCATCGCCTTTAAAACTATTTTTTCATGTCTGTGCATTTTCTCATTTCTCCGTATATCTTCTAAGTAGGACAAGTGAGACCAAGACCACTATCCCCATCATTATTATGGCCAGCCCTTCACGAGAATAGAGCACATTAAGGCCATCATCCCTAACGGACATAAAGAAATTAAGTACCTCAACACTTAGGGGTTCCTCTATCTGGAATGAGAACTCGAAATTCGAAAGTGTTGTCCTTCCTTTCCATGAAAAGCTCTGAGTATTATATATTGGAAAATCGACGCTTCCCTCCATTCCTTCAGGAAGTGGATTGAGTGAAGTGATTACAGATCCAGGGGGCACGTTTATTACTAACTTAGTGTCCTCTTGGAGAACTATGTTTCCCGGAGTTGATGACTCGAAAGAAAGCGAAGCAGGGTTTAATGAGTAATTGGTTGTTCGTGGTTTGAAATGGTTCATTAAGAACAGTCCGCTTTCTGTTTTGTTTTTTATTGGGCCCAGATTGTAGTTTATGATTACTGTTCCGTAACATATTTCACATACATCCCTTACACATGCAATGCAGTTGTCCCTTGGCTGGGCCCGTATTGAGACATCACTTATGTCGACAATATCCCTATTAAAATGGAATCTAAGATCGAGGTTTGTTTTTGTTCTCCAACTTGAAAGGTCATTTGCTGTAGACATTGCTGTGTCATATATTATTGGACTTCCGCTGTCCATGGATATCCGAACAACCTCTTTCACGCTGGCTGTTCCGTCTGGCCGCATATCTATTGTCACTGAGAGGTTCTTTAGTTGAAAGTCAGCATACACAATAAACGACATAAGCAAAAGAACAGCGCATAGTATAGCGAACCTCATGAATTACCTTAAGGGAGAATATATTTAAAACCGTAAGCTAAATAGCAAATGGGAGGGACTATGGAGTATGTATACTACGTGGGTCATTCTACGTTTGAGATTCTCATATCTGGGAAAAGGATTCTCATAGACCCGTTCTTTGGGAATACAATTAGGAATATGCCCAGGCAGATCCCTGCTTCCGAAAAACCAGGGAGCATAACGAAAGCAGATATGATACTGATAACACATGAACACCCTGACCATTTTGAGAAGGATACTGTACAGGAGATTGTTAAGAGGACTGGTGCATCTGTTATAGCCCCAAAGAATGTCCTTTCTCAGTTGAAAATAGATGAGAAATCAAAAGTTGATATACGGGTTGGGGATAGTTTTGGACTTGAGGGGATCAACATAGAGGTTGTGAAGGCACTTCACCCGCAATCAGAATACCCTGTTGGCTATATAATGGAGGCATCTGGAAGAAGAATATACCATGCGGGGGATACGTATGAACACAGAGAGATGATAGGCATGCACGTGGATTGGGCACTCATTCCAATAGGCGGATCATTCACAATGGACCCAATATCTGCAATTAAGGCATGTAAGGAAATAAACCCAAGCTACGTTGTCCCAATGCATTATAATACTTATGATACAATAAAACAAAGCGTGGTCGAGTTTGCCAGCGAAGTGGAAACCACGGGGAAAACAAAGCCTGTTGTAATGAAAGCTGGCCAAAGCATACAGATTTGAGGTGATGGTATGATAACCGGAGGAAAAATATTTTCAGTTGAAGCGAAAAGAAACAGCGAGGAACCGATAACTGGACTTTCAATAAACATTGGAATAGACGATGTAACATCCGAAGGAAAGAACATTGAAGTTAGTTACACATACACTGCTGACTATGCAAAGAACGTTGGAACCCTTGTTATAAAGGGAGCAATAATGGCTCAGGAAGAACATGCAAGAGAGATAATGGTGAGTTGGAAAAAGGACAAGAAGCTCCCAGAGGATTTTGCAGAACTCATACTAAACACAATAAACTTCACCTGCGGAACAAACGGAACCCTTGTTGTTAGGCCGATAAATCTTTCGCCTCCGATGGTGCCGCCCAGAATCGAGGTTGCGAAAGCAACAAGCCAGCCCTCTGCATCAGCGGAAACAAGCGGTGCAGGCGATCCAGGGGCAGGCACGCAATGAGCAGGAAGCGAGTTCTTTTAATAGGGCTTGATGGAGCTACTTGGAAAACCCTGGGCCCTCTTCTAAAGAACCGCAAGCTCCCAAACATAAAGAAACTAATTGATAGTGGGACAAGTGGAACCCTTAGGAGTACCTTCAACCCCATGAGCCCACCTGCTTGGTGCTCCGCTGTTACTGGAGTAAACCCCGGAAAACATGGAGTTTTCGATTTCTTTAAGCATATGGGTGGATCCTACGCGAAGACCGTGATAACTCCAGGTGATCTTAGAGCACCTGCAATATGGGATATCGCAGGAGAAGGGGGGAAAACGGTTGGGGTGGTCAACTTTCCTGTTCTCTACCCCCCAGTAAAGGTTAAAGGTTTCTTTGTTTCGGGTATGCTCACCCCGAATGATAGTTGTGAGTATACCTATCCACACGAGCTTAAGAAAGAGATTCTCAGGAATGTTGGAAAACACACAACAGAGGTTCCGGACATAAAGATGCTCGGGAATAAGAAGAAGTATTTCAAAACCCTAATGGAAACAGAATGGGCGCTTTTCAATACAACTCATTACCTGTTGAACAACAAGAATTGGGACTTCTTTATGGTTGTCTTCCCGGGGCATGACCGCATGTGCCATTATCTGTTCTCTGATTTCTACCCGGAGCACCCGCTTTTCAAAAGCAGCGAACTTAAGGATTCCATGGAAACGTACCTGAATACGGTTGATGGTTTTATTGGTAAGCTTGTCGGTTCATGTGGTGATGATACAACTGTTATAATCATGTCTGATCATGGCTTCAAGCCTGTTAACAAATATTTCAATGTAAACAAGTGGCTTGAAAAGAAGGGATTCCTTAAAACTTCCCCCTATACTGGGGGTTATATGAGTTTTTATGACTCCTTTCTAAAGAAAACAGGGCTGATCTCTCTTCTTTACAAAATCTATTTCAAAATAAAGAGCGCAGGAATTATAACTGGGCTGCCTGTTTGGCTCATGAAATTCCTTCCAGGAAAGAATGACCTGCTTGATTATGGAAAACTCCTTGATTGGGGGAGCACAAGGGCATACTATTTCCTTGGCGGGATGATACGTATAAACAGAAAGGGAAGAGAGCCGCAAGGTTGTGTTTCAGAAGAGGAATACGAGAGTTTAAGGGATGGCATTATTAATTCCCTTAGGTCGGTTAAGGACGGAGGAAAACAGGTGGTGATGGAAGTAAATAGGATTGAGGATGTTTATTCTGGTCCTTTCCTTAGCGAGGCCCCGGATATAATATTCAGAACAGCTGATGGGTACCTTAATTCTGGTTTTGGAGAGGATATATTTGAGGATATAGTCCCTGAACCCGGAAACCTCACTGGGCACCATGACCCCGAGGGGATAGTAATAATCTCAGGGAGTGGGGTGAAAAAAAAGAAGGATATTAAATTGAATATTGTTGACATTGCGCCCACTGTTCTTACCCTCATGGATCTCGCTGTTCCGGAAGACATGGAGGGCTCGTCTCTTTTCACACCCAATAGTAAAAAAAGAAAGAAGACCATGGAGTTGAGTCGGGAGCAGAGTAACAACGATAAGCTGGAAGTCATTGATAGGCTCTCACGTCTTGGATATATCGACTGATCGAGCACTTTTTATCTGTTTTATCCTATATACGCTTCATGGTCAGATATTCGGACTTCACCTTGATACTTCCTACATTGAATGAGGAGAGGACCATAGGGGAGATCATAGGTATAGTAAACTCTAATTATCCCGGAATAGCTATCTTAGTTGTTGATGATGGAAGTCAGGACGATACACGGAGGATTGTTAAGGGTTATTCTAAGAAAGGAGTGCATTTGATTGATAGGGAAGGGAAAGGCCCGGGGCTTACCGCAAGCATAGTT
>CAZYPB010000004.1:19253-41588 GCA_964649265.1 Microcaldota archaeon
ATAGTTGATGGGATATTGGCTTCCAAAACTTCCTGGGTCATTGTCATGGATGCAGATATGCAGCATCCGCCAGAAAAGATAAAGGAGGTTGCAGAACTGCTTTGTAAAGGAGAGGATATTGTTGTTGGATGTAGGAAGTCAATTAAGAAATGGACATTTCACAGGAAGATTATATCGGTAAGTGCAACTAAATTAGCAGATGTTGGGTTATTTTTGAATGGGGCTCCGGGTTGCTCGGATGTGCTTTCTGGTTTTTTTGGAATTAGGAGGGAGCTTGCAGAAGATACGATTAGAACCAACAAGCATAGGTTTCAGCCAGAAGGATATAAGGTCCTGTATGACATGCTTAAATGCCTGCCCAGAAGAATAAGAGTATCCGAAGTAGAGTATGATTTTGGGAGAAGAGGGTATGGGACTTCAAAAATAGGGCTCAAACACATCGTTGCCTTTCTTTTCTCGTTGCTCAAATAGTGGTATTATGGAAGCAAGTGTTGGGGTATGTGCGTGCAATGATGAAAAGAACATAGGCCTATTGTTGGATTCTCTTTCATTTAATTCAGAGAATATTTCTGATATAATTGTTGTTGCATCAGGTTGTGTTGACAGAACAGAAGCGATAGTTAAGGAGAAAAAAAAGGAAGACAAACGAATCGTTCTCCTAACACAAAAAACAAAGGAGGGGAAGGCGTCTGCAGTTAATCTTATCATAAGGAAATCTGGTTCGGATGTAGTTGTGCTTATTGGCGCAGATCTCTCAATAGAGAAAAACACTGTAAAGGAGATTCTTAAGCCGTTTTCAAACAAGAGAGTTGGGATGGTTGGAGGAAGACCAGTTCCAAAGAACAGGGAGAGTTCTTTTTCTGGTTTTTTTGTTAATCTTCAGTGGAGACTACATCACAAAATATCTGAAAAAAACCCGAAGATGGGAGAAATTGTTGCATTCAGGAAAGTTGGGACTATACCGCTGAACACTGCAGTTGATGAAGCATATATTGAAGCAATGATAAGGAAGAAAGGATATAGCGTCGTATATGCAAAGGATGCCGTTGTGTATAACAGAGGACCAGAAACTATTGGAGAGATAATAACACAGAGAAAGAGAATTTTCATAGGACATATGGATCTTGAGAAAAGAGAAGGTTATAGAACATCGACAATGGACATGGTTTTTGTTTTAAGGTTATTGCTGGGTGAGATTACGAGGGCACCACTTAGCTTGCATCTATTCATTGGGTGCTTTCTGCTTGAAGCGTACATAAGGATTTCTGCGTTCTTTGATTACCATGTTCTCGGAATAAACCCATATAATTGGGATGTCTGTGATAGCACAAAGGAGATAGCATGAGTTTCGATATTAGAAAGATATTGAAAGAGAGTGAGTGCAGTGGGAACAAGGAATGGGAGGATTTTTGGAGAAGTAGGAAAGGGACTTCTGGATTTCTTTCTTTTATGAGAAGGAACATTGTTTCCAGAGAGGTAGGGCATTACTGCGATAGATATTTCAAAAAAGGAGTTTACTGTGAATGTGGTTGTGGTTCAGGAGAGGCATCTGTTCTCCTAAACAAACAAGAAAGGGTTTTGATTGGTTTGGATTGTTCTGATGCTGCGCTTTCCCGTGCAAAGAGAACAGGAGTATTTCAACATCTTGTGAGGGGGGATATTCTGAAACTTCCTTTCAAAGACAATGTTTTCGATGGAATATGGAACTATGGAGTAATGGAACATTTCAGGGAAGGAGAGCTGGTGAGTGCATTAAAAGAATTCAAAAGAGTTCTGAAAAGGGGCTCATGCGCAGTTATGTTATGGCCCTATGGGAAGGGACCTGTTTCAATTGGCTATGAGGCATACTCCCGTGCTAACCGATTGATGAACAAAGGCGCGTTATACCCCGATGGGCCTTCCACAATAAAGGATGTGGGAGTGCCCATGAGAGCAGTAGAGGAATCTGGGATGACTGTTGTGTTGATTGAGCTTTCTCCATTCATGCTTTTCTCCAATTATGCAGTTGTTGCTCGTGCCTAGGGTTTTCTTAGGTACACTTGCATGTAGGTATTATCTATGGTTGAACTGAGTTCATAATTCTCATTTAGAAACTTCTCAAAGGAAACGGTGTTTTCCCCAAATAACTCAAAACTCTTTAGGTAATAAGCATAATCTTGATCGTAAACTATTACATCTGGAGGCTCTTCCATTAACTGGTTTAGGAAAGACTCACTAAAATCCTCCTCTGCCATCACAACCCTTGAGGGGACTCTTCCATTTGGGGGGAATCTGTCAGACATATAATATAGACTGCTCTGCATTGAGAAATACATCACCGATTGCTCTTTGCTTATTTTCTCATCAATGAAATTCACTATGGACGCCTGTTGTTCTGAAGTTAGCATGAATGAAGGCTGGTCCAGGCGTAGTTGATGCGATTTAATCGCAATTGCAGTTGAAAGTGATTGCGAAATAAGGACTGCCAGAATAAAACCTAGTATTAATGGTTTTATAAGACCAATCTTCTCTTTAGAGATGCTCTCTAATTTAAGAAGACCAAGAGAAGCATAAACTGAAAGAGGTGCAAACATTAGTAGGTAATAGTGATGATATCCGTGGCCCACTTGTGTTGACAGAAACATCGCAGCAAGCCATGAGAAAAGTATTGCATTTCTTTTTTTGGATATTCCAACAACTCCAAGTAGAATGGCTGGAAGTGTGAATGCAAAAACATCTACAAATACCATTGTTTTGAATTCCCAGGGTGAAAGTGCACTGTGTTTGGGTTTCATTATAATATCAAGGAAAGCGTAGTTGAGGAACTCAGTGGGGGATGAGAAGAGTATTAGGAAAATTAATAGTGGAACCCATGCCAGGAGCACGCCTGAGAGCAGCCATAGTGCGTTTTTCTTGTAATTTCCGCCTCGCAAAGAGAACAGCACGGGTATGAATGCAAGGAATGAAAGCTGTCTGATTGAACATGCCAACCCTATAAGAGCCCCTGCAAGAAGATATGTTTTGAATTCCTTTTTATTTAGGAGAAGGTAGATTGCTGCAGAGATAAACAAAAGAGATATGTTTTCTGATATCAGGGTGTGCGATTGAAATCTTGGGGCAATGGATATAAGTAGAAAAAGGACTGATGCAAATATCCCTGCTCTTGAGCCGCTTATCCTGAACCCAATGAGATAAACAAGGAATGCATTTAATGCCAGAATTGAGAGTGCAATAAATCTTATTAGGAAAACAGATTTACCTGCAAGTGTAACGACTGGAATGAGGAACAGATAAAGGCCTGGTGGCTTATTATCCCTGCTGTCCAAATAGAGTTTTTCTCCTTTGAGAATCCCTTTGGACAGTGTGAGAAAATGACCTTCATCAACAAACATGGGGGAATCAAGTAGTACAAAACCAACAGAAAACGATAGTAGGAATATGAAGAGAAATGGCTTTAGATGACATTCTAGTCTCTTTTTGTCCATCGACACCTACTCCCCTATGGGTAAAAATCATTATAAAGGTTGAACGGACTAAAATATGTTCTGGTTTTGAGTAGAATGCGTAGCTGGGGGAGATACTTATGAATGCAGATACACGGATTAGAAGAGTTACTCCTAAGTCCCAACACACTGGAGCTAGTTGGAAGGATGGAGCCAGGGCTGCAAGGGAAGCTTTCGATAAAAAGCCTGTTGAAACATTGAGGATAACTTTTTCTGCTAAAGACGTAAAATCTCGGGTTTTTAACCTGAGAGTGAAGGAAATTCCTTCGGAAACCAAACAGACATGCGAACAAGCACATGATAACATAACAAAGAAACTAAAGGATGCGGTTAGGACCATAAGCGAGGCATTGGATGTGCAGATAAGATTGGATGTAACTGAGTATGTCAATGGAAATGATAGTTATGCAGGGGAACAGAAAAAGCAGGAGGCGTTTGACCAGATAATGACTGAAAGAATGGCTGGCTACTATGCAGCAATGGGGAAGATATCTAACTCTGTTGATGGAGGATACATGGCAGTTTTTGATAAAGTCTCCCAACTAATAAACAGTGAGGATTTTGAATCAAAGAGAGTGGGGATTGCTTTTGCAGGGGGGCTTTTGTACCCGGGACATATAACTCACTTAGTTGGAATCGGGGTAGATCAGACTAGACGAGGACAGGATGGGGCTGTATTGAAGGAAAGCCTGAGAGCGCTTGGGAAATACAAGAGGCTTAAGGGTATTGACTCTGTGAAAACAATTGTTAGTTTTGCCATAAAACCAGCATTAAAATCAGAGGATCCAGACACCAGAGCAACTGCGCTTAACACTGCAAGGAAAGTACTCAACTCGCAGCGCATAAAGCTAATTGAAAGTGAGATTGCACAAACCTCAGAACTCAAAGATGACGTGTCCGATAATGACAGGAAAGGAACACTTAGGGATATGGATAGGGGCTGCAGAATAAAGGTTGCTGCTGCACTTTCAACATCAAGTAATCACGAGGTTGCAGAGGCAATAAGGGATATGATACTAAGAGCCAAGGGACCATTCTTCCCAACAGTAGGTTTGTTGGCAATTGATATGATTGGGGAGAGGAGCGGTAACAGCACCTTTAAGCTCCTTATGGAGATACAAGAAAAAATGGGGAAAGAGGCACTTGTTGGAAATGACCCGGGTAAGCCAGTAGATGAAAAATACACAGCAATGTTTAGGAAGATACTTGGTGCTGCTATAGAAAGACAAAGCAGTCTTGAAAAAGGTACCAGGGTACTGGATAGCAATGAAAAGGAGGAAAACCTCGAAACTGTGGAAAGCCTGTTGAAGGCTGTTCAGAATCTATATTTCAGCCTAAGAAAGAAGTTAACCAGGGGAATTACATGTGAAGTGGACCCTGAAGACAAAGAGATAACTGCAGATAAACTTTTAGGTGATATAAGATACAGGGAGAGGTTCGACAAATTCGCATCATTGTTCTGAGATCAGTTTGGAAGCTCAAACACTGAGTCTTCAATTTCAGCATTTGGGGTGAATTCAGTTGCCTTTAGATTCGCCTCAACTGTTCTCATCTCTCCATCTATCTCTGTTTTGTAATTGAGTATTAGCTCAAGTTTAACCCCTGTTTCAGAATCTAGACATTGCCATACCGTAAGATTATCCATCTTATCTGCTGGTTCATTACCCATGGATCCCAAAACATATTCATTCCAATCCGCTTGTACAAATTTCTCAGGATGGATTTCAAGTGCAAAGCATCTAGCATCTCTCCCCAGAATAGTATCCCCTTCTATTTCGCCTAAGAGTATTGCTCCATTTGATATCTGCCTTCTGATACTGGAATCAGCATCTGAGACATCATAGCCAAGGAATTCCTTCATGGATGACTCATCTGTTGTTTTGCAAGACCAACCATCATTAAAAGCGCATAAAGAATATTCTCCGGAAACTGAATACCTTCTTTCGGTGTTATTAAGCCAATCAATTACTTCCCACATCATCCTATCATGCTTTCGGTATTTGGTTATTTTTGAGGCAGGTATCATGTAGACCTGCTCCTCAGGATTAAGGTAGTTTATTACAACTCGTTCATATTCTACGCTGTATTTCTGAAGAGAATTGGATTTTTCTGCTGAACTTACCATGAGCTTCTGGGTTTCTGAAACATCTACGCAACCACAGAGAAACAGGAACATAAGTAATGGAAGGTATCTTTTCATTGATTCACCTATAAGAACAGCTCTGTCCCATCTCGCGTTACATGGGATTCTTTGAATGTCTTTCTTGCCTCTCTTTCAAGCACCTTGTCGTCCTCGTACCTGTTAGAGATATGCGTTAAGAGTAATTTCTTTACTTTTGCTTTTTTTGCTGTTTTCGCTGCATCAGTAACTGTTGAATGCCTCTTAAGTTCTGCCTCTTCCTTAAGATCTCCCCCAAATGTTCCGTCGTGTATGAGTATATCTGCTTTTTCTGATGCGTCTTGAACTTCTTTACATGGCATGGTGTCTCCGGTGTAAACTATCTTTTTTCCCTTCTTTAGAACACTTATTTCCGAGAGCTTCACTGTTTTTTTGCCTATTATGAGCTTTTCCTTTTTCTCTATTTCTGAGAACATCTTTCCTTTAATCCCTCTCTCGTCTGCCCTGTTCTTGTTGAATTTCCTTTTGGGTTTTTCCTCGAAAACGAAACCCATGCTGTTTGAGTAGTGCATTGTTGGAAAAGGCCTTACTGTAAACTCCTTTTGCCCGTAAATAAAACCTGTATCTATATCTGTAACCTGAGCCATATTTGAGTGTATGAACTCAGCTATCCTATCCTCTGTTCCTCTTGGACCGAATATGTGGAGCGGTTCCTTTCTCCCGATTAGGGAAAGCGTCTCTATAAGGCCAGGTATTCCGAGGATGTGGTCTGAATGCAAGTGAGTTAGGAATATTGCCTTAACCTTCGCATAACTTACCCCGAATTTCATCATCTGTCTCTGGGTTCCCTCGCCACAATCGAATAGGTACACGTCCCCTGAATACTTCAATGCAACTGAGCTTGTTCCCCTGTCAACACTTGGAAGGCTTCCCCCAGAGCCAAGAACAACTAATCGTATCATGCTTCAATAAAGGACTCAATAATTTAAATATAGTTTCCCAATTATTCAACGGTGATATTATGGCCGAGGAGATGCATCTTTCAAAAGAGAACATGATAGAACTTGTTTCTGCAATAATGGCTGCAGGAGTTATTATTAATACCGATACACACGAAGAACATGTTGACGCAACACTTAGGTATTTTTATCAATTCAAGGAAATAATAAAGAAACAGGAGGAACTGGGTTGATGCTTAAATGAGAAGATGGTGATCGTATGGATTTGGAGAAAAAGATTGAGGATGTGTTAGGGAAGAGTTTTGATGTTTTCAAGGGAAACTATGTTGCGTTTATCGTTGGATCGATAATTGCTGTGCTGGGGTCTATATTCATTATTACAGCTCCGCCACTTGTTTTTGGGGTTTTCCATATGGCCAACAAGGCGATTAAAGGCAATAGAGTAGAGATCGCAGATGTATTCAAAGGATTTGATTATTTCATAACTAGTTGGGTGATGGCAGTGGTTGCTCTTGTTGCCATTACTTTTGGTCTTGTGCTTCTTGTAATACCCGGGATATTTCTCATGATCGTGTTCCAGTACGCCATCCCGATTGCATTAGATAGGAAGAAGGGTGCCATAGACTCGCTTCAAGCGAGCTATGAGTTGGGAAAGAACAATTTCAAGTTCTCAGCTGTTCTTTGGGTTGTGCTTGCTGTGATAAACATGATTGGAAGCAGCCTTCAGATAGGGTGGGTCATAACTGTTCCATTCAGCGCAATATGCATGTGTGTTGCAATGGCAGAGCTTACAAAGACAGCTAAGCCAAAGGCACTTCCTAAGAAGAAGGGAAAGAAATGAAGCTTTCCAAGAGGAAACTGGTTGCTCTGCTGGTTTTTTCCAAGGCGATTAAGCTGGCGGCAATCGCAGTTCTTGCTTTTGGGCTGATTTGAAGAAGAAACACCAGGGAATCTACTCGAATGAGCGGTACCATTTTTCGTAATCCTTGTGGCTGGAGAAGCAACGAACCACATAAAGGCAGTCCCCCCGCTCGTTGTAAATCAGCCGGGCCTGTTTTGTTATGGTCTCAACGTGGAACGGGAGCCCGAATTTCATGTGCCTTCTGGGCGGCATTTTTGAAAGCTTCTCGATATGGCGAGCAAAGTGTCCTTTCAGCATCCTGTCGAACGACTGGAAATCCTTGAGCGCCTCCCCGTGGAAAATGACTTTCATCTTATTTTCGCCTTCTTTTTTACTTCTTCCCAGGAGTAGGTTTTGACTTCCCCGGAATCTACTCTTATCGTCTCGAACTCTACTGCTTTGTGAACGAGCGCGACCTCTTCCTCGCTTATCTTTCGGTCGAATTCAATTAGCGCCTGGCGTATCGCTTCAGTTTGATTGCCGGCATAGCCTTTTTCGATGATTTTTTTGAGGATTGACTCGTAAGGAGTCCCTAAATTTACGTTCATATGCTCACCTATTGCTATATTTAATGGTGCAATGGATATTTAATGGTTGCGCATAAAAAAAACAGGCGCCAGGGACGAGATTCGAACTCGCAATCCGCAGAGCGGAACCAGATTACTAGCCTCTGGTTGAACCCCGCGGGGATTTCCGCCTCCCGTGGTTGCAGGAGGTATCGGAACCCGCTGGTGGTTCTGATGATCTCAAGTCTGGCGCGTTACCAGATTCCGCCACCCTGGCATGTGGGAATATTCTGTAACCTAGGACTTATAAAATATACGACTTCGGCTAAATCAAACAGATTGTCTTCTCTTCTTAAGGAAATCCTCTATCAACAGAGGGAAGACATTGGCCTCTGCGCGCCTTAGCCTCTCTCAGAGTTAGCTGATGAACTGAAGAAAAATAAAAGACTGCCCTCTCTTGTTGAGATCGTAGCAAAATCAAGGATAAAAAAACCAAATGTTGGATCAATTAAATTCACTAATGACGCTACTGACAAGAGAGTTATTGAGAAAGCCTACAGGACTACCTGCAAACTGGTACTTGGTGTTGAGCCAACTGGGAGCATTGATGAATATGCTCGATGGCTTAGCAAACATACTCGCAACATAGAAAAACACTCATCTGCAATAAGCGGGGAAGAGGTGTTCTTAAGTGACTACTGCTGCTGTTTCGAGCTTCCGCGTAATAGGTTGGTAACATTGGGTGAAGCGCAGGCACTTGGAGAAAATGCAAAATTGGAGGAAGCAGCGGTTCATGGAATAAGCATAGAAAACATCCATGAAGAGATAGGCAAGATAGCGTTTTTCTCACCTCAATACAGGGACGGGACAAACTCCAATCTTATAGAATGCACAACATCCTCGTCTTCAGTAAACTGCTACAGAGCATTTCCAATAGTCTATGCCAAGTATTCTGCATATACTTTCTATCCTAGAAACTCCCAGTATATTTTCGGATGCACAAACATATATGAGTCGGATTTTTGCATAAACTGCTACTACTCAGCAAAGCTAATGCGTTGCTTTGAAGTAGATTCTGGAAGGGATTGTTCTGGCTGTTACTTCTGTCACAATATAGAAAACGTTCATGACTCGATGTTCTGTTTCAATACAAAGAACAATAGGTACGCAATAGGCAATGTTGAGGTTGGTAGGAAAAGGTTCCTGAAAGCAAAAGAGCTCCTTCTTAGGTCCCTGTCTAAGAGACTTGCTGAGAAAAAAGAAATTGATTTGGACATATTCGATTTGGCTAAAAATAAAAACAAATGAAAAATAGATCAGCCGAGCGAGATCTCAATGTGGACTGTGTCCGGCACCCTTACCCTCATGATCTGCCTCAGGGTTCTTTCATCCTGAGCCACATCTATGATTCTTTTGTGGATCTTCATTTCCCACTTCTCATAGGTATCAGAGCCGTCTCCACATGGTGTTCTTCGGGTGACGATCTTCAGTCTCTTCGTAGGAAGAGGCACGGGTCCCTTTAGTTCAACACCTGTTGCCTTGGAAATCTCTTTGATCTGATTGCACACTTCGTCTAGTTCCTTGGGATTTTTTCCCACGAGCTTTATCCTTGCTTTATCCATATATCGTACACCCATCGGGCTCCCATCACAAAGTGGTGGGATACCAAAAACACTTCATAACTCACTCAACTTTCTTGGGAGTTACCTCCAATACCACACCAGCTGCCACTGTCTGCCCCATATCCCTTACAGCAAACCTTCCTACCTGTGGGAACTCCTGGAACTTCTCAACTACAACAGGCCTGAGTGGTTTGATCTTCACTATTGCAACATCACCTGTCTTAATGAAGTCAGGGGTCTTCTGCTGTGTCTGCCCTGTCTTCGGGTCCTTCTTTTCCAGAATCTCAGTTACTGTGCAAGCAACCTGAGTTGTGTGAATGTGGAACACAGGCGTGTAACCGGGGGCAATTGCTGTTGGATGCTGCAGCACAACAAGCTGTGCTGTAAACTCCTGTGCAACTGTTGGCGGATTGCTTGAAGGTCCTACAACCTCTCCCCTCTTGATATCCTTCTTGTCAATTCCTTTTACATTGAAACCTACGTTGTCTCCTGGTTTTGCTTCCTTCATTTGTTCGTGGTGCATCTCAATGCTCTTTACTTCTCCCTTTGCACCTGAAGGCATAAAGGAAACCAGATCTCCAACTTTCAGAACACCTGTTTCAACTCTTCCAACCGGAACTGTTCCGTGTCCTGTGATTGTGAATACATCCTGGACTGGAAGCCTAAGATCCTTGTCCAATGGCTTTGGAGGTACAGTAAGTTTGTCAAAGCACTCAACAAGTGTTGGCCCAGTATACCAGTCTGTTTTCTCATGTTTCTTAGTTATGTTTGCTCCGTCGTAAGCAGATATTGGAACGAATGGTATGTCATCAGTCTTATATCCGATGTTCTTAAGAAGACCGGTTAGTGATGTCTTCAGTTCATCGTATTTCAACCTGTCGTAGTTGACTGCGTCCATCTTGTTGACTGCAACTATGAGCTGCTGTATTCCGAGCACCTTTGCCAAGAAAGCGTGTTCCTTTGTCTGTGGCTGTACGCCCTCTTTTGCAGAGCAAATAAGAACTGCTGCATCTGCCTGTGATGCCCCGGTAATCATGTTCTTAACGAAGTCTCTGTGACCAGGAGCATCAATAATCGTGAAGTAGTACTTCTGCGTTCTAAACTCCTTGTGAGAGACATCAATTGTAAGCCCTCTCTCCCTCTCCTCTTTGAGTCCGTCCATCGCAAAAGCAAACTCAAATGTTGGTTTTCCAACCTTGGCTGCTTCTTCCTTCAGCCTTCTTAGGTCTTGGTCGCTCAGAGCGCCAGTTTCAAAAAGTACTCTACCTACGGCGGTACTTTTACCGTGGTCAACGTGACCGATAAATACCAAGTTCATGTGTTCCTTCTCAGCCATAAATTGCACACCTCCAGATATAGCCGCATATTTGTAAAGCCAAATTAAATAAACTATCGCATTTGAAGGCGACAGAAGCGGCATATCTATTTGCTACGGATTGTTTTTAAATGTTTCTAAGGTTAAAGATACCTGTACAAATATTGCGTGGGATTCTATGAAATTTGGAACTACTAGATTGAAAGAGGGATTTGCAAAAATGCAGAAGGGCGGGGTTATAATGGATGTTGTCAACCCCAAGCAGGCCAAGCTTGCCGAGAAAGCAGGCGCAGTTGCTGTTATGTCACTTCATGCAGTTCCTGCAGACATACGGGCTGTTGGTGGAGTTGCAAGGATGGCAGATCCTGCTGTAACTGAAAAGATAATTAAAGTAACAACAATACCTGTGATGGCAAAATGCAGAATAGGGCACATTGCAGAAGCCAGAATACTTCAGGAAACAGGGGCGGACATGGTTGATGAATCAGAGGTTCTCACCCCTGCAGACCCGGAGAATCATATTGATAAAAAGGTATTCACTGTTCCTTTTGTTTGTGGTGCAAGGGACCTAGGAGAGGCTCTGAGGAGAATAAACGAGGGCGCTGCAATGATAAGGACGAAGGGAGAACCGGGGACAGGGGACATCATAGAAGCAGTTAGACATATGAACAAAATAAACTGCCAGATAGACGAACTTGTTAAGGTGAAAAGTAAGGGATTTGCACTTCAAAAAAAGGCGCAGGAGTACAGGGTTCCGGTTGAGCTTGTTAAGAAAACAGCAGACCTGAAGAGACTGCCGGTTGTTAATTTTGCAGCAGGAGGCATTGCAACACCGGCAGATGCTGCTCTTATGATGATTATGGGAGCAGACGGTGTTTTCGTTGGGTCAGGAATATTCAAGAGCAAGACCCCTGAGAAATATGCCCGTGCAATAGTAGAGGCAACAAGGCATTACGATGACCCAAAGATACTTCTGAAGATATCGAAAGGACTTGGAAACCCAATGAAAGGAAGGATACTCAAAGACCCAAGTGAGATGATGCAGATAAGGAGCAAGTAGGCTGATTTTGTGATAGGAGTAATAGGAATGCAGGGGGCTGTTAGTGAGCACATGGAAGTTATTCGTAATCTTGGGCATAGGGCCATTTGGGTTAAAGACCCCGTAGATCTTGAAGGTGTTTCCGGGGTCATAATACCCGGTGGAGAATCAACCACAATAAGCAAGCTGATGGTTGAAACCGGATTGATTTCTGATGTTAGAAAGTTTGCTAAGAAAGGACTGCCCGTTTATGGGACATGTGCAGGGATGATACTGCTTGCAAAAAAAGGAGGAGCTGAAGTGAACAGAACAAAACAGGAACTCCTTGGTCTGATGGACATCCGGGTTGAGAGAAATGCTTTTGGAAGGCAGAGGGAATCCTTTGAAGAGAAAACAGACATTGGGAAGATAAAGGGTTTTCCATGTGTTTTCATAAGGGCGCCCGCAGTTAAGAAAACATGGGGAAGCGCAAGGGTTCTCGCCAGAGTACATGGAAAGGCAATAGCAGTTGAACAGGGAAACTTGCTTGCAACTTCATTCCACCCAGAGCTAACTGAGGATAAAAGAGTCCATAAGTACTTTCTATCAAAATGCGAAGGTTTAAATAGCTTGAAACCCAAATAGATTAGCTTATTCTACTAATGTGAATGGGAGGTAATAGTATGCCGTTTAAGATGAAGCACATAACCGGGAGAACCGAAATATCGCCCGTAATGAGGAAAACCATGCTAGAAGTGCATGAGAAATATTTGCTTGATGCCGTTAAGAGAGGAGCCGGACATAATGTTAATACTGTTCTTATAGAAGGGAAGGGGCCGGAAACAAGAGGGATGAGAGAACTAGTTGAAAACGCTGCGAAAAAAGGAACAGGAAAAGTAAAGGTTGTAACCGGGGTCGGAACACTAGACATTGCAAACAAACCAAGCCCGATAGTGCTTCTGCACAGCAAAGCTAATGGGAGAATTGACATATCGGGGGATATGTCGAGTGTATCGTTTCTAATAAGATCAAAGGAAGCAAGAGAAGCAGGATACATACCAAGAGAGATGGAAGGGAGGGATATGTCGATGGCTGATGATGCTGAATTCACCAGGCACACAATGGTTGCCTTGCAGGTTCAGGGAGCGGAGAACCCCCACAGGACTTCCTTTGTGATTGATTTGCACTCAAAAAAAGAAAGAGACGGGAATGTTCCAGTGGAACAGAAAACCTTCTTTGACATAGAAAGCCAGCTTGCGAACTTCATTTCATCTGATGACTCGTTTAATGTCGGGGTGGCAGTCCTTTTTGGAAGCTTCTCGGATATAATTCTGAAAACAACAATGGAAGCAGAGTTCTTCGGGCCAAATGCCCCAAAGAAAGCCGATCCAGGAGAGCTTTTCAAACCTTCAGGTATCGGGCCCGTCCCTGCAGTAATAACACTTGGGGTAAATTACAACCAACAAAGCACTAAAGAGATAACGGTGGTCAACTCAGTAATTGTTATGGAACACGATGGAAAGCTATACGGCGGGAATATAAAGGGAGCAAAAAGTGTTGATCCATTTAATTATGGAGTCCTCTTTGTTGACAAGAAATAGTCCGAACACCGATTCCTTATTATCTTTTTCTTTTGAAAATGGTTAGCGGTAGGACTTATGGAGCAAGAGTTACCTTGGACTGAGAAATACCGACCGAAAACACTCAGTGATATTGTTGGACAAACAAACATCTTGGAGAGATTGAAAGCATACGTTGTAAATAGGAACATGCCAAACCTTCTTTTCGCTGGTTCCCCAGGAATTGGGAAGACAACTGCCACACTAGCACTTGCGCATGATCTTTTTGGGGATGATTACAGGGGCAGCTTGCTTGAGTTGAATGCAAGTGATGAAAGGGGAATAGATATAGTTAGGGGAAAAATAAAGGATTTTGCAAGGATGATTCCAGTTGCCGATGTCCCATTCAAGATAATATTCCTCGATGAAGCAGATGCACTTACCCCGGATGCACAGCATGCGCTTAGGAGAACGATGGAGCTCTACTCTTCAGCAACAAGGTTCATACTCTCATGTAACTATTCATCCAAGATAATAGAGCCCATACAGAGCAGGTGTGCAGTATTCAGATTTAGGCCACTTCAGAAAGAGGACATAACTGGGATGATTGAGAGGGTAGCAACAATTGAAAAACTGAATTTGGAAAAGGATGCAGTTGAAGCAATTGTATATGTTTCAGAGGGGGACATGAGAAAAGCATTGAACTCTCTCCAGGGAGCTTCCCTAACTGCAAAAAAGATAACTGCAGATACTATTTACAAAACCTCATCAAGGGCCAGACCTCAGGAGATAGGCGAAATGCTTAAACTAGCAACCGATGGAGATTTCATGGAGGCAAGGAACAGGCTAGATAAGGTTATGATAGATTACGGGATGAGTGGAGAGGAGATAATGCTCCAGATTTATAGGGAGATTACCAAACTGGATCTCCCAGATAAAACGAAGATGCAACTTGTTGATAGGATTGGAGAATACAACTTCAGAATGGTTGAAGGTGCGAATGAGCGCATTCAACTTGAGGCGCTCCTTGCGCAGATAATGCTCGCTGGAAAGAAGGGATAATCTGTTTCTGTTCATATCTGTTCAGCATGTCTACACCGTGCCAGTGGTAGCGCCGTTCACCTCTGTTCAAATTAGTATTTAAATACCGTTCATGGTGCAAGGATAGCGTTGGTTATGTGTTAAATGAATTCAAAGATTCGCTGACTGGTGCTGTTGGCACAGTTTTCATTGTGCTTGCAGCATACGTTGTTGCAATCTTTTCGATAATAGAGGTGTTTGGATGAATGGGAAACTTATGTGCGTTATGCTCTCCATGCTCTTGTTAGGTGTGGAGTTTGCTGTTGCAATGAGTTATGCAACAAGTAATGAGGAGGCAGTTGACCAAGCGATACTATATACTGTTGCAACTGATTGGGGCGGGAGCGGAGGACAGACCGAAACCGCCATTGCTGTTGCGAGTGCAAGCACTGGAGGAGGCTCTGGTGCTATGGGTGTTTCCTCCCAAACATTGAAGATTGCACAGGATATAATGCCATACAATCCTTGTAGAAAAGTTTACGAAGGAGGCTCTTTATCAACAAATGGCTATCTTGTAAAACTAGTTAATGTTGACACAAAATACGTTATTCCGATTGGTTATGAGGACGATACGGGAAGTACCCTTCCCGCCAAAGGAACAACCTACGCGAACATCGAGATATACGATTCAAACAGAAAACTCGTCCATGATGCGACAGTGTATCAGGGATCAGCGTATGAATGGAAAGACAGTGATGGGGAGAAAATAAGCATCAGGGCATGTTACATATATGATTCTAAAGAAAACTATCACAAACCAAGACCATTACCCCTACCAGTTATACCTGAGAATCCAACTCCTTTACCGACACCAGTAGAACCAACTGAACCCGTACCTATGCCATCAGTTCCAATGCCTGATACCCAGACAACTATACCTGAGGACGATGTCCCGGACTTGGATGAGGGAGTGGTTTCAGTAGCAGTAAACAACGTCCAGACGCAGACATACAAAGTGAGTGGATCGGGTTCAACAAGTGGTTCCTCTGCCGGAGTTGCAGTTGCAACAACTGATTCGGTTTCAGGAAGCGGAGGAGGTTCTGGAGTTAGTGTTGCCAGTGTAGAGCCCGTTATAACTACAGTAATGGTTCCCATGAGCTGGGCTTCATTTGAAATAGAAGTGGAGAAACCGATTGAGCCTTGCCTGTGCACTCTGGAATATGATCCGGTATGTGGAGTTGATGGAAAGACCTATGGTAATGGATGCTCAGCAAGATGTGCGGGCGTTGAGATCGCATACAAAGGAAAGTGCAAAACTGATTGCCCAGAGGTTGCATGCTATTGCAGACCTGGAAACGAATTAGTTTACGAGAGGAATGAAGATGGATGCACTGTTTGCAAATGTGTGGAAAGACCTACACCCGAATGTCCTGAGAACTGTGTTGTAAGTGGAAATGTCTGCATATGCAAAGAACCTGTACCTGTTTGCGAACCAGGATGCACTCTCTCGGGTTCAACGTGCATCTGTCCTGAACCAAAGAAAGTTATAGGAACCCAGATAACCCTTCACAGAGAGCACAGAAACTGTGATGGTGACTCATTATATGAACCGGCAATGAAAGGAAGAACAGAGCAGGTCTTTGAAGTTGGTGGTGACACTGGTTACTGGAACTTCAGGTGCAGAGACAGGAAGCAGGAGCAGTGCTACAGTGATGGATCCTTTGATACATACTATTACGAATGGTGTGAGTTCAGACCATCAACAACATCAGATACAACCATAGTATTGAACAGGGAGACCAAAAGCTGCGATGGAAAATCAACATCAACAGTTGAATCATTTGAAGTTGGTGGTGACACTGGTTACTGGAACTTCAGGTGCAGAGACAGGAAGCAGGAGCAGTGCTACAGTGATGGATCCTTTGATACATACTATGTTGAAACCTGCAGTTTCTATAGAACAGATGGGGTGAAACCGAGGCCTGAACCGCTGTGCCCCGATGGATGCAAGGTATCTGGAACAACGTGTGTTTGTCAAGTTGATGGAGTTGAGGAACCAGTTGCAGAGATCCAGCCAATCCCAGTCAAGGTTCAAGTAAGAAAGCTCACGCCTGAAGATCTTGAGAAACCTACAACAATGATAAGCATACTCAACTACGAGCTTCTGAAGGCGAACCCAGCCATTAAAGAGAGGATACTGGAGGAACTTGAATCAGATGAGTCATCTGCAACAAAGGAAACAATTCAGGAACATGTGGCATATGTTTTAGGCGAAGCACAAGGAGTGGAGAGCGTTATTGATTCCAAAACAAGCATTATTAGGGGTGCCTCGGTTAAGGAAATGCCGGATAAGGAACTATCCTTCAATCTTGTGAAAAGAAAGATGCTTGAAAGAGAGAGAATAAGAGAGATGCTTCAGAATGAGGACAGTGCAAGTGATATAATGGAGCAAATAGGGATGTTCGGAACTGAAGGCTTTGTTGGCGGTGTTGTTGTTGATGGAAAGGGATATGTTTTCTCTCCAACTTCAGTGGGCGAAGTTAAGGGTACACTGATAACAAATGAAGGTGGAGCCCCAAAAAATGTAGGGGAGATAGATGTCCAAAGTGGGATCTGGACAACAGAAGGAGCAATAAAGATTTATAATACGCTGCTTGAGATAGTTTCATAGAGAACGGGTGTATCTCATGAAAAATACGATCCAGGCAGTTTTTTTGTTTTTCTTAGTTAGCACAGTGTGCGCACAGAGCATGGGTGCTAATTATGAAGTTATAGCAAATGCTGAAGGGGACGCATTCGTTTTCTCTACCTTTAATGGACAGGGATCCATTCTCATTCAGCTTCCGTCAGACGTGGATGCACCGTATGTGAGGGGAGGCATGTACAGTTTAGAGAATGAAGCAATACTTCTTTCAGTCACAGGAGACAGGATGGTTACAGTATCATACAGAACAAAGAAGTTAGTAACACAGACAGGGAATGACCTATCCTTCTCTCTGGATCTTCCTGAGAACCTAAGCAACACATATGTTTCAGTTGCTCTCCCAAAAGAAGCAATTGTAACGCAAGTTACTCCAGCAGATGGAGTCGTTATGAGTGAAGATGATTCAGTTATTGTTGCATGGGCATCAAGCAAAATGATTCAGAGGATAAAGGTTGATTACCGCTTCTCGGATGATAATGGGGGAGGGAAACCTATTGATAATGGGAGCGATGATAACTTCTTCCAATTGGGTTTTTTTGGAATTGTTGCTGTAGCTGGCTTTATACTATTTTGTCTGATTATCCTCATTGCAATTGCTTTCATGTTCCTTAGACGGAAACCATTAAAGGAGAAACCGAGAGAGGAGAGTGAACTTATTGCAACTGAAGGGATGAGAAACCTAATGAAAGCACTTAATGAGAATGACGTAAAAATTATTCAGTCAATAATAGATTCCAGTGGAGAGATAAAGAGAAACGAGCTTGAGAGAAAATCCGGGATAGCCAAATCCAGCCTTGCTCTGTCACTTGACAGACTTGAGAAGAAGGGAATACTAAAAATAAACAAGGAGACCACAACCCACTACATATCATTGACTGAGTGGTTTAGATCCCTCTAATCTATCTGAAATCTGAGAAGCGCAGCTAACCCGCCAAGAGATTGCAGCTGTTTTCCCGCATTATTTTCAGCAGAAAATACAGTGATATTGCATTTCTGCCTCTCTGCTTTTTCCAGTATGTTCTCAAAGTCTTTATCCTTCCTTAGGAACTCATCCAGGACAAACAGTTCCTTTACTGCATTGTATTCGACGGCCTTCTTTACCTCATTCTTTCCATATGTTGTGAGTCCTGTGTTCTTACTTATCTCAGCCATTAGCTGTTCCATTAGCTTAAACTCCTTCTCTACCCTCTGCTCACCTATTATTCTCTCAACAACCCCATTTTTCAATAATTCGTATGCTCCGCTTTTCTCTGATGAGCTCGCGTGCTCAAAAGATATCTTGCCCAGTACATCTGGATCCTTCTGAGATATGAATTTTTTTAGGTTATCCTTTGCAAAGCCTGGGCCTGCGACTATTATCTTTTCAACTTTCATATTGGAGATTGCAGCTAGAATCTGGCCAAAGAATTCCCGTTCATGCTCATCGTGCCTATCATCCCTCTTAGAGCTTCTTGATGATAATTCGGATAGAAAATCAACGCCATACCCTCTTAGAAGTGCGAATGTAGATCGCCTTTCATCCACAAGAACTATTCCAAGTCTTGGTC
Organism: Microcaldota archaeon; assembly: GCA_964649265.1. Lineage (GTDB taxonomy): Archaea > Micrarchaeota > Micrarchaeia > Burarchaeales > JAKAKT01 > CAZYPB01. Next base: position 38,006 of record CAZYPB010000004.1, read on the forward strand.
TCTTTGTTTCCTCCCTTGCCTTCTTCAATCTTTCAAGTTGGTACTTTTTCCATTGCTTCTTTATGCTGAACTTTGTCATTGGTTCAACATCTATTGTGTGGTGGCTCCCTATCTGAACAAATTCCTCCGGGGTTCCCCATTTAATAACTCCTGTCACCCTGAGAACATTAGCATGTTTATGGAACTCAATTTTCTTTGCCTCCAGCTCTATTATAACTGGTTTCTTGTCTCCGCTCTCCCCTTCCTGTGTTTTAAATCTCCTGACTGATCTTGCTTTCACTAGGTCTCCGTGACCTATGACTCGTTCAATATGCCATAGGTCCTCGGTGTTCTCTGGCATCAATTTCAACTCTCCAGTCGTCTCATTAAGACCAAACACCCTCATAAAAGAATTTTTATAAAAAGGAAGTTATAAAGTGTACCTACGGTGTTAGGATGAGAATAGCTGTTATCGATAGAGACAAGTGCACAAAGGAGAAGTGCGGTTACATATGCATCAAGGTATGCCCAGGGGTACGCATGGGCGAGGAAACGATCACTATTGAAAAGGAAACAGGATATCCATTTATCTCGGAAACACTGTGCACCGGTTGTGGAATATGTGTTAAAAAGTGTCCAGTTAAGGCGATAAAAATAATAAACCTGGCAGAGGAAGCCGGGACACTTGTTCATCAATACGGACCAAACTCATTCAGACTCTTCAACCTTCCACTCCCTAAAAACAAGTCAGTTGTAGGACTAATAGGTTCCAACGGAATCGGAAAGAGCACTGCAATAAAGATATTAGGTAAGAAAATCATCCCGAACATGGGAGATTACACTGGGGATACGCAATGGGAGAACGTACTTGAGAAATTCAAAGGAAAGGAGATGTACAATTATCTTATCTCTCTTGAGAAGGGAATAAAAGTTAGTTACAAACCCCAGAATGTAAACATGATTCCGGAGATTTTCCCAGGGAAAGTGGGGGACCTTTTGATTAAAAATGACGAGAGAGGCATCTTTGAGAATGCAATAAAGATGTTTGAACTTGAGAATTCACTTGAAAGAAAAACTTCGGAATTATCCGGGGGGGAGCTCCAGCGCAGTGCAATATGTGCAGCTTACATGAAGGATGCAGATGTCTACTATTTTGATGAACCTACAAGCTATCTAGATATTGAACAGAGACTTAAGATGGCAAAACACATCAAGAAACTGAGTGAAGAGAAAGAAATTGTTCTTGTTGAGCACGATCTTGCAGTTCTGGATTATCTTAGTGATTATGTGCATGTTTTCTATGGGACCGCTGGAGCGTACGGTGTTGTCTCAGGGATAAAAGTAGCCAGGAATGGAATAAATGAATATCTTGATGGATACATGAAAGAAGAGAACGTTAGGTTCAGAGACACTGGAATACGTTTCTCAACAAGTGCAGTTGGAATGAAAGGAGGAAAAGCTTCATTCATTTATCCTGCATTGTCAAAATCATACCCCGGATTTGTTTTGGAATGTGAAGAAGGGGAGGTAAGGGAAGGGGAGATACTTGGAATACTGGGACCAAACGCGATAGGAAAAACCACGTTTGTTAAGATTATAGCGGGTATTGAGAAACCTGATTCAGGAGATGTGGGGATCTCACTAAGAATCTCATACAAACCACAGTACATACAGGGTGATTTCAATGGAACTGTGTCAGATTACGTTGACTCAAAAAAAGTAAACATGGATGTTTTCAGGGCAGATATAAGCACTGGATTGGGGATAAACGAACTCATGGATAAGGAGATGAGAAATCTTAGTGGAGGAGAGCTTCAGCGAGTTACCATAGCAACTTGTGTTTCAGCTGATGCCGACCTGTATCTACTTGATGAACCTTCCGCATTTCTTGATATAGAGCAGAGGCTTAGGTTCGCTACTGTTATGAAGAGATTGATAGAGAAGAATGAGAAATCAGCTTTTGTCGTTGATCACGATGTAGTTATGCTGGATAGTGTTTCTGATAGGATGATTGTTTTTGATGGTGTTTCTGGTGAGAAAGGAAATGCTGGAAAACCTAAGAATAAGAGAGACGGAATGAATACATTCCTGAAGCAGATAGATATCACTATGAGGAGGGATAAGGATTCGCTGCGCCCAAGGATAAACAAGCCCGGCTCCAAACTTGATAGAGAGATGAGGGATAAGGGAGAGCACTACTATTCATAGATTTTATCTGTCAATGGGAATATAACTGTGCTTTTATCTCTTCGCTTATCGGCTCATAGTTCTGGTAGCCGACACCTTTTGCAGTTCCTAATTTAGTTGCTATGTGGATAGAGCTTCCGCTTGGGAACTGAAGGGTATCCAGTATCCTAACTGAATTTGCATAAAGAGACGTTAATAGTTCCCTCATCTTATCATAGTCATACAGGCCGTTGTCCCTTGCCTTCTGTAAGTTGAAAACGCCCCCCTCAAGGCCCGGAGTTATAAGTAGTCTTTTCTCAATTTTTGGCAGATACATCCCTACATTTTCAATTGCGTAACGCAGTTTCTTTTCTTCAAATTGAGCTTCCATTAGTTGTAGGAACAGAGATTCGTCAAAGCCGACGAATTTTCCTCTTTCGAAGAATCCATCTGCTACTCCATGTTCAACAAGGAAATCAATCATAGCTGCTGTCCCTTTTTGGTTTGCGTTCCTTGCTTCCCTTAGATCGTGGTTACCGAAATATGCCTCATCTGGATCAGTGTTTGAATTAAGATCTGCTGTTTTTACAATAAGTGACACTGTTACGAGCTCATGCATTACCTTTGGAGGTATTTTCAACTCATCTCCACCGGCATTGTCGAATGCATTGATTATGTTGAATACATAATCAAACTTTGTTCTGTTGTGTTTCTCGCGTGTTACCATGTAGATTACAAAGGAAGTGTGCTCACCCTCCTCACCGAACTTCTCCAGCTCCTGATTTATTATCAATTTTCCAGCATGTTCCTCAGGTAATTGTAGAGGCTGTTCGTTGAAATAAAATGAGAATTTCCTTGGATCAAGGATAACTACCCCCGGGATGTCCTCGTGGGAATCATGCATGTGACCTGCGGCTTCAGCTGATCTCTTGTATCTTGGTGAGACGATTATATCAGATGTTTTCCCTGCAACTTCCTTTAGGTGATCAGGGTAGAGCCTTCCGTTGTCTCTAACAGTATTTGAGTGTAACTTAACTGAAAAGTATCTTGAGAATTGAACTATGTTGGAAGACCTTCTATGTGCATCCTCAGCAAAGCTTCGGATATCAGAAGAAGTCAGAACTCTTCTTACATACATGAATCTTATAATTATAGGGGTAAATGTTTAAAACAGAGACTAATCGTTTTTGAGCAATTATGCATGCCCGGGAAATTCCCTTAAACTGTCGGTCTCGAACTCTCCAACAATTTCCTCAAGAAGATCCTCCAGAGTAACGAGACCTACAACCTTCTCCTTTTTATCAACTACGACGCCCATGTGGGTGTGTGTCTTCTGAAACAGCCTGAAAACATCATCTATTAGATCTGAATCCTTTACTTTCAGTGGAGGCATTAGGATTGTCTGAAGGTTTTTTCCTTCCAAATCCCTTGAGAATTC
>CAZYPB010000005.1:0-24202 GCA_964649265.1 Microcaldota archaeon
GCCTCTTTTCACAGTTTACATATTGAGTTGGTCCATCCACATTAGTTGTGGTGTGTCTAGCAACGAATACAGCCATGCCTTTTTCAGCGATCCCAGGTGCGTGTCTATCGTCAAAGAGTTTCACCCCATCTCCTTGAAACCCTGGAAAATAAGCAACTAGTTCCCGGGGTTTACCTTCTTTTGGTAAAAAGAGTTTTCCCTCAAGTGAGTTTCCGTTTTTGTCCTTAACGCGGACCCAGAAAACACGTAAAACCTTAAGCTCTTTTCCTCGATCGTTTTTTTGATTTTTTAGTTCAAAACAGAATCTGCCATCAAGCCCTGTTATTCCGATTCTTTCAAGGTATGATATCGCACTGTTTTTGAATTCGACTTTTTTGAATTTAGGTTTTTCATCTGAAGAAACTCGTTTTTTTCTTTCTGCTTTAGCTTTTTCGTTTTGCATGAAACCAACAATAATTACTCATTTGTCGTTTAAACGCTTTTTGCAAGAGAATATCGGCCATAGATCCTTCATTGCATTATCCTCCGAACATTTTCTCTCTAGTAAAATAAAGTAAGGACTCATCCTTTTCAAGAAAAGAGTTTCAGTTTCGAAAACCCATTTCTTATCAAGATCCCTCCAGTAGTCATGGTTGAAATCATAAAGGGGTTTGAGCTTAGGGTGTTTCTCAGCTGCGCTCTTCATAAACTCAATGGCAACCTGAACCGAAGCTAGGTTCGTTTTCCTATCAACAGATCTAGCAAGTAACATGCAAAGAAATTCGAAAGCATGTTGGCGATAGTCTTTAGGAATAGGGGAGATTGCATAGGTTTCAACTATTTCAGTTGGATCGTTTGTGTAATCCTTTTCCTCAACAGTCTCAGTCCGGTGGATGAAAACACCTGAATCTCTGAGCATCCTAGAAACATTAGTGTAGAAAGATGGTTGTTTTTCCAATGGAACATTCGCAACTGGAACGTCGCCAACTATTAAATCAAAACTTACTTCAGGCAATATCTGATCGCACCAATCGCCGAGAACTTGCTTCTCTTCTTTCCATTTCGGCACTAAGCTGTTGAACTGCTTTAATGCCTGTGGGTTTATGTCTAGGATTGTTACCTTGTAATCCATCTCATGAAGAAGGTTTCTAAGCTCCCTTGTTGCCCCGAGAACCAATGCATCCCCGGGCTTTTTAGAATACCGATGAATCATATCCCTGTAGATCGATATCTCTCCTTTTGAGGGCCTTCCAGGAGGCAGGTAGTATTTCTCCCACTTGTCATACATTCTTGCCCATGGATCCTTGTAAACATCTGCCATGATATATATATTTTGCTTTTCCCATATAAATTATTAATTCCTACTGAAAGATAGGAATATAAATACTACGGTTCTAATCGATAACATGGAACCAGTTGCACTTGAGGGATTCGGACTTAGTAGAAACGAATCGAAAGTCTATGTGGCACTCCTTGGGGAAGGTACGTGTGGGGTGAATAGGATAGTGCAACTGACAGGCCTCTATGCACCAAGAGTTTACGAAGCACTTGATAGGCTGGTTATGAAGGGGCTTGCATCTTTTGTTCATAAGGGAAAGAAAAAGGAGTTCAAGGCGACCAACCCAAACAGATTTAGAGAAATCTTAGGAGATATGGAAGAAAAACTCTCGAGAATTATGCCTGAGCTTATAGAATTACAGAGCGGAACCACAGGTGGACAGAAGGCAACAGTCTATGTGGGAAAGGAAGGTATAAGGAGTGTGATGAAGGATGTTCTCGAAGAGATTAAAGCCGAAGGGAGGTATGATGACTTTGGGGTGAGTGGACTTTTCTATGATGTTATGGGTCCTTTCTGGGACTACTGGCAACTTAATAAGAAGAAACACGGAGTAAAAAGCAGATGTATATTTGATGAGAGAATTAAGAGAAAGGGAACCTTTGTCAATAGATATTTTGGACAGGCAAAATATGTCTCAAAAAACTACTACACGCCAACAGATACGTTCATACTCAAAGAGAAGATACTCATGTGTATGTGGAGTGCGAAGCCTCCTGTTGCTGTACTAATACATGATAAAGATACTGCTGTGGGGTACCGTAAATACTTCAACATCATGTGGGAGAGTGCAAGAGGATAGCTATTTCTTCACAAGTACGTAGATCACCCAGTTGTTTGAAAACTTTTCAGTATGATTTATCATCTTCTCTATGTCATACATGCCATAGATGAATTTCTCAAAATCATCCCGCTCAACAAGATAGCTTTCCTTATCATAGTATCTTATGGAATTGAAAACCTCTATGCAGACAATGGGAAAGAGCCCCCTGCCGACATCTCGTTTTATCTTATCGTAGATTTCGCTAAGTATAACTTTTCCAACTTCGTTTTTGTAATAAGTTATGAATGGAACATACAAATTTTCATACATCTCTTTCTTTGTTTTACACCTACTTATCTCCCCAACAAGTGTATCAGGACTGACGAAATCCTGTCCAATCTCATAAAGCATTATGCGTGTTACCCATTTTCCCCCAGGTTTAAGGGAAGCGTGAACCTTCTTTATTATCTTCTTTGCATCAGAAGGTGTTACAACTGACAGTATATTATCACTTAGAACTAGATCGAACTCTGATTTGAAATCAATCTCCGTCCAGTTCTTGTTCACGTAAACCTCCTTCTCCGCATTGTGGCCCATAAGGCTCTGTGATTCCTTGTAATTCTTCTCATCGAAATCAACAACTGTAATGTGAAGGTCGAATCTAGACGCAGCGTCCCTTATCTCAGGCGTAGAACCAAGAAGCAGTATTTTAGCACTGGGGTTGAGTTTTGTCATCTGACTTCCATATACTCTGGACTCTGCCAACGTCGGTCTTGCAGGTGGTCCAAAACTCCTTCTCCATTCAAGAGCATGCGATTCGTCCCATAAAGACATGGTATCACTCTAGTTTCTCAACAATGCTTGGGCCGTTCTCCTTTTTGTTTCTTGTTATCATGTAGAGCCTTCCGCTTGCTGCATCCCGTAGGTTTTCATCGTGAGTTATAACGAATGTTTGGTCAACTATCTCAGGAATCTTATTGTAAAGTGTGTTCGAAAGATAGCGCACCGCTTCTCCGTCCAGATTGTGCGTTGGTTCATCAAGAATAAGCCAATTCAGGTTTGGGGCAAGGACAATCGAGAATGCTATTCTGAGTGCAAGGCATGCTGTAGCTCTCTCCCCTCCACTAGCTATACCATCAACAGATACCCATTCTCCCCCAACCTTTGCCTCAAGATCATATCCCTTGTCATCTGATTTAAGACGGAGTTCGTTGTAATCTCCATACGGGTAAACTGAAGACCATATTTCAGTCATTGCTGAATTTATTGAGGATATAAGTAATTCCCTTAAATCTTTCTGAGTATCTATTACGCAATTCTGAAAAACTGAGAAACTCTCAAGACTGGAATCTATTTTCATTATTGTTCTAGAATGTTTCTCAAGATCCGCGAGCTTCTCTGACTGTATCTTTATTGCTTCACCTATGCGTGAATTTTCTCTCTCAAGCCCCTCAAGCTTTGCACTCTTTCCGCTTTCATCAACTCTCTCTTTCTCTATACCCGTTCTTAGTTGCTCGTATTCCTTTTTGTTGAACGACGTTCCTGAAAGTTTCTTCTCTGTTAGGGAAAGTTCATCAACAAGTGATAACAGCTTAAGTTTCTCTTCTAGGCCTCGCAGTGAACTTTCACATGAAGATATTTCTTTCTCTTTCTCTTGGAGCTGTGATTCGAGCTTGTTTTTCTTTTCAGTGTTTGATAGAAGAGATGAATCAAGATCCTCCTTTTTCCAAGGGATCGTTATTTCAGATATCTTTGCTTCTAAGGAGCTAGCATAGAGAAGCGTTTTCTGACTTTTCCTCAGTTCAAGGGATTTCTTCTCTGAATTATTTTCCATCTCCTTTATTTTATTGCCAGTCTGTTTCAGCCAGCTGTTCCTGCTTGAAACAAGCTCCTTTTTTCTATCATCTGAAAGCGATGTCTCGCATACTGGGCACTTTCCCTTTCCTCTCTCCAGTTCCTTGTTTGCCTCGAGTATCTCATTAGCTTTTGCCCTCAGAGCCATTAGCTCCTCATTCTTTTTGTTTAGTTCATCTGCATTATAATTAAGTTCTTTCTCAATATCTGAAAGTTTTTTTCCGCCCAGGAGCTTGGACAGTTCTCCCCCCAGTTCAGTTCTTCTCTTTTTCTTCTCTTCTAGTTGGTTCAGCTTGCTTTTGTCTGATGCGATAATCTCCTGAATCTCCCGTATGGAGATCTTTAATTTAGAGAGTTCCTCCTTCCGTTCATCCATCTCCTTCTTTTCCTTTTCTTTTTGCTCAGACAATCTCTCATTATCAAGATCTTCAGGTCTGCACTTAAAGCGTTCGCAGGATGAGCTTATTGTGTGGGATAACCCTGTTTTCTTTTCAGAGAGGTTCTCGAAAATCCTCCTAGTTGACTCCAGTTCGGAGAGCTTGCTTTCAAGATCTTTTCTTCTAGATGAGATCTCTCCAAGTTCTCTGCTTATTGCTTGCATATCCTTTTCTATTTGATTTCTTTCGTCTCTGTTTTTTAGAAGTTCATCTTTTGTTTTATTGATATCTCCTGCCTTCACAAATGATTCTCTATCAGTTTTCATATCCTTGAGGCGGTTCACTGTTTTAACAAGCTCTGAACGCACTTTCTCAAACCTATCTATTCCGAGAAGTCCATCTATCTGTTTCTTCCTATCCCCTCTTGGGAGTTCTAGGAAGTAGTCAATATTGTTCTGTTCGGAGTATATCGCCCTTGTGAAAAGGTCATAGTCGATTGAAAGCAGGTTTGTTATGTATTCATTTACTCTCTTTGGCTGGGGTCCCTCTATGAGCTTGTTTTCTTTTCTTATCTCTGCCTCTGTTTTTCCATCCACAGTTAGCTTTCTTTTAACTGTGTAATTGGAACCGTTGTGGGTGAAACCCAGTTTCACTTCTGCAGAATCCTCCTGTCCGGGCCTTGATTTAATAACATCCGCTAGTTTGAGTTTCCTATGTTGCAGCGCAGGGAAATTACCGAATAGCGCAAAGCACAGCGCATCCATCAGCGAGCTCTTACCCGAGCCCATTATGCCTATTATTATGTTTGTTCCTTTAGAGAACTCAAGGGATGATGAAACATGGGAACGCCAATTTAAGAGCTCAAGAGAAGTTATCATAGCGACCGTTAAATAGCTTGTTTTTAAAAGTTATATTATGTTTGTTGCAGATCTGATGCTGAAGAAACTTGCCAGATGGCTAAGGATCCTCGGGGTCGATACAGTTTACCCGGACGTGATAGAAGATAACGATATACTTAAGCTAGCAAAGAAGGAGGGCAGGGTATTGCTAACGCAGGATGTTGAACTTGCTTCAAGAGCTGGCAAGTACGGAGTTAGGGCATGCCTTGTTCCAAGAGATGATATTTTTGAAAAGCAGATTGCATCCGTGTTTAAAGAATTCCATCTTGAGTTGGATTTTCCGGAGAAAACACGCTGCCCGCAGTGCAACAGTTCACTTGAAATTGTTGGGAAAACAGAGATAAAGGGGAACAGTAATGTTCCGGAAAAGGTTTTTGAGAAACAGAGTAAATTCTGGCTATGTTGCAATTGCGGAAAGGTCTACTGGGAAGGATCGCATTGGGAAAAAATAGAAAAAAGTGTAAAAAAAATAAATCAGCTTATTAATCCTACATCAGTTATCTCTGCCTGAGAGACTCCAGGTATCTTCTTAACTCTCTCTTCTATGTCCCCCATGCCTTCCTTGTCTTCTCGGACAATTGTAACCTTAAGAGCCTTGAAACCAAAGGCAACTGGCTCCTCATCTATCCTTGCAGGGTTTATCTGTTCCTGAATATCTTTTTTTATTTGTTCAAACTTCTCCATATCCTCAGGAAATACTTTAAGAAGTGCTGCAACTTTACCCAAAAGAATCACCTCAATTAAGGTCCTTCGAAACCACATTTCTTGCACTGGTATGTGTTCCTATTTTCTCTGCAGGAGTGACACCTAACTACCTTTTCCTGACCACAACTTGGGCATGGAAATTCGGCATAGTCCTTTGTCTGTCTCCCACAACATGAACAGTTCTTTAATGCCATAGTATCACCATTAATAAATCCTAGAGGTCTAATTATACAACCTCAAAGGTTAAAAAACCTTCATGGCCCCCATAGTCTAGCTTGGATAGGATGCGAGCTTGCGGAGCTTGAGGCCCGAGTTCAAATAACCGTCCCTTTCTTTTCGAAAAGAAAGGTCTGGTTGAACCCCAAAGAAAACAACTGGAGGTTCGTTGAAAATCTCGGTGGGGGCATACGTTTTATAAAGAATTTAAACATATAAAGCGCAAATTAGTTCATGGAAGTTCAGAGGAATAGGAAAACTGTAAGGAACAGAAAAACTGTTAGAATGCGCGCTTTTCCCACAACTGATGATAAGACTGTTTTTGAGCATATTCAGGATAAGAAATTGGGAAAAGGAAAGGATATGACTCGTGTTCGTAAGTATATATCAAAACACTTCGATAAGTACATTCATGATAAAGAGTTTGTTGTTGTGGGGTACCATGCACCCATGCTTCTAAAGATGCTAAAGGATGAGAATATACCTCTTGGAGAGGATCTGGAGGATACTTTCGGGAAGTTGTTTCAGGGGAAAGTGGTTGTTGAAATAGGCTGTAGGAATGGGGGATTCCTTGAGTTCGCAGCTCATCATGGAGCAAATGTTGCGGGCAGTACTGGTTCAAAATACATGAGGCAGGCACAGGCACTTTTGATAAGAAACAACGCAAAGCTGGTTCAAGCTGGTGGGGAGAGCGCAGGGTATTTTCTCCAGGATCTAAAACCTGATTACATCGTCTCCCTGAATTTCTTTGATAATAGGAGGTGGGGGGTTTTGCCTGTTCCACTTATACCTTTTATTGCAAGCACTTCTGCAGCTGCAACTGAGAAAACTGTCTGCTACATAACTCCGAGTGTAGACTCAGGCTCAGTAATTAAGAGAAGCGATCTTTTACAGGTAAGTGGGATAAGTGATGTGAGGGGCAGTGACCCAAAAAGTAGCAACTGGGCAAAAACAGTCTATAGTTTCAGATTCAAGGAATAGTCAAGTCCATGTTGCATTAGGTAGGTCTATTACAATCGTACCAGGCTTTACTTTGCTCACGTATTCGTGGCACATGTCTCTCTGGTCCTGATTATTTATCCCATCACATATCGAGTGATCAAGCTCAACTATTGCAACGCTTCCAATGCACTCTCCTTCTTGGTAATCATCGGAGATCCCCTTGCAAAGTAGATGATCTCGTTTAACAACTGCAGTGCAATAGGTCTGCATGTCATTGAGTTCTATTCTACCACAGAGCTCAAGATCCTCTGTTTGAACAGCAATCAGGTAAAGGCAATTGTCCCTCTCAGGATCATCTTTTGGAATCCCCTCACAAAGGGATGGATCCTTTTTCTCTACTGCCTCAACTCTCTTGTCATGAGAACTAATACAGCCTGAAAAAATAAGGGAAAAAAACAAAAATAATAGAAAAAGGTTCCTCAATGAAGTCACTTCCTGTTCTTTACTCTATAAAGAGCAGTATTCATCTTGTTTTTATAATACGCTCCAAGAAGAAGGAGTATACATCCGCCAATCATTGCACCTGCTCCCTGAACACCCAGAACAGAGTCAACGTATGTCCCTAATCCCAGTATAAGGATTATGGCACCAGATGCGAAGAAAAGAGCACTGTAGATTATTGGAGGAACCACGTTGTTTATTGTATCTATGCTCTGGCGAGTCATCTCCTCTATGTTTTCCTTAAGTCTTTTGGAGGCATCATCTACAATCCGGTTCATGAACTTTCCGGAAACTGCGCCCATTAGAAACTCACTAATGACGTCAATCATCTCAGCCCCTCCTTGATAGCATTGCCCCAACTGCAATTCCAAGTGTGAAAGCAAACGCTGTGTAAAGAAGTGGCCTTTTCTCTATCTCCTTTTGCATCTCCTCAACATGCATCTTCTCCTTGAACTGCTCCTCTGCTTCAATGAGCCCCCCCATCCGTGCCTCAAGTTCCTTCTCAGTTTTCATAAGCTCTGCCCTGAGTTTCTTGTGCCTCTCCAGGAGTTCGCCTTTCAACAAATCTTTGTTGAATTGTACATCCAGTATTTTCTTGTCGTTTTTCTTAGCAGCCATATATATCACCCACAATTACTTGTTTCTTAAAGAAGTATTTTAAAGTTTTATTTGAAAACTTTTTTTGTGGGGGGGTTTTATGAAACTACAGAGTACCTTAGTGTTTATTATTATCGGACTGTTTCTTTTTGGATGTCAACAGGCTATTGACGCAGGTGAGAAGGATTATGCAGTTAGAGACGATCAGGGAAAAGTAGTAAAAGCGCCTGAACCGGTGATCCCGAAAGCTGTTTGTGGCGATGGAAAAACTGAGCAAACAGAAGAGTGCGACATCGGAGGGGTGAAGACTGCAATTTTCAGAGATACGTGCCCTGACGGAAAAACGTGCATAGATTGTCAATGCAGCTCAAGGCCCATATCCCCAAGGTGTGGTGATGGCTATATCTCAGACAGCGCACACGGAGGAGATGAGGAGTGTGATGTTGGTGGTTCCCGCTATGCACCAGATGATGATAAGGATGGGATACCTGATTCATATTCGGACCCCTGCCCACAACCCAAGGAATGTTTGAATTGTAAATGTGAGATCCCTACCCCCGAGGTTTTGGAAGATTGCAATGGTGTTGATACTCCCCCAGAAACATTGGGAAGATACACGTTTATCAAAGGGATAAAGGGAGAGTTCTCCCAGAGGAAATGGAGGGAATGGGGAACGCACTGGTGTGCTCCAACCTCTGCATCCTACAGTTTCAGATACTGGTTCGGAAGGGGATTCACAAACTTCCTAGATCAGTATAGGGAGAATGAAACTAAGAAGGCAAGGGCGGATACAAACCACGATGGAAATGTTACAGAGCTTGAGGCAACTGAGGAAATGGCAGATGAACTAGGGGGCCTTATGCAGACGAGCCCAACAGCAGGCACATATCTGGATAAGATTGTCCTGGGAGTTGAGAAATTCATAAACCAGAGTGGCTATGCTGGAAGATTCGTTGTTAAGAAATATGGGAAGCCTTTTGGAAATGCAACTGGCCCAACATATTCTGATTACAGGAGAGAGCTTGAGCTATGTGAGGACGTGCTCGTTGGGATACAGTACCCCAGACCACCAGGTGGAGGGCATGCCATGGTTGGAAAATCGTGCAGTGCGAATGCAAATAGCGATGGCAGTTATAACATAAGCCTCATGGATCCATGGACTGGAAGAGAGTACCACACAACCATGTGGGAAAACGGTACACTTGTATATGGTGGTTACAATGTAACCATGTACAGGATGATTGCAGTGTCACCAACTGAGGCAATGATAACAACATGTGGGGATATGAGCTTGCAACAACCCAATTCCCAGGGTGTTTTTGAAGAGTGTGAGAAGGGAGTGGATGTATGCTCAGCTGGAACAACCTGTGATTACAGTACATGTAAATGTGTTGGAACAGATATCCCGCAAACACACTGCGGAGATGGAAGTATACAGAGACCAAATTCAATTGGAATGTTTGAGGAATGTGAGGTTGGATTGGATGTCTGTGGGAACGGACTTGCATGTAATTTCGAGACATGTGCATGCATGCCATACTGCGGGGATGGTGAATGCGTGACAGGGGAAACATACTCAAACTGCCCTGATGACTGCCCTCCTGTTTGTGGTGATGGAGTGTGTCAACCAGAGGAGGATTATGAGGGCTGTTCGCTTGATTGCGAATCTCCGAATGTTTGCGGAGATGGGGTGAAGGCTGGTTTTGAGCAATGTGAAGCAGGAGTTCCTTGCCCTGAAGGTTTAGAGTGCAATGTTGAAACTTGCACATGTAGTGTGATAGTTCCTGTTTGCGGTAATGCAGAATTAGAGGGCTTTGAAGAATGTGAAGTTGGTATCTCTTGCGACTCTCCGCTTGTCTGCGATCTTCCAACATGCACGTGCAACCAGCCGCCCGCTGTTTGCGGAGACGGACAAGTTGAAGGATATGAGGAATGTGAAACAGGGGTACCATGCTCAGGACAGGAGGAATGTAATCTTCAAACCTGCTTGTGTGAGATCCCAGACAGGGATCACGATGGATTCCCAGATTACTCAGACAACTGCCCAGACACTCCAAATGATCAGGGAGATATGGATGGCGATGGCATAGGAGACTTCTGTGATCCGATTCCAGTTAACTGCAACACCTACTGTACTGGAGAGGGATACTCAGAACTCCTAGGAGAAGGCGCAACTATTGATGGTAACTGGTGCGCTGCACATGCATGGGACAATGTAGATACTCCAGACTGTAAGACAACCTGTGTAAATGTGTACACCGGCACATGGGCATTTGGAACCAACACCTATGGATGCTGCTGCAGACAGGTCGGCAGGTACGACTGCACAGACTGCCCAGGCGAAACCCCGCAGTGCCCAGATTGCCCATAACTAGAATAAGTCGCCTACTGCATCAACAAGCAGGTGGAACGAATAACCGCCTGCTGCAGATGCTCCATACATAAGGGCATCGTGCTTTGAGTAGGATACACCTGCAATTGCAAATAGCATAAGTCCAAAGAAACAAGCTGCCTTTAGTTTGTGTAATTTTCCCCTATGCCGAGGTATCTTTTTTGTTAATAGGTGAGTTAATAGTAGGGATAGTATAACTGAGAATATTGCAGTAAGTATAACACACAGAAATGTTTCGAAACAGTCAGTTAATATGAACACAAGGAAAGCGATTGCAAAGAAGAGTATTATAAATGCAGATAAGACTCCAACCCTTCTCGGTATTGAATCTGGGTGGTCTATGTCTGGTGCGAATGATCCAAGTAAAAAGAAAAGAGAGCAGAAAAGGTAAAGGTCAGTCAAACCAAAAAACAAAAGGAACAGGGAGACGATACAGAAAGATGCAATAAAATGCTCAGCAAACCCTGTTTTCACAATATCACTTCTTAAACGCACTTAGGAACTCATATACCATCTTACCTAAGTCAGGTAGATAATAGCCTCCTTCAAGTGTTGCAAATGTAGGTGTATCATATCTAGCTATTGCATTTCCCAATTCGTTATATGTGGAAGTATTGAATATTCTGAGACCGCTTGCAAGATGGTCCAACGCATAGGTATCAAAACCTGCGCTCACTCCTATTAGATCGGGCTTATGCTTATCGAAAGCCTCAGACAGATTACTCTCAAACAGCTGGATATATTCGTTCTCTGTTGCTCCTCTTTGTAAAACAACGTTTACCATGTGTTCATTCCCCTCGCTTTCAAAACCAGAACCAGGGTACGTTGTATATGGATCCTGGTTAAAAGAAAGATAGTAAACTGATGGGTCATCTTTGAATATATCAAAAGTTCCATTTCCGTGGTGTATGTCGAAATCCACTATAAGGACTTTCTTTGCTTTCTTCTGTTTCTGCATCTTTCTCACTGCAAATGCCATATTGTTGATGTAGCAGAACCCTGCAAAAAATCCCTTTCCAGCATGGTGACCCGGAGGCCTTACGTGTGCGTATGCGAAACCATCCGAACATAAGGATGCTGCATTGAATGCCGCGCCTGCTGCGAGCTTCGCTATACAATATGTATTTTCAGAGAAAACGTTATCTGGGAAGGATGCACGTGTTTTTGAAAATTTCTCAAGTGAGTCAAGGTGCTCTTTGCTGTGAACAAGTAGGAGCTCATTCTCAGTTGCAGGTGATGGTTCGATTAATTCAAAATCCAGATTACCCGTTAGATACTTTAGTATAACCTCGAGACGCTCAGGGCGTTCTGGATGGGAAGCACCTAATGAATGCTCAAGGAAATGTTTTGAGTACACTATATTCATCTGAACGCCTAGGAAGTGTTATATGAAAATATTTTTATACTCTGTTACACATATCCAGTCATGCGTAAGCTGTTGCTATTGGTTTTGGTTGTTGGTCTGCTGTGGTCTGTTAATGCAGACTGGGTGGAGAGGCTTAAGATTCAGACTGTAGATTACGATATGAATCCGATATCTGATTTCAAGGCTAAAGTAGTATACCAAAAGAACCTGGCAACTGGAATCGACGGTAAGATTGAATGCATAACTGATTATACTGGAACATGTACTGTGGATCTTAGGAACTTCGTCCCATCATACACTGGGAATGAAAACAAGGTCTACACCATAACTGTAGTTGGGGCATATGGTCTTGGAAGTGAAGAAAGAAAGACAAAATACGGGGACAACAGAATAGATGGAGTGCACCTGGAACAATTCAGATTCAACACAACTGCAGTTACATTAACTGTTTATGTGAAGGATCAGAAAAAGCAGCCAATTGAGAATGCGAGCGTTAATGTTGGCGGTTACTCACACTTAACTGATGAGAACGGAGTTGCAAAATTCAGCATGCCTCAGAGTAAATATTCTGTTACTGTTTCGAAAAGTGGATTCAGCAAAACCGCAAGTGTAACGATGGACGGGGATACAACAACAGACATAACTCTGCTCATATATGATAATACTCTGAAAGTAACTGTTGTTGATGAATATGGTGTCTCTATTGCGGGTGCCCAGCTTTTCTTTGCGGACATGCAGACTGAAAGCGATGATAACGGAGATGCGGAGTTCACAGGCATAAAGGTTTCCGAAGGAAAGCTCATAGCGCGATATGAGGGAATAGAGAGAAACATCGATATAATATTCATTGATGATACACTGAGTAAGACGATTGTATTTCCATCATCCCCCTTAATAATAGATAATATTGAGATAAGAACACTTGACCCCCATGAGGACAATTGCACAATTCTTCTTAAATGCAGGGCAAGGGACGAACGAGTAGCACTATCCAAAATATCCGTAAACCTTATATACTCTAAGAATGGAGGGGAATGGAATTCAATATCTCAGAAAAACGAGCTGGGAGTGTTTGAATTCGAAGTTGGTTGTGAGGCGCCTCTTGATTTTTCATATATGTTCACAGCATCCAATGAATATGGCTCTGTGCAAACAGCTGTTTACAATATGAGCCTTACACAACCAGCTGAATGCAATGACAGGGATACTAAGAGCTGTATAACGTCAGATGGATGTGCAGGCAGAAGGACGTGCGTTCAGGGGCAGTGGGGAGGATGTGCAGATGTGCCGGATGATGGTTGCCCATTGGTAATTGGACCAAATGGCAACCAAACAGATGGGTCCAGTATATTTGATCAGATATGGAAAATCCTTTTAGGAACAGAGCTCCCGGAGGGACTTGATGTTGGCGTTGTTGCGTTGGCACTTGTTGGAAGCCTTGCGCTCATAGGTGCAGTAGGTATACTTGCACTTACGAAGAGAGAGCTGTTGATTTCCCTTTTTGAAAGGGTAAAGAATGTGATTAAGGCAGCAGGTTCTCTTGACAAGACTTTGGATAGAGCAGATAAAGAGTACAAAAGGGAAAAGGTTTCGGATAAGTTCATGAAAGAAGGAAAAACAGATGATTTCTTCGGGGATGAAGAAGATAAGTAATCATTTCAGCCTTATTGCATCTAGGTTCATAGGTGCCCTTGATTCTAAGCGAGCTATTCTGTGGAAAGTCCTGGAAAGATCCTCACACTTCGATTCTTCTCCATGAACGGTGAATATTCTTTCGGGCATTGGCTTCAGGTTCCTTACGTAATTAATGAGCTGATGTCTATCGCTGTGACCACTGAACCCTTCTACTGTCTCCACTCCCATCTCCACTTTAAGTGTCTGAAGTTTTCCATCGTCCCCAAGCATAGGGACCTCTTTGCCCCCTTTCTGGATTTTTCTTCCTAGGGATTGGATTGATTGATAACCTACAAACAAGATTGAGTTCTTTGGATTCTCGCACATCATCTTAAGGTACTCTACTGAAGGACCTCCTGAAAGCATACCGGATGGTGCGAGTATCACACAGGGATCTCCATCAACTACGCTGTTCCTGTTGTTCTTAACTGTCTCAAATATCTTTGATTCGAATGGACTGTTGTTTGACAGTATTCTCCTCTGGACATTCGGCCTCAGGTATTCGGGATATGCCGTATGTATTGCAGATGCCTCAAGAATCATTCCATCCAAGTAAACTGTATAATTGAAATCAGGGTTTCTCTGCGCAAACTCCTCAAGCACAAGCATTATCTCCTGTGATCGTCCAACTGAGAAAACGGGTATAAGCACCTTACCCTTTCTCTGGAGAGTCTTTGAGATCGCGCTTGTCAGCCTCCTCTCTATCTCTCCTCTTGGGGGCATTGAGTCGTCCCTTCCACCATATGTGCTCTCTATGAAAAGTGTCTCAACTCTTGGGAACACGGTATCTGCAGGTGCAAAGAGTCTTGTGTGGCCATACTTAAGATCTCCAGTGAATACAAGGTTATGTAATCCTTCACCTATGTGCAGGTGAACTTGGGCACTGCCAAGTATATGTCCTGCATTGTGGAACGTTAGTTTTATCTCTGGTGAGATATCCGTAACCTCGCCATAATCCCTTACAATTGTGTTGTTCATTGCCTTTCGGATATGTTTATCAAGGTAGGGTGCCTTTTTTCCTGATTTGTTTACAACATCAACATAATCGGATTGGAGAAGAACCATAAGGTCTCTTGTAGGTGCTGTACAGTAAACTGGACCATCGTACCCATATGCATATAGGTAGGGAACGAAACCAGAATGGTCTAAGTGTGCGTGAGTAAGTATAACTGCATCAAGTTCATCAAGAGCAAGGTTCATTGCAGAAAGGTAGGGAAACGCCTTGGTTGGTTCTGCTGCCTCTGAGATGACCCCACAGTCTATGAGTATCTTATTATTTGGAGTTTGCACAAGTAGAGATGACCTCCCTACTTCACGGAAGCCTCCCAGTGCTGTAACCTTTACCCAGTCGCTCTTGTTTATTGGCGCACATATCTTTTTCCCAAGTGATGAAAGGAACTTGTGTCTCTTTGCAGCATTCTTTATCTGGGCCTTCCTTATTCCTTTTATTGTTCCAGAAGGCATTGTTGGGGTTCTGAGTATCTTTGGGGCCCATTTTGTCTGGAGTATTATGTTCTTCAGTGTTGAGCCTCCTTTTCCAATAACCAGTCCAGGTTTTAGTGCCTCGATTACGACTTCTGAGAAATCTGGGTTGAAGCTTATCTCATCTATTCCTGCTTCCTCCGGGATTATCTTCTTTATTTCCTCAAGGGCCTCGTTTGTTGGCATGAGTGATTCCTGAGTGCTCCTTACAAGTATCCTCTTCCTAAGGACTCCGGCTATCTTCCTTATCAGGTTATCGTCTTTGTAGAACTCGCTTATATTTTTTAGGTACATTACGATATCCGGACCCTCGAATTCAACCTTACTCAGCTGACACTCTGCAGGTAACATCTCCCCTATCTTTTTCTGTATTTCATTTGAAGTTGACGTAAAATCCGCTCCTCTAATTTAAAAGTATAAAAGCGCAGCATTATTTAACATAGTTTAATAGTTTCTTTATCTCATCATTGCTGTGTTTCTTTACTCCTGTCTTGGTTATTGCAACCAAATCTATGCCGTCCCCGCTCGCGCAGTCCCTTTTCATGGCAACGCCGATCGCCCTAAGCCCAAGTTTTAGGTTTTCCTTAACTGATTTATCAGGAGAATACTCGTCTTCAAGAAGACCATACGCAACTGGCGAGCCGCTTCCAGTTGATACAACGGTCTCCTGGGTAACCCCTCCAATTGGATCGAGGTTGAATATCCTCGGGGAAGTGTCTATCCCACCCACAAGGAGCTGAACATAAAATGGAAACATCTTGTATTGAAACATTATGTTTGAGAGAATACTTGAAACAGAACCAACTGACATATCCTTGGTGCTTCTCAGTTTGTAAAGCTTTATCTCTGCCTTTATTATCCTTACAAGAGCCTGTGCATCGGCAACGCTGCCTGCAACAGTCATTGCCATCTTCTCATCTATCTTGGCTATCTTCTCCACTTCCCTGTTGGCAATGAAATATCCCATTGTAGCTCTTTTATCTGCTGCGAAAACAATTCCATCGGAACATACCATACCAACTGTGGTGGTGCCTTTGAAAATAGATTCCTTATCCATTCCTGATCACCCTTAAAATCGTAAGCACGTAAAACACACGTAGAAAAAGCTCTACAAGTGATCTTATGTGCACATAAATCTATTTAAGTGTTGCGTATAGGCGAAATTAAATGCACCTGATGATATCCAATCTTACTTTTTCGTCCTTTCCTTTTATGTTGTTTATCCTCTTGGCTACCATCTTTTCTCCTATTATCTCAAGCCATCCTGAGAAGTGTTTTCCATTTGTGTGGTAAAGAATGCTCTCGATAGGGGCGCTTTTTATCATCCTTATGAATTCCACTACATTCTTTGCTTTGCCCACTTCTCTACCATCAGGCATAATGAACACGAACTCCTGACCTGGAGGACAGTTCTTTATGCTCTTTGTTGGGGCTTTCGCTTTTTTCTTTTTCTTAGACATATCTACACCTCGCACGAAAAAAAACTACTAGAAAGTACATACCAATGGAGGTATAGTTTTATAAACCTTCCAGTGTTTTTTTCAATACTTTTACTCATTTCTGGGTTTGAGTGCATCCCTTGCTATAATGTACATAGCATGAGACCATGCCAGGGGCACAACCCATCTTGGTTTTCCATCGACACCCAATTGCTCTGGGAAGAACCCATGTTCGTTGCATGATCCCTCCACAAGGGAAAGCAGTTCAGTTGCTCTTTCCTTATCGCCCAATTGAGAGTAATACCAGGAGAGCCATGCGGTGCATAGAGGCCATATCCCTCCCTTTTTAGGGTAACCATCATTCTCATATCTGATAACGCCGAGTTCTAACAGAAGCGTCTCCTCCAGTACTTTTATTGACCTTACCATCCTCTCATCATCTGGAGAGACTATACCGAATGGAACCGACACGCCTATTAGGCTAGCATCTGGAACGGAATCAGCAGAATCCTCGTTTATTGTTCTTATAAGAATCCCTTCCTCATCAAAGAATATCTTTGAGAACTCCTTTTTCAATTCCTCTGAAAGCTCGATCCAGTTATCCTTATACATCCCAAGGGATTGGGCTATCTCATGTGCACCCCTTAGCCCCGCATATATGGAAGCACACGAATATGCGTGAAGTCCTGGGCGCTCCTCCCAAAGATCGACAGATATTCCTGGGGAGTATAAGAAATCAGAAAGTTTTTTTGCGCATTCTTCAACCCGGGGGAAGAGTTTTCGTAAAAGACCTATATCTTTGTACTGTTTGTTGTGCTGTAAAAGGGCCCACAAAAATGAACCGATCTGATCAACCTGGTTCGACCATGATGGGCCAAATGTACCATCAAGACAATACCTCTGGTTGAAATCCCCTTTATTACTTACAGAACCAAGCCAGGAGAGTAGGTCCTCTGCCCTTTGCTCGTTTCCGAGCAGGTCAATAGCCCTTGCAATGTAGGATGCATCTCTGGGCCAACAGTAACCATAACCTCCTGAATACCTGTACTCTGGATCGAATTCTGGTGCTGCTATAACCCCGCCACTTGTTCCCTGGAGTATACTCAGTACCATTGATGATTTTATCCTCTCATTGCTTTCCCATCTTTTTGATGTCCTGTATTTCAGCTCATCAAACCCCACATAATGGGCTTTTTTTAGTATCTCTGAAACGTTTTTCATGTTGTTTCCTGCTGCAATGTAGATCTCTGGATTCGGTGAGAGAACTGCTGCTGCCTCGCAATCCCGCATCGCGAAATCTGAGCCGCTCAATTCCCCTTTCTCTAAACCTTCTCCAAGAAAGTGACCGCACGCGTGCTGTTCAAAAGGAGCCCTCATACCGAACCAAAAGTTCCTTCTGAAGAACATTATTGAATTATTAGTGTATTGAACGGAATTCTCAACAGTTGAGCATAATATCCTCATTATCCAGTGCAGTGCAACCTTGTTACTTGAATTTACTTTCAGCGCTAAAACTGGTTCCTGGGAATCAACGAAAAATTCAGTTGGTCCAAAATAACCAATTCCCTTTTCTATTCTGTATTTTTCCTCATCAACCCACTCAAGTTCGCCTTTCTCAGAGTAAACACCTACCCTAAGCCTTGCGTCATGAGTTATATCAATTGGATAAAAGAACCTTGAAAACCTGTTTTTTACTAGTGAAACATTAAGGGAACTGTTTCCTATAAGTGCGGAATACACCAAATCAGAATCATAATCGAAGTTCAGTGCAATCTCCTCCAAAGATCGTCAAGTATGTTCCTGTAATTCATGTAAGCTTTGTAAGGACTCTTGTAAGGCGAGAAATAATCATGGACCTCCTCATCTATTGAGAACTTTGTGCACATATAATAGAGGTGATCTGAATTCTGGAGAAGCCTCCAAACATACTCGTTGTTATTCTGTTTTGAGGGACCCTCCAGAGCTTGGAGAAGATCAAAGCAATCATACTGCATATCATTGGAAAGCCATGCTGATGCATCTCTCTCAGTGTCTGCCCATGAAACCGGAGATGGGGAGGACACATCGCCCACTGCGGGATAACTGCTTAGAAGCTCGCTTGGATTCATGAAATCAAGTCCTGGATATTTCAGAACCTCTTCTGGGAATCTCCTTAGGAAATCGAATATCCCGGTATCCGCCCACTGGTGCTCCCCGAATGTCTCATAATCCATGAACAGGTTTATTAGATCTCCAGGTGATTCATTCAACCATGATGAATATTTCTCAGGAGATAGCGGATAACCAACCCATCTGACATCTGAGAATCTGTATGCTATATCATCGGATAGTTTGTAGTTTCTTAGCAGAACTTTCAGTTGATTTGTCCCGTTTGCACGGTATAGATTGTTTGGGGATCTGTTTCCAAGCAGCTTTGTTGTTCCTTCAGTTATGATTCCAGAATAACCCATATCCTCAACTATACGTGCTATCTCATTTGAGAACAGCGCCTCCGTGTTTCGGAATACCTTTGAGTTTGTTTTGAAAAAAGAACCCACAAGCTTTTTGTGGAGATTTACCTGCTCTTTGAATTCATGTTTGTTTCTGAAAAGAGAGCATAGGGAATGGTAGTATGTTTCTCCAAGTATCTCAACACAGCCCGTGTCAACAAGGCTTCTGAAACTATCCAACAGCTCTGGATGGTATCTGGCGCATTGTTCCAGGAATATCCCGGTTATTGAGAAAGATACCTTGAACCTGCCGTTATGTTTGTTTATTAGGTCAAGCAGCATTCTGTTTGTTGGGAGATAACATTTCTCTGCGACCCTAAGGAACACCTCCCTGTTCAGCGAATCATCAAAGTAACGACTATACATGTCCCCGGAATTCCCATCAAAAACAGAGAATCTCCTCAGACGAACAGGCTGGTGAACTTGAAAATACATACAGACCGAAGTCACGACTACACCGTTTCATGCTTTTCCAACTTTGTCTATCTTCATATCAGCATATTTAATGGAAACCTCTCCCTGATCAAACCAAAAGTCAGATCCCCAGTACACATAACAACTTGTTTGGGCATTTAGAACAGCTTCCTCAGCTTCCTTGTATCCCTCTGCATTTGGTTTCAGTTTATGGAGCCTCTGGCTCAGCTTATCGAGTTTTCTCTTTATATTTAGCCTTCTATCTCCCTCAAGCCATTGCTGGTGCCCGCCTATCCAAGAGCCACCCTTCTTTTTTATGAAAATTGGTGAGAACACCTTGTCTGCCTTATCCCAATCAACTTTCCCCAAATGCTTTTTGAGCAAGGTTTCAATGTATTGTGAAACACATAGCGAATCGACTTTCTGATCATTGAACTTTTCAAAGAACGGAGTGAATGAATCAAAGAAAAATTGGTTCATCATGACATTACCATTCTCCCCATCGGATGTTGGAACAAGGAGTGCCGGTATTAACTTAGCTTTCAGGGATGCTCTCTCCCTTATAATCCAAACTGCCTTGTCGTATACTCCCCCTGCGCCGCATCCACTCTGGTGGTCTATTCCCGGCTCCCTTACAACAGCAACAATTGATTCTGTTTTCCCACCAGATGTTGCCGAGAGCACATGTGGTTCGTTGAAAAGTTTGAATCTGTTCCATTCCCCCCCTTTAAGCTCAAGCGGGCATGCTCCGGGGTTTTCAACAGCAGGCAGTATAAGCCATCTGTAGCCCGCATTCTTAAGTGTCTTTATCAGGTAGAACAGATCATCTTCATTTCCAGGTATTCCCATCTCCGGAAGCCAGAAGCCCTTAACTCCTGAGAGAGCTTTATCTCCAAAGAGGTTCTTGAATTTCACCCTCCATCTATCTATTTGGGCAGCCCAGTCTGCTTTTGGAATTGCCGGAAAATATGGGTGGTAGTATCCAGTTCCAGTGAACTCAATAGAATCAGGGTATTTGATTAGAACTTCTCTGTACTGCCCTATTATGTTTCCAAGCGTCTCCTCTGAGCCAGTCATGTCAACATGAACTCTCATGTTGTTGAAACCATCTGAAGAACAGAGGCGTTCCAAACTCTCTAGAAGTGTTCCTGAAAAATCAAGCATTATCTTGGGGTCATGTCCCTGCTCAGTAAGTTTCTTAATGAATTTTGCGGGGTTTGCGTATGCCATTGCCATCTTCCGTGCATCGTAGTTTCCCTCATAGAGCATCTTCTCAAGATTTCCCACCAATGACTCATCATGCCATGTCTTCTTATTCAGAATCTTTTTTGGGTAAATGAACCATATAAGTGGTTGGTGCATATGAAGCCAGGGGACATATATGGCCTTAGCTCTAGAGATCTTTTTTTCCGGGGATGTTTTTTTATTTGGGGGCATACCTGCACCTTTAAATTCTCTTTATAAGATCTTTTCTGTATTCCTCTCCGTCTCCTTTTGCAGTGGATATTCTCTTTGCTGCTCCCTTTTCTCCAACAAACTCCAGCCAGCCTGAGAAATGGCCGTTCTTTCCATGGTAGAGAACACTCTGCACAGGAACTGTCTTTAGCCTGCTTACTAATTCATCTATATCCCTTGCTCTACCCACTTCCCGCCCTTCTGGAAGTCTGAAGACAAACTCCTCTGCAGGGGCACATATCTTTTTCTTGTGCCTTGTTTTCTTTACCTTTATTAGTCTCTTCTTTGGCATAACCACACCTCCCAAAAGAGTATATAAGTATTAAATCAGGGGTATTTAAAGGTGGAGGTTATTTTTTCTTCTTGTTTTTCAGTTCTATCCTCTCCTTAAAGTCCCTTATTATGTTCATGTAATTTATGAACCCCTCATACGGATTCTGATAATGAGAGAAATATTTGTGAACATCGCCATCAGCAAGGCACTTTGTGCATAGGTAATAGAGGTGATCTGAATTCTGGAGAAGCCTCCATATGTGGAGCATCTCTTTGTTTCCCATGTTCTTAAGTGGTGCTTCCAATTCCTGTAGTAGATTAAATGCCATTCTCTGCATATCATTTCCAAGCCATGCAGAGGTATCTCGTTCAATATCCGCCCATGAAATGGTGTTTGGAACGTCTATTTCCCCTAATGCATTGTAATCCTCAACTAATTCAGAAGGAGTTTTGAAGTCCAATTCCGAGTATTTGAGAGCATATTCTGGGAAGTGCCTTAGGAAATCGAATATCCCGGTATCCGCCCACTGGTGCTCCCCGAATGTCTCATAATCCATGAACAGGTTTATTATGTGGCCAGGGGTTGATCTCAGCCATGATGCATATTTCTCTGCTGTTAGCGGCCATTCGCTCCACCAACGGGCTGAGAACCTGTATGCCACATCATCCGAAAGCCTGTAGTTCCTCATCATCACCTTTATTCTCTTTGTTCCTTTCACAGTGTATAGGTAATTGGGAGATCTCCATCCGAGTATTCTCTCGATTCCCTCTGTTACAATCCCCTTGTAACCCATCCCTTCAACTAATTTTGCTATCTCATTTGAGAAAAGGGTCTCTGTGTTTCGGAATACTGTTGGTTTTATTCCAGTAACTGACTTCAGTTTGTCCCTGTGCATCTCCACCTGATCGTGGAACTCCTTTTTCTCAGGATCTGAGAAAAGTGATGAAAGTGAGTGGTAGTACGTTTCATTAAGGAAATCAACGCATCCAGTGTCTGCTAGCTGTTTGAAAGTCTCGAGTAAATCGGGCCTATATCTCTCGCATTGTTCAAGGAAAACTCCGGTTATGCTGTAACTTATTTTGAATTTGCCCCTGTGTTTACCTACTAGTTCAAGGAGAAGTTTGTTTGTTGGCATATAGCATTTATCTGTTACTTTGTTGAACACTTTCTCGTTCAGCTTATCATCAAAATAGAGATTCTGTAATTTGCCCTTTTTCTCACCTAGGAACGAGTAGTGCTTTAATCTCGCTGGCTGATGCACCTGAAAATATATACATATAGAAGGCAAAACCACACCTCTTTTTAACGCGTTTGTTGTGCAGTATTTTTAATTCTTTGCAACCTCCCTGTAAACCCCAAGAGTCTTTGTTGCGCACTTGTCCCACGTAAATTTCTTTACCTCTATTAGCTCATTGTGCGCAAGTGTATTGCTAAGTGCCGGGTATTTCAAAACTGCAAGCATGTATTCCGCCATAAGGTCTATGTCCCAGAAGTCTGATTTCAGGTTGTGCTTTGTTGCCTCTCCAACTCCTGAGCTCTTTGAGAGAATAACTGGGGTCCCGGAGCACATTGCTTCAAGCGCAGTTATCCCGAAAGGTTCTGAAAGCGAAGGCATGACATAGATGTCGCTTTTCGCATAGACTTTTTTCAGTTGATCTGAAGGGATATAACCAGTGAATATTACGTTGTGCTGTATTCCGAGCTTGAATGTCTCGCGTATCATTGGGGGCAGAAGGCTTCCCTCCCCAACAACGAGGAATTTCACATTCTTCTCTTTTTCAAGAACCCTCTTTGCTGCCCATAGGAAGTGGAACGGACCTTTCTGCTCAGTAAGCCTCCCCAAGAACAGAACGATTCTTGAGGGGTTGTTTGGGTCCCTTTTGTTGAATTTGCTTGGATCAACTCCATTGTAAACAACCCTTACCTTGTTTTTGTCTGCACCATAGTTCGAGGCTATCTGATCCCTTGTCCTATAGCTAACTGCAATCACCCTATCGGCATCATGTATTCCATTTATCTCCATCTTCATTATCTTGTCCCATGGAACAGGTGCCCTATCAAATTCTGTTGAATGTATTGTCTGAACTCGGGGTATTCCTGTAAGTGATTTTATCTTAACAGCTGCAGGGACAGTGAGCCAATCGTGGTTATGGAGCAGGACATAGTTCCTGTATTTGTGATTCTTGACAACTGCCCCAACGCATCTCTTGTTGTAGTTCTCAACATCCAGCATGAAATTCCTTCCATATAGCCCTCTCTCATCCTCCTCAATGTCCTCGAGAAGCTCTTCTGTTAACTTTGAGTAATCCTTAGCTTTTCCGATCATAAATTCCTGCGAGTTCTCATGGTATGGAGAAAGAACACCTGTTTTCGTTGTTGAGGTTACCTGTATTATATTGACCCCTTCATCCTCGTAATTCTTTACCTTCACAACTGTCTCGTCTGGAAGTGTTCTAAGAACAGCTATCTCTGTCTCCCTTACCTTCTTTCCCGTTCTCGGCATGTAGAAATCCACCTCTACATTCATCTTAGCAAGGCATTTTGTTAATTCGTAGCAATGGACGCCAAGACCTCCGCTAACAAAAGGCGGAAACTCCCACCCAAGCATTGCAATATGCATTTTCTTTTTCTTAGGGAGATTACTCATTAGAACCACTTGCTCCCGCTATAGGGAATAATACAATGATTGTGTGCCTTATAAGACTTTGTATGGAATTGGTTTAAATACTCCGGAGATAATGAAATAACGGTGGTCGGATGGTAAGAACAATTATTGGCGGAAACTGGAAGATGAACAAAAAGGTCGATGAGGCCATTGCACTTGTAAGCGAACTGAATGATCTTGTTTCTTCAGCTGATTGCGATATTGTTATTTTCCCCCCCACAACTTGTCTCAAATCTGTTTGTGAGAAGCTAGATGGATCAAAGATTGAAGTTGGGGCGCAGATGATCAACATAAACGAATCCGGCGCATTTACAGGTCAGATCTCTTCAGAGATGGCAGTTGATGTTGGATGCGCTTGGGTTCTTGTCGGGCACTCAGAAACA
>CAZYPB010000005.1:24212-33168 GCA_964649265.1 Microcaldota archaeon
GTTGGAGAGTACAGCTCAACAGAGGATTATGAGAGTGCTCACAGGGAAGCGCTCCTTGAAGGGAGGCTTCCGGTTGAAACGGATGAGAGCGTTAATGCAAAAGTGAAAGGAGCCCTTTCAAAAAAACTCAATGCAATAATGTGCCTGGGGGAAACTGCTGTTGAAAGAGAGAACGGAAAAACAAAATCAGTTGTTGAAAGACAGGTGAGAGAAGGGCTTGTAGAAGTGCCCTCTGAGCAGGTTGATAATCTGGTTATTGCATACGAACCAAGGTGGGCGATTGGGAAGGGGAAGGAAGCCGCGACACCTGAGCAGGCGCAGGATGTTCATTCTTTGATACGAAAAACACTAAAAGATCTTTACCCAGAAAAGGGGGATGGAATAAGAATACAATACGGAGGAAATGTGAACCCGGACAACATAGAGGGCTTCATGTCTCAGCAGGATATTAATGGAGCGCTTGTTGGTGGGGCTTCCCTTGATGCAGTGAAATTCTCAGAGATAATAATGAAAGCATTATGAACCCATCAGTGTACTGAAGAACTTCCCATCCAATATATCTCCTGGAACCTTATTCGCTCTTTGGTATTCCCTCTCAACTTCAGTTAAGAAACTTACAAAACGGGTAGTTTTTTTTGGGGGTGCACCTTCCAGGATTCTGCAGGACATAACAAGAATTTGAAATAAATCATGCTGTATCTTTTCCTTTCTTGAAGTAGTTTTAGGAGTAATTTGCTTTGAATTCGGAATTCCCATACTAATAACATTTTCATCTTTAATCAGAAATTTTGGATCAACAACAACAAACAGTGGGTCTTCGGGTTGCGTTACAACTATATTATCGGTGAACAGATGGGAATGATAAACTCCGTTTGCATGCATCATGGCAATTCCCCTTACAACTCCCAGGAGCTGTTCCTCATCCATCTTAATCTTGTATTGAGCAGTTGAAAGTGGTTCTCCAGGGTAATGTAGTGAATAGTAGGAACCATTGCCTGAATCAGAGTACCCAAGTGGTTTTTCAAACTGGATTATTCCTGCTCCTTTCATTGCCTCCCTTGCCAAAAGGGCGTTTCTGAACCAGGTCTCCACATCCCCGACTTGAAAGTGGATGTCCCCAGATATTTTAGATGTGATTATTATTTCAGATCTATCCTTTTTCTCTCTGGTTACTAACCCATTATCAACAAAAGTTTTTGCAACCCATGATCCATAGCGTGAGTTAACTGGTTTCATTCCAGCAGTACTACTATCCAATATCTGCGGGAAATCCCTGTGGTGCACTACTGTGCCTCTGTTGGGCATTACCTTCTTTGTGTATTCTTTTGGCAGGGCATGCACTTACTCACCCATCTGTTCCCTTAGTTTTCTTATAAGAAAAGAGCTCTTGTAAAGGTGGCGCTTCTTGGCCCTCCTTATCCTTACTACCTTGGAATGTATGCCCATGCCAAGCAGCTTCTTTTTCAATTCCTTCTGCTCAACTGGCTGGTCATAACCAAGCGCTATTATATCTGGCTTCAGTTTCTTTATGAGTTTATAGTGATCGTGCTTATCTCCAAGTATCGCCTTGTCAACAAACTTAAGTGACCCCACAAGGTGCTTTCGTGTTGCCTCATCGAAAACAGGTTCTCTTTTCTTCCCATTGACTATCGCGTGGTCCCTTGCAACAACAACCACAAGCTGATCTCCCAGTTTTCTTGCTTCTTCTAAATAGGAGATATGACCTGGGTGGAGTACATCGAAACAACCGAAGGTCATGACTAAAAGCATGTGTTTATTTTAGAAATAAAGAACAAAAAAGGTTTCGGTCAGTTCTGCTTCTTTGGTTTGATCCTTTTCCAATCAGTCTGCACAAGTATTTTCGAGGGTTCTAGTTTAGGGGTGTGATCGTATATTGTAGATAGCTGTCTCTCATCATGCTTGCAGCAGATGATCAGACTTTCCATTATCTTATCCTGCACTGTTTTTTCGTTTATTTTCTGTGTAGGCATACGAACCCCTCTCAAAGCCCAAAGAGACTGCCGCGGGAAGGTTCCCGATTCCTTTCAACAATTGACGGTTTGTCGTACTCTCTGAGTAGATCTGCCTCCTCGTTTGCAGAGAACTCAATGACTGAAATACAGTGAACCTTCCCGTACAATGATTGCGGCAGTTCGGCCATAATTCCACCGATATATATTACTCATCCGAAGTATTTAAAGCTTCGCTTTTTGTGGAAAATAAGACTATCCTAATATCTTTCCAGCTTATAGACTGGGATTATGGATATACTCTGTTTATGACTCGCGGGAATGGAATCGCATCCCGTATATGGTCAAGTGAAAGCATCCACTTAACTAGCCTCTCTATACCTAAACCAAAACCAGAGTGCGGGACACTTCCATATCTCCTAAGTTCAACATACCATTTGTAATCTGCTTCATTCAGCTTCTCTTCCTTCATCCTTTTGAGAAGTTCCTGGAGATCCCATATCCTCTCACTGCCACCTATGATCTCCCCATGCCCGTGCGGAGCAAGCATATCTGAGCATAGAACATAACCCTCCTGCTCAGGGTCTTCCCTCATGTAGAATGCTTTTGCTTTCCTGGGGTAATGGTGGACAAAAAGTGGTTTCTTTAGTTCCTTTGTTAGAGCTGCTTCCTCATCTGCGCCAAAATCCTTTCCCCTTTCCATTTTCATTCCCGTTTCCTCAAGTTTATCGCAAGCCTTTTCGTAGCTCATTCTTGGGAAAGGTGCCTTTATTTCAAGAAGTGTTTTTGGATCTAGTTCTAGAGCCTCCAGAATATCTGAATTCTCCTTTGCTAGTTTCTGACAAACATAACTTACCATCTGCTCCTGTACTTCCATGTTTCCTGCATTATCAACCCATGCCATCTCTGGTTCCAGATGCCAGTACTCGCACAGGTGCCTCACTGTCCTTGATGGTTCTGCCCTGAAACTTGGTGCAAGTATGAACACCTTTTCATGCGAAGTTATGAACGCCTCATTGTAAAGCTGGCCACTTTGGGTTAGGTATGCAGGCATTCCGAAATAATCTACATTAAAGAGAGTTGAACCTCCTTCGCAACCTGCCCTAGTTACAATTGGCGGAGAAAGTTCCCAGAAATCATTGGAAAAAAGGAATTCCCGTAAATAGCGAGTTATGTAATCCCTTGCCTTCATTATGTTTGTTAATTTCTGAGATCTGAGCCAAAGGTGCCTTGTGTCTAGGAGAAATTCAACTGACTGGTCTTTTGCAATTGGGAACGCATCTCCAACATAAACAGCTGAGAAATCATCCGCTCCGATCTCAAATCCGCCAGGAGCCCTCTTATCCCCCTTCACCTCTCCTGAGCAGATTACTGAGGACTCTATGAACACGTCTCCTGCATCATTGAATGCCTTCTCTTTCACCTTATCTTTCTTAATTGCACATTGGATGTAACCTGTTGAATCCCTTATTATAATGAAGTGCATGCCTCCGCTGGATCTTTTTCTGTAAATCCATCCCCTTATGTTTACCTTCTTTCCAGTATGTTCACCTGAGAGTATTTCGGATATTTTTGTGTATTCCATGCAAACACCTACGCCATAAGCTTTTCCCCTATTTTCTCCTCTGCAAAGCCGAATGTCTCTCCTAGTTTGTCTGCTTCTCCTGCTCCTGAAATGAAGTTGTCCTTTCCTCCGCCTTTTCCATTCATCATTGGGAAGATCTCTTCTGAGAGCTCCTTTATATCAAGCCATGAATCAGGGCTCTTTGCAAGTACAATAAATGCCTTTGATCCCTCTTTATTTCCGAAAAGAACAACAGTTCTCCCAGTTTTTATGAGCTCTCCTGCTTTCTCCATGAGTCTGTTGTTATCCATCCCGGAGAGAACCTTAGAGTAGAAATTGTGATCCTTGAATTTCGCTGGCTCTAGTTCATCAAGGATCTGGTCATTTAGGTCCTTTACAACTGCCTCAAGTTTCTCTTTCTGCTCCTTCAGATTAACCATTGTTTTCTCAAGTTTGTCTGAAGTTGTCCGGAGTATTGTGCATGCCCTATCGCATGCTTTCTTTGTTTCTAGGAGGAATATCTGAGCCTGTTCACCAACAAGAAAAGATATTTTGTACGTACCTGCTCTTTCGCTTGTTACATTCGTTATTGTTAGTGTTCCTATCTCACTTGTATTCTTTATGTGTAGGCCCGCGCATGCACACCTGTCATAATCCCCTACTTCTATTACCCTAACCATCTCTCCAGTAATACTCTCCAATTTAACTCTTGTTCCCTCTGGAACACTGTCCTTCGGGTATTCTTTTATTGATATATCGAGTCCCTTGGATATGATTAAACCTACTTTTTTTTCTGCATCAAGAGTGAGCTCAGATGAGAGGCTTCCGGGGTATTTAACAGTTAAGCTTGTTCCTTCCTGGGTGACATGGACTTTCACCATCTCAATCCCTTCGAAATAATTCATGAGTGTCCTGAATAAGACGTGTTCTGCTGTATGGGATTTCATCATTGTATACCTTGCTTCCCAATTAAG
Organism: Microcaldota archaeon; assembly: GCA_964649265.1. Taxonomy (GTDB): domain Archaea; phylum Micrarchaeota; class Micrarchaeia; order Burarchaeales; family JAKAKT01; genus CAZYPB01. Next base: position 28,721 of record CAZYPB010000005.1, read on the forward strand.
TCTCGCCTCAACCCTATCACCAACTGAGAACGGTCCTGTTGCAGTGCATACGTGCCAGATCTCATTATCTGCTTCATAAACCTCCTCTACGTTTGCAAGACTTTTTCCTGATATCGTTCCAGTGTCACAGTCCTGCCCTCCGCCCCCGGGGTAGAACGCAGTCTGATCTAAGCGCATGTGTAATGTTCCTTCTTTTTCCTGTATCTCCTTTACAACTGCACTAAAATTCTGTATGTATGCATCTGTTTCGAATATCCTTTTCAATCTTGACACCCTCTTTCTATGGTAGACTCTTGATAAGATAGGAGGATAATATTTCTATTGTTTTCCTTGAGACTGTTTCCATCCCATCGTGAACTGTTGCTTTTGAAATCGGCTTTTTTAGGTTTTCTGGTATTCCGTAGTTCTTTGGGTTCTTGAACATTTGTTTTATTAGTGAACGTACTGTCGAGTTCTCTCTTTTCTCAAGTGCAACTATCCGGTTATCTTCGACCCAGATACTCCCTCTTTTCGAATGCTTGGAAACGAAATTATCACAGTCATGGTGTTGGAATATCGGGGGGCCGATAACCTTTTTCACTTTTGGAAGAGATGGGACACTGAACTCAAAAAGAAGAGTGCATCTCTTTTCCTCATCTGTCCAATGTGATTTACCAAGAATCCCAAATCCCTCCATCTCAATGTGTTTTGCCATGTTCCTCTCAGTTTTCTTAAGCTGAGGCCAAAGTATATCCGGAACTATGTTTGGGGCAGAAAAGTGTATGCATATGAATTCGCTTCCTCTCTCCTTTATGATTTTCTTAGCTTTGGAGATGGATAGTATTTCCTTTTTTGAGAAAAAGAACTTCTCGCTTGGACTCTTTAGGAATTCTCTTGCTGCGTAGATGAATCTGTTTAATGAAGTTTTTGAGACAACTGCAGAGACGTTCCTATTCCTATCAACTGGGTCTATTACTACCATTGGGGATAGAAACTTTCCTGCAAGCTCATGTTCTCCATAGTGCCTTTCCGCATCTATTACAACTGGATCCTTCCACTGATCCGCTGATTTTAGGAGCTGCTTGAATGAACCGAAATACAGTATCATTAGTTCGCATAGGTATCCCGAAAACCCCTCTGTTTTAAGTTCCGCCCCATAAATTCCTAAGTTCTTCAGGAATTTCTTTAGTAATCTAACCTGATCTTTCTGTGTATCAGAAAGCTTGTTGTTTATATAATTCGTATGGAGCGGGGATCGATCAACTGAGGATGACCTCTCATCTATGTGGGTTATTTTGAATGAAGGGACTATATCCAATTTTGAGCCCTTGAAGTGTGCTCTGATGTATGGGTGTTCTGCATAGCCTATTGTGGTCCTATGTGGCGCCATTGCTTTCTTTGCCCACTCAAGTCCCATTATCTCAAGATCCTTAACCGAGTGCGACAGTGGGAATAGTAAAAACAAGTCAAAATCCATGTCTCCCTTTAGGTTTGTTCCCTTTGCAATTGAGCCAGCTAGTGTTACCTCTATATATGGGGGGACGGTTCTCCTTAGTTTACTCATTATCTCCTCTGACATCTTCTCTTCGTCTTTCTTCTCGCTTTCTGTTGGTTTTATTTTCTGAATAATTTTACCCAGAAGAGAATCTACAGTGTGTTCCATGACGTACATGCTACTATATTGGGGGTGGGTTTTTAATAAGTTATATAAGGGGGAAATGCCTAAGATAAGCTCATGGCTCTAAAGGATTCAAGCGGGAAAACCCCGGGTAAACCAGTTGATATAAAATCAGATGTAAGTGACATGCTTAATGGAAGGAAGAGCACAGGTCAGACCATTGTAATGGATGACGTTCACAACGATATACTAAGGCTTGTTCATGCTCAGAGCCTTGATCACCAGCTTGGGATTATGGGGAAGCCTGATTGCAATGCGGATAAAGTAAAGGAAGAGATCTATGCAAAATGCAAGCAGGACCTCAAGTACAGGAAGGAGTATGGGGAAGCTCATGCATACATGATTGAAAGATACCATGATATGAGAAAACAGGACGTTCTTCTTGGGGATGCAGACCTAAAGAATACCCAATTGGCGCTGAAGAAAAGCGATCAGCTGAAGAGCCTTGTGAACCACATGGAACAGGCTAAGAGTGCCTAATCTCTTTGTCACTTGTGTACTCCAGTCCCTCGTTTTTAGCAAAACCAATTATCTTCTCTCTTTGATATCCCTTGAGACCTTTCCAATCAAGAACGAGTATCTCTGGTTTGCTTTTCTCTATTGCTTGTATGAATGTTTTCTCCTCAAGTAAATCTATTGCATAATTTGGTATTATGTGGGAAAATGCAAGGTTGGAATGTAGTTCAAGAACTGAGAATGATGGGCAGTAGTGCGTTCCTCCTGCGCCCATTGCTATTCTGAATTTCTTCTTTTCACCAGTTGATGCTGCTCTAATTATTGCATCAGCAATCAGGTCTCCTGCCTTAGTATCTCCCCATTGCTTCTCAGTACTTCCTATTTCTATGAACATAAGTGGTGTATCCATCTCCGTAGGCCCATGATGGGTGCATTCCATTGCTACTTCGAATCCATCCTGTTGGTTCTTTGAAAGGTATTCAAATGCGATCTTCTTTGGGCCCGGCGCAGAGCAGGCAAGTGATCTTGGTTTTCCTCCCACTTTTGCCTCTGGACCCCAGTTCCCGCATGAATGAACTGTCATACATGGTTTTCCAGATTCGCTTCTGTGCTTGCTTGCAAAAATATAGAAATCAGTATCTATGTATTTATCCAGATATCCGACGTCAACCAATCTATCTGGGATCTCAATTATTGTTCCATGCCTCGAATTTCTCATGCTCAGCTGGAGAGAACCCATGTTTGTTTATCAGGCTGTATTTTATGTTTTGGCTTGCAACGCATTCCTCTGAGCATATAATCGCTGGCATGTAATGAGTATTTGCATTGATTTTTATTAATGTTGTTTTTAGAACTACTATGATGAAACTAAAAACCAATTTCGATGAAATTAAGGAACAGGGGTTTGGTGAGCTTGTAAACGGCTGCCTTGAGCTGGCTCCTTTTGAAGAACTCTATTTAGTTGAGAAGGAGAAAGTGAAGGGGGATTTCAAGGAATTGCTTAGAAAACTAAAGAAAAAGGAAAAGCTTATCGATAACGCCTATGCTGTTTTCAAGGATCTGAGGATTGCAGGTTATGTTTGTAGGGATGCGAAACTGAAAACTCCTTGTTTCAGAGTCTATGCAAGGGGCTCGAGACCGGGCGAGGAACCCTCCAGGTACCTTGTTTGGGTTCTAAGTTCCAAAGATAAGTTTTCCAAGAAGGAGCTTGGGGAAATGGTTGAGAAGGCGCATGCTGTTAGGAAGAGGCCTGTTTTTGCATTTGTCGAAAAAGGAAGCATAACCTATTTTAAGGTTGACAGCACACAATTCTAGGTTTGCCCTCGTAACTCAGTGGCAGAGTGTCTGCATGGTAAGCAGAAAGTCGCGAGTTCGAATCTCGCCGGGGGCTCTTTGGTCTAATCAAGACTCTCTCTGAGGATGGGGAATCTTGAGCGAATCAAGGCTAACGCCTGGGGCTCTCTGATGCAGTGAGAAAGCCCTTCCGAATTCCCGGGCTGTCCTGCTTCTGCAAAGAAGCGCACCTCGCTGGATATAGGCACGAAAGTGCCCAATTCGGCACAAAAAGATATAAGGACCTTTGAGCAGGTCCAAGGGAGGTGCGTGAAGATGAATGGATTTGACATACACCACCAGAAGCGGACGCTAGAAGCTAGGCTTCGATGGCTGGAAAAGACGAAGGAGCTGAACCCAAAGGATAAGGAGCTTATCCTTGAATTCCATCGGGATGCCGTAGCCCGCGGCCTGTCGCTAGCTCGGGACATAAAATACCTTCTGATTCTGTCCAAGCTTTCCAAAATGCTAAAGACCGGCTTCAAAAACGCAAGCAAGGAGCAGTTGAAGGAGCTGGTTGTGCGCGTGGAGCAAACGGATTACTCGGACTGGACGAAGAAGGATTACAAGCTCGTCCTGAAGCGATTCTACAAATGGCTTAAAGGAGACGAAGAATACCCGCCAGAAGTCAAGTGGATTAAGGCGAATGTCAGGAACGGAAAGCACAAACTGCCGGAAGAGTTGCTGACTGAGGACGATGTCAAGAAGTTGGTTGAGGTTGCCGAGCATCCCCGCGACAAGGCGTTCGTTCTGGTTCTTTATGAAAGCGGCTGCCGGATTGCCGAACTGTTAACCATGCGGATAAAGAACGTCAGTTTTGACGATTTCGGAGCTATATTGAGGGTTACTGGAAAAACCGGCGATAGAAGAGTTAGGGTTGTTGCTTCTGCTCCAGCTCTTGCCACTTGGCTTGATATGCACATGAAAAGGAATGACCCGGAAGCTCCGCTTTGGATTTCAAGAGCCAGCAAGAGGATTCTCCTTCCTTTCAATTACTCGACTG
>CAZYPB010000005.1:33178-38168 GCA_964649265.1 Microcaldota archaeon
GGAAACGTAATGCTGAAAAAGCTCGCCAAGAAGGCAGGCCTGAACAAGCGCGTAAATCCGCACCTTTTCCGCCATTCCCGCGCCACTCTGCTTGCCAACAAACTAACTGAGGCTCAGATGAAGGAATATTTTGGCTGGGTTCAGGCCTCGGAAATGGCTTCAGTTTATGTTCATTTGTCTGGAAGGGACGTTGATTCTGCAATTCTTCAGTTGCATGGATTGACGAACCAAATGGAAAAGAAAGAGGAGAAATTCAAGACCCGGAATTGCCAGAGGTGCAAGCAGCCGAATTCTCCGGTTTCGAAATTCTGCCAGAAATGCGGCGCTGTTTTAGACGTGGAAACTGCGCTGGAGCTTGAGAACCAAAGAGAAACCGCTGACGCGCTCCTTAACGAGCTGATGAAGAACCAGGAGTTCAAGGATTTTATGCTCAAGAAAGTTGTTGACATGGGATTGGAGAAACGACTGTTGGGTGGTTTACATGAGCCTGGAGGACTTGCTTGAGTATTTGGTGAAAGGTGCTCTTGTCATAATCTTCTTTGGCTCAATAGCGGTTTTGCTTGCTCCATTTGTTTTTGGATATGTTGTTGCCATCATTCTTTGGAAAATTATGGGTTTCTTTTATTCAAAAATCGAGGATGTTTACTACTTTTTTCGGTATCGCTTGCTAAGACCAAAGCTACAAATTAAAACCAATGTTACGGCGATTGCACCTGTTGAAGAACCAACTGAGGAAAAACTGAAATCTGAACTAAAGCCCCAAGAAGAACCTGCTCCGGTGGCATTAGAAAAAGAACCGGAAGGAGAGGAAGAGCCAGAAGAAAACGAAGATTGGAAAGACGAATCAGTAGAACCAGAGCCAGTGCTCGAACCTGGTTTCTATGTTGAAAGGGAGCTTTCGCACGATGAGAAGGAGAAGTTGTTCGCCAAGGGCTACAAGCGACTCAAAATAAGCCCTTACGGAACCTCGGGCGCTGCCTTTTACTGGGTTAAGCCGCGCTACAACGAATCGAAAGAGCACGCGTTCTTCTGCTATCTGGTTGAGGCTGAGGTTAAGAAATACGTTAAGGAACTGAAGACAAATGTAACCTATGGGCCGGATATTGAGTTTGAAGCCAACGAAAGAAAGTATTGCGTGGACGTTGAGACTGGAACGAACACGGAGCGCAACCCAGCCTTCCTGAACAAGAAATTTGCTTTCTATAACAAGGAATTTTACGAGGTGTTTATTCTTGTTACGAATAAGAAATTGAAGTATAGCTATAAACGCTATGGAACCGTTCTTACCCGCAGCACGTTCAGAAAAGCCATAGAAGAGCTTTTCTGATAAGTCATTTTCTTTTTCTCACACCGCACAAAATATATGGAGCTTGTTTGGAGGCAGTGGAACGGCGGTTTTTCAGGTTTTTCCCGAATAAAGATGAACCATTGCGCAGCTTCTGTTTAAGCGGCAGTGATTGACGCTTAAGGTCTGAAAATCGTTTTACGGTAAAAACAGGCGTTCAAGAAAAAAACACTTCGAAGAAACGTTAGGCTTAGTTGCCGCAGCCCACGCAGCTTACCCTTAATTTTTACGCAGTTCATGAGTGGATTTATTGAGCAAACGTTCAACTTGCGTTCTTACCTTACTTCTTAGTCTATATGTATTTCCCATTCGTGCATAACCATCCCACCCTGCTGAGCTTAGGCGAATGCGTTCTCGGTTTATTTCTCCGTTCTTCAGGTCAGTTTCAAACCTCAAGAGCCTCCTTTCTAGCTTTCTCAGATTGCTTTTTTTCAGGAATTTGCAGTAAAAGAAAACGCGGAAGCCCAAAAGAGTTATGCCGTGTCTTAAAGGGATTATTTTTGACTTTTCGGGATGGAGTTCCAGCTTCAGGTTTTCGAGAAGAAATTGATTTATTTCGCATTTGTAGCGTTCCAGTCTTTCCTTGTCCTTATCAAGAATCAGGAAATCGTCAACGTATCGTACGTAAAGCTTCACCCTGAGCTTGTGCTTAACGAAATAATCCAACTCACTCAAGTAGACATTGGCAAAGAATTGACTGGTCAAATTCCCAAGCGGCATTCCTTTTCTAGGAGTTTTCGATTTGTGGTTTGCAAGAATTAGCCGAATTAGGTTGAGTAAATCTTCATCAACGATTCTTTCCCTCAAAATCGAAATCAGAACCTCGTGGTCAACGGTCTCGAAATAGTGTTTGATGTCAGCTTTGAGCGCAAAACCGACCACGTCATTCCCGTTTTTGGGATTGCCCCCCCCCGCATCATTCCGTTGCGCGTCGCCTTGTGTATGAAAAAATCGAAGCGATTCAGGGCGGCAAGGGTTCCTTTCCCTTTCCTGTTCGCATATGTGTCGTAGATGAAACGCTTTTCGAAGATTGGTTCTATGACGTTGCAGATTGCGTGGTGAATCACGCGGTCCCTGAAATGGGAGGAACTTATCCGCCTGGTTTTTGGGTCTCTAACGGTGAAAGTAGTCAGTGGCCTTGGCTTGTAAGTTCCTGTGAGAAGTTCCCACTGGAGCTTGAAAAGTTCGTTTGGAAGTTCTTTTTCGAAATCTATGACATATTGCTTTTTGGATTTCCGTTTCTTTGCCTTCTGAAAAGCAAGAAGAAGGTTGTCGTAGTCCGTAAGCTTATCGAACAGACGGCGATAAGTTTTCATGAATAGAAATGTCCTGGGGGCACAGGGAAGGGTCATTCCAACGCGGTTGTCAGGCTCGTTGTTGAGGTTGACGTTCTGCCTGTTGTTGTAGTTGTTGAGGTCGTTGTAGTCGCGGACAGGGGGCCGCATACTGTAGCCCCTTCACTAAAACTGCCACTGCGGCTTCAAACGTTCGACCAAATGGCTTACCAGCTGTCGCCGCTGTATTTCATGGCCGCTTTTACGGCACTATGAAGGGGCGTGTGGCCCTGAGTGCCTATCGCCCAGGACTGCAAAGTTATTTTTGCTCCTTTATGAGTTCTCCCAGCAGTTGGAGCTTGGCCCGTTGCTCTGGCATCCATTTTGCCACGTCCGGCTCTTTTTCTGAAATTTTTGTCACTTCGGCCAGCAGGCTGTTCAAATTGGCCTTTTCAAGCACCCCAACGCGGATGACAGGCACGTAGTCGAGGCCGACGTCCTGCCTGTCGCCGTAGCCGCCGAGGCCGCCGAAGTCGCGGACAGGGGGCCGCAAAGTTTCCGTGTCGTTATAATACATCCAGCCCTTCTGTCCATATGAGAGGCTATTCAGCTCTTGGTGGGTAGCTTGTTTTATCAGGCCTGTTTTTTCATCGACTTTTCCCGTAGCTCCGCTTGTTTGTATGCCTGTGACCACCGTAACAATTGCTGGAACAACTTCAACCACTCCGCTTTTTTTCGCCCTTACTCCATCAGGAACGGAGGTTATATCAAGAGCGTTTCCAGGGGCGTACGGGTCTCCTCCCTCTATCTTCGCCTTTTTAAAATCAGAAGCATTGATTCGTGAGCTCATTACGGCGTCGGTTATGTTGTGGCCTTTCCTGAATCCTTTTCCTTTCTCAGGTATTGCGACCCAATCGCTGGCAACAGTAGGAAATCCTTCTTTTACATCTTTGTATTTGCCAGACATAAGAAGATAATGCAGTTCTTTGTTGGTCGGTCTGTTGTCGTTGCCACGGATGACTTGGCCGTAAGTAAGTCCTTCTGAAACGCGCGACTTTACTCTTACGTGCTCGCCTGATTGCAATTGAGTGCTGCTCATATCTTCAACCTCCCACCTACGTGTAGAATGAGTAGTATATTATCGCCGAACTAGTTTAAATAGGTTCGTGTTTTGTTTATTACTAACTGCAGTTTATAATTTAGCCAGTTTTTCCATCAGGCCCCTGTCTTTCTCAAGGTTCTCGTGCAGAATTCGCATTACCTCTTCCTTCTTGGCATAAACGATTTTTCCGTTCTTCTTTTCCCTTTTTCATAACTCTCACTTTATTAGTGGTTTTCCCAGTTTATAAGGCTTTCTTGGAATGGGCTTCGAACTGTTGATAAAAAAAGAACTGGAGAAACCTACCCCCCTTCATTTGTCTCGTCATCACGCTGGTAGTTATAGTCTTCTTCTCCATCTCTATCCATAAACATTATCATAAGAACACCTCCGTTTGATATCTTAAGAGGGCATAACGCCTTCAAAATATTGTTACTTTTTCTCCTTCGGATTACAGATACGCTGCTCGTTATAGTCTTGTAAATAAGAGGTTGTTATATCACCTGGGCTCCTATAGCAGCACAGTAAAAACAGCGGTATAGTTCAAAACAATAAGGGCAGGTCCTTTATCCGCCTATATCTGATACATTTGTATTTCCTGATAATAGTATACATACACTAGTATATAAGCTTACTATAAGTAGATTAAAAAAAGAAAAGTAGGGGAAAGTCCGATCAGCTGTACCTATTCATCGTCCTTTTCCTCTTCCTCTGTTTCTTCCTCTTCTTCCTCATCATCGCTTTTGTAACTATAGTCCTCAATGTCGTCTCTGTCCATGAATATCACAGAAACACCTCCTTTTGAATAGTAAGGGGGCAAAAAAGCCCCATAATATCGTTACTCTTTTGGTTGCTCCTTCGGTTTCTTCTTTTTAGCCATGCTTACACCTCCTTCGGATTAGAGATCTATATCTGCCTCTATTGGTCTTGGGAATGAGACAAGGTAGATTTTGGCGGGGCGGCTCCCGGAGGTAACACGGTCGGAAAACAAGTGGTGTAAATAAAACGACCATGGGCCGCTTTTTTTCCTCCTCTGCCCCTTTTAGAGGCAGACATATCTCCTAAGTGGTGTTATGGGGGCACCAGTTTATAAGCTTATCCAGAGGCCTTTTTAACGTCGAAAAAACGAGGTAAAAACACAATTTGGAAAAGCCTGTAAGCAGGAGTAAAATATATAACTAAACCAGAGTAAATGACTGCCATGGGATTAAAGCAATTCCTGATTGTGTTCTCACATGCGTTTGTGCTGTGGTTTCTTTGTACTGCAGTAAT
>CAZYPB010000006.1:0-7615 GCA_964649265.1 Microcaldota archaeon
AATGAGGATATCTATGAGCCGTCTGTCAAGAAGTTTGCGAATTGAATTGCTTATAATGTTTGCTGTTTTCTTAGGATTGTGCTCTTATTCCATCCCCATATTTTTGAGCAGGCTCATTACTGTGGGTGAGATAAGGGACCTTATAAGAAGTTCACTTCCTGGAAACTAGATTGTTGGAGGGGTTCTTATGTCTCCTGATTCCAGAAAAATCCTATGCCACAACTCAAGAGCAAGCATGTTCCAGAGCATGTTGTACTGGGGGGTTCTTTTCTCATCTGGCTTTGAATTCAATATGCTCTTTATGTAGTTTTCCTTTATGTAGTTGTTTTTCAATAAACTTCCATTCAAGAGGAACTGTTCGGCCATGTCTTTCATTTCTTGCTTGTAAACTGAGAATGTGTTTGTTGCAAAGCCCTGTTTCTTCTTCCTGAAAACGGATTCAGGAAGAGCATCTTTCATGGCCCTCAGAAGTATCCTCTTCCCGCTGTTGTTTCTTATTTTGAAATCAACAGGTAGACTAAACGCATAATCAACTATATCGTTGTCTAGAAATGGGGTTCGGATTTCAAGTGAATTGGCCATTGATGTTCCATCATCAACAACTAGGAAATCATTTGTCATCTTAACCAGAAAATCTGTCCTGAGACAGTTTTCAATTATGTCTCCTTTCCGGCCCATGTGTTTTTTGAACGCACTGTTTATTTCATCTAAGCCTTTTTTGGAAAGGGATTCCGAATAGATGAACTGTCTTAAGTATTCCAACCCATATGCTCTGTCTGCTGAGTTAACTAGTGTGTAGCTCCATGAGTCATCATCCAGATATGAACTCTTTCGATTCTCTTCTATTTTCCAATGATCTTCCGGGGGCAGGTTTGCAAGCTGTTCTTTTACTGCTTTTCTTGCCTTTCGGGTTGTTTCTTTTATTTTTTGGTTGAGATTCTCTCTTTTGTGTAGTAAATCCTTCAGATATTTGTATCTGAAAATATACCCTCCAAAAAGTTCGTCTCCGCCAAGTCCCCCGAGCGCGACCTTTACGTGGCGGGAGGCGGTTTTGTAAATGTAATAAGGATATACGTTTCTCTTGGGGGTTCCCATGTGCCAGATTATTTCTGGAAAATCGACAAGTACGCTTTTCTCAATTATGAACTCTTTGTGATCTGTCCCAAAATGATCAGCAACCTCTCTCGCATCGTTGAGCTCATCGTCTGGTTCCCCAAACCCCATTGAAAATGTGCGTAGCTTCTTGTCTGAAACCCTGCTTGCAAGAGAGAGTATTGTTGATGAGTCAACACCTCCGGAAAGAAATATCCCAACAGGTATGTCGCTTATCATATGCCTTTCAACAGAATCCTGAAGTATCCTTCTTATTTCATCAGCTGCCTGTTGCTCTGAGACCTCTCTCTTACTGGCACTAAGCCTCCAATATTCCTTTAGAACCATTTCATTCATGGATATTTCTGCATAGTTTCCTGGAGGTATACGAAATATGCCTGAGAACAACGTGTTGCTTCCTGGGATGTATCTTAGATTAAGGAATTGGTGCATTGAGTTGGGATCTGGTTTCCTCTTAAACCCGGGGTGTAAAAGTATGCTTTTTACATCTGAGGAAAAGACAAAATCATTTCCAATTCGTGAGTAGAAAAGAGGCTTTATACCACATCTATCTCTTGCTATTACGAGTTTCTTCTTAGGACAATCATATATTGCGTAAGCAAACATTCCATTGAAAAGTTTTACACAATCAGGACCGTATTCCTCATACGCGCGGACTATTACCTCCGTGTCTGAGTTTGTGGAGAACCTGTGGCCTTTTTTCTCAAGATCTGCGCGTATCTCCTTGAAATTATATATCTCTCCGTTGTAGACAACGGTTATGGATTTATCTTCGTTTGATATTGGCTGTTTGCCACCAGGAATATCAATTATTGCAAGTCTTACGTTCGCAAGCATTACGTTATCATCAATGAACGTTCCCTTATCGTCAGGACCCCTGTTTGACATTACATCCATCATAGTTGAAAGAAGCTGTTTGTCAACTGTACCTAGGACACCGCATATGCCGCACATCAGGGATACTTGAACGACACTTAGTTTAAATTACTTTTATCGCATTTTAGTACCATGTCTGATGTACTGCTAATGCTCGGAACCAGACCGGAGCTTACCAAAACTTCTCCGTTCATATTAGAGATGATAAAACAAAGGGTAGATTTTTCCTTTGTGTTTACTGGCCAACATTATGACAGTGAGATGTCAACCATATTCATGAAGGAGTTCGGACTCCCTGCCCCAGATCAAGTACTTGGAATTGGAGGTGTTGATGAATTCACACAATTTGGAAAGGGCATGAAAAAACTAGGGGAGACTATCAGAAAACACAAACCGAAGCTGTGTGTTGTGAATGGGGATACTAACTCTACTCTTATGTCTGCTCTTGCGTCTGCAAAATCAGGAGTCCCGGTTGCACATATAGAAGCGGGGTGCAGGTCATTCGATTTCACAATGCCCGAAGAGATAAACAGGATATTGACTGATAGATTATGTCATATTCTTTTCCCATCAACCGAGTATTGCGCCGAGAACCTCATATCTGAAGGATTTGAAAATAGTAGAATATTCATGTTTGGAAACACTGCTGTTGATGGTTTCAAAATGATGGCGGGTAGGGCAAGAAAGATGAACTCATGGAAACCGCTCGGGGTTGAGAAAAACAGCTATGTTCTCGTAACGCTGCACAGAAAGGAAAATGTTGATGATAAGGGCAACCTAAGGGAACTGCTCTTGTCTCTTGGAGAGCTCGATAGACCGGTTGTTTTCCCTATGCACCCAAGGACAAGGAAGCGTATTCGTGAATTTGGCCTCATGAAACTTCTTAAAAACATACATGCTATAGAACCGGTGGGTTATCTGGAGTTTCTTTCCCTGCTTTTTGACTGTAGATATGTAGTAACTGATTCCGGTGGGGTTATGGAGGAGGCTGTGATGGCTGGAAAGCGGGTCATCATTCCTAGAAAAAACATAGAATGGTATGAGATAGTAGAGAGAGGTGCCGGAATACTCTGCCCACCAAAGAAATCAGGAATACTTAAGGCCGTTGAGAGACTAGAGAACATTAGAGGTAAGGTTCCTTTGGTTTATCCGGATCTGGGTGCCTCAAGAAGAATTGCTAAGAAAGTTAAGGACAGTATTTCTAAGAAGATTGTTCTGGAAAGGGATTTCTTTAAGTATGGGAGACCGGTTATGGCACTTAATCTAAAGGGAGCGCATAGGACATTTTTCAACAAAAACGGGAGGATGACCTCCGATAAGAAGAAAGCAGTAGACCGGCTCACAACAGTTAATATTAGATGTGGTGATTAGGTGAAAGTTACACTACTTATGGCTGCTTATAACGAACATGAGAGCATAGGAAAATCAATTGAAAAACTCCACAGATATGCATCGGCGAACCTAAAGGATTTTCAGATAATTGTTGTAGATGACGGGAGCCCCGATGACACATACAAAACCGTTGAGAAAACAGTTAAGGAGTTTGGTGTTATTGCAGACAGAAATCTGGTTAATATGGGGCAGGGGGCTGCCTTCAGAAAGGGACTTGTGCATGCAGATGGAGATGTTGTGATCACCCTGGACAGCGATCTTTCATATCCGGTGGAAGACATACCGAAACTTCTTAAGAAAATAAATGAAGGGTATGATGTTGTTGTTACCTCTCCGTTCACTGGCGGCGGGGGAACAGAAGATGTTCCATTTATACGTCTTTTTCTAAGCAATCTGGCCACATTTCTTTACTCATTCGCACTTGGGCTCAATCTAACTGCTTTCACTGGTGTCTTCAGAGCATACAGGAGAGAGATAATCAGTAAATGTAATTACAGAACAAATAGGTTTGAGGCTCAGGTTGAGATACTGTGGTTGTGTAAGAAGAACGGTGCAAAGATAGTAGAGATACCTTCAGTGCTAAGTTTCAAGGCAAATAGAAAGTCTAGTTTCAAGATATTCAGAGACATGGCAACGCACCTTATCCTAATAACAAGTTTGTTTGTTGATCGTATCTTTTGGGCAATTGGCGGAAAGAGGTAGGCTCCTCTGTTTTAAGTATTTAAATATTATAGAGGAATTTAATCCTTGGGAGGGGTTAGATGATACCCATTGCTTATCCAAAATTAGGTGAAGAAGAAAAACGTAATGTGCTGGAAGTCTTTGAGACAACAATGCTTACTAATGGGAAAAAGACAAGGGAATTTGAAGGATCTTTTGCAGAGATGTGTGGAACCAAGTATGCGATTGCTACCAATAGCGGGACCTCTGCGCTTCATGTCTCCCTTCTCGCTTCTGGTATCAAACCAGGGGATGAAGTAATTGTTCCTTGTTTTACATTTATTGCCAGCGCCAATGCAGTTTCCTTCTGTGGTGCAAAACCAGTTTTTGTTGATATTGATGAAAAGACATTCAATATATCTGCAGAGGGGATAAAGGAGAAGTTGACAGACAAGACAAAGGCAATAATGCCCGTTCACCTTTACGGCCTTCCTGCGAATATGGGTGAGATCACAGAGATAGCCGAAGAGAATGACTTTTCTATTATCGAGGACGCCTGCCAGGCGCATGGAGCAGACATAGGCGGGAAAGTTGTAGGTAGTTTTGGTGATTTCGGTTGCTTCTCATTCTATCCAACAAAAAACATGACAACATGTGAAGGTGGGATGATAACAACAAACGATGATGAAAAAGCTGAGATCTGTAGAGCACTTATAAACCAGGGAATGAAAAAAAGATATTCTCACACTCTTGTTGGTTTCAATTACAGGATGACTGAATTCTCTTCTGCTGTTGGTATCGAACAGTTGAAGAAATTGTCAGGTTTTACTGAGAAAAGGAGAAACAATGCAAAATTATATGACGACGCTTTCAATGGAAAAGTTGTCACCCCATATGTGCCTAAAGGATATGGCCATGTGTATCACCAGTACACAATAAGAACAGAGAAACGGGATGCGGTTGTTGATAAATTCAGGGAAAAGGAGATTGGGTTTGGGGTATATTATCCAACAACCATACCGCAACAGAGCATGTATGGTGAAGGTGGCTCCTTCCCTGTTGCTGAGAAGGCCTGTAAGGAAGTATTGTCCATTCCTGTGCACAATGCACTAACAGATGAGCAGTTGGATGTCGTTAGTAAAACACTTATAGAGGCGGTTTTATGATTAAGGTCTCGGTTATTGGAACTGGATATATGGGTTTCAACCACGTTAGGATATTCTCTCAGACAGATGATTGTAAAGTTGTTGGAGTATGTGATGCAGATAAGGTTAAGGGAGAAAACGTTGCAAAGAGATTCAATTGCAAATTCTATGGAGATTATAAGGAGATGTACGAGAAAGAAAAGCCTGATTGTGTTTCAATCGCAGTTCCAACCTCTAAACACAAGGAAGTTGCAAGCTATTTCATAGGTATGGGGGTTCCTTGTCTTTTAGAGAAGCCAGTTGCTGCAACTGTAACCGAGGCAGAAGAGATAAATGACGTTGCAAAGAAATCAGGATCCCTTGTACTTGTTGGCCATATAGAGAGATTTAACCCTGCGATCAGACACTTGAAAAAGATGGTTGAGAGTGGTGATCTTGGTGATATCTTCTTAATTGATGCTGAGAGAGTAGCTCCGCTACCAGTGAGAATACAGGATGTTGGAGCAATAATCGATCTTGCTGTCCATGATATTGATATGTTTCATTTTGTTCTTGGAAAAAGGGTGAAAACCGTTTACTCTCTCGTTAAGGGAATTTCGAGAAAGGATGTTGAAGATTTTGGTGAAGCTGTTTTCGGGTTTGGACCCGAAGTAAGCGCACACCTTAGAGTTAATTGGCTGACACCAACAAAAATAAGGAAGCTCAAGGTATTTGGGAAAAAGGGGATGGTCGAAGTCAATTATATTTCGCAGGAGCTCTACTTCTACGAAAATGTTCCGATGAAGGAGGAGCTTGATTACAGCAGGATGCTTTTCAGTGTTGCGGAGGGGGAGATGAGAAGGCCAAAAATAAACAAAGAGGAGCCCCTGAAAGCAGAACTCATGCATTTTCTAAGGTGTGTTGAGGGAAAGGAAAGGCCTATAATCTCCATACAGGAAGGAATTGATGCACTTAAAGTTGCAGAGGCAATGAAGACATCAAGCAAGAAGAACGGGGTTGTTTCCATTGAGTAAATTCTTTGTTCATTCAACTGCAGAAGTCTCCAAGGATGCGAGTATAGGGGATAACACAAAGATCTGGCACCAGGCCCAAGTGAGAGAAGGAGCTGAAATAGGGAAGAACTGCGTGATAAGCAAGAGCGTTTACATTGATTTTAATGTTAAGATAGGTGACAATTGCAAGATACAGAACTTTGTGTCCGTTTACAATGGTATTACCGTTGAGGACGATGTCTTCATAGGTCCAAGTGCCGCCCTAACAAATGACCTGTACCCGCGAGCGGTTAATCCTGGGTGGAAGCCTGTTAAAACTACAATTAAGAAAGGAGCATCTATTGGTGCAAATGCAACAGTGGTGTGTGGTATTACTATCGGGGAATATGCAACAATTGGAGCCGGAGCAGTTGTTGTAAACGACGTGAACCCCCATAGATTGGTAGTGGGCAATCCTGCGAAGGAGATCGGGTTTGTCTGTAAGTGTGGCAACAGGGCGAAGGAGCTATGTAGAGAAAAGGGGGAAGTAACACTAAGTTGTCCTTCTTGTAAAAGTAAACTTGTTGTTAAAGAGTGATCGATAGGTTTATAAACTCGGATAAACATATTATTTGCTCGGTTAGCGGCCACAGGAATGGGGAAACACCCGAACCCATACCGAACTCGGAAGTTAAGCCTGTTCACGATGCGTCTTGTACTGCCTTCTGGCGGGAACGTGCATTGCTGCTGACCACTTCAATTTCTTTCATAGATTTAGCTTCTTATCATCAGTTATTTTTCGGATTAGCATAAGCTGTGCTTTTAGGTGTTCTGCTTCTTCCAATCTTCTGAACGTGACTATTCTTTCTCTTCCAGGTTTTCCGTGGAATCTCTCAGAGTATGCATTAATCACCTCTAATCCTTTAGCACCCCCATGTGCTATTGCATCTGCTTCTTGGTCTATGCTGAAACTGGTGTCCACCTTTCCAACTATCTCTGGTTTCCCGTTCTCCAGTATGTGGTAAAGATATGAAAACCCGTCTGATAGGTGTATGAATCTGTAGGTTTCCTTGGCCTCCTTTCTTTCACTTGGTGGGACATAACTTTCACGTTGTAATCCTAAATTCTGATGGGCAGGATCAGGGGCAGTTCTACTGTTGTTCATTTCTGCCATAATCTGTTCGAAACCACTCTTTTCTGGAGGTTCTGATAGTGGTTCCGGCTTTTTTCTTGGGCCCGCCATAACCTGCTGTATCCTTTCAGCCTGGTTTCGAACAAAACATGGATCTTCGGAGTCCAGTGCTTTACCTATCATTTTTATTACTGCTTCCCTCTCCGGCTCGTGGCTTGTGGCCATTATCTGCCTCAGTCTCACTAGGTCATCCTTTATTGATTTGAGTGCAGCTGAGTTCTGTTTGTGCATGGGTAATGTTTGGATGTTGTTGAATAATATTGTTG
>CAZYPB010000006.1:7715-31698 GCA_964649265.1 Microcaldota archaeon
CTGTTTCATGTTGTTGCTGTTTCATGTTGTTGCTGTTTCATGTTGTTGCTGTTTCATGTTGTTGCTGTTTCTCCTGCCTTGATTAGATGGGGTTGTTTTTAACTTGGCTGTTGTTTTCTGTGGGCAGCTGGTTTCATTGAGGGTAGATCATTATAATGCCTCTATAAGTGTTTTCAATAACTTACCGCCGTACAAACGTTTTTAATAGATTCCAACACTAATAGGAGAGAGAACCGTGATATTATGGTGTCAACCGAGTTTTCGGGATTTTACAAGCTGAGTGTTGATGAGAGAAGAAAGATCCTCAAAAAAGCCGCGTCTCTTACAGATGATGAAGTAAAGCTTCTGGAAGAGGCTGGTGCCGTGTTTGGGGGTAGCATAAGCCAGATGGTTGAGAATTCGATTGGTACTATCCCTATTCCACTCGGGCTTGGGGTCAATTTCCAGATAAACGGTGAGGATTACATTGTACCCATGGCCGTAGAGGAGCCTTCAGTTATAGCTGCTGCATCAAATGCTGCAAAAATAATTAGAGAGTGTGGAGGATTTACAACAAGCTCAACTGAACCAGTCATGATAGGCCAGATTCAGGTAGTTGATATTGAGAACCCAGAGGCCTCTGCAAATGAAGTAATAAAGAACAAAAAGGAGCTTATGAATATTGCAAATGAACAGGATGAGGTTCTCCTTAATCGCGGAGGAGGAGTAAGGGACATAGAGACACGTGTCCTAGAGGCAGGAAAGGACAAGATTGTTGTAATTCACTTACTTGTTGATGTAAGGGATGCCATGGGGGCAAACATAATAAACACCATGGCAGAGGCAATATCCCCGAGAATAGAGGAGATAACTAAGGGAAAAATAGGACTTAGGATAATATCCAATCTTGCAACACGCAGACTTGCCAGAGCAAAGGCAGTCCTAAAAAAGAATGTTATTGGTGAAGATGTTGTTGATGGGGTTGTTAGTGCTTATCTTTTTGCAGCTGCAGATAAATACAGGTGTGCTACCCATAATAAAGGAATAATGAATGGGATTGACGCTGTCGTCATAGCCACAGGAAATGATTGGAGAGCTGTTGAAGCAGGAGCTCATTCATATGCCTCAACAAAGGGATACGGTCCCCTTGCGAAATGGGAGAAGAATGAGAAGGGAGATCTTGTTGGCACAATAGAACTTCCAATGGCCGTTGGTATCGTCGGTGGAGCCATAAGAAGCCACCCAATTGCAAAGCTTTCACTTAAGATTCTAGGGGTAAAGTCTGCCCGTGAATTGTCAGAGGTAATTGCCGCTGTTGGACTTGGACAGAACTTTGCTGCACTTAAAGCGCTTACAACAGAAGGGATACAGAAAGGACATATGAAACTCCATGCACGAAACATAGCAATACTCGCTGGGGCGCAGGGGGACGAAATAGAAAAGGTCCTCAGTAAGCTTAAAAAAGAAAAACGAATAACTGTGGAAACTGCAAAGAAGATATTGAGTGATGTAGGGGGATCAGATGGTAAGTAAAAATGACTTGATAGCATTTGTATTTGTCCTTGTGTTTGCATCTTCCCTTTTCCTTATGGTTCACAGGGAGAGGCCGCACCTTATCTCTTATAAGCATGCTCTCCAGGTTGAGAAAGTAATTGAGGGGGAGAGCACAGACGTCCCTTTCTATATATTCAATAAGCTCCTGTACATAAACCTCTTGGGTGAATATTCAAAGGAGAAACTGTCTCTTCTTGTTATGTATCTTCCTGTTCTTCTGGGAATTGTCTGCGCTGTCTGTTTCTATATTGGTGTGAGAACACGGTTGGATGCTGAGCTTGCTGTTATAGGAACTGTTCTTCTATGTTCTTCATCTGCGTTTCTGGTTAATTCACTTGTTGGCGTCTTTACACCAGAGATGTTTGGCTTGGCCATATTTTCTGTTTCACTTATGTTCTACCTATTATCGGATAAGATAAAGCCTGTGGCGCTTGGATATGTTTTTGCTGCAGTCTCAGGTGTATTCCTTGGTCTTAATCTTATGGCAACTGATGCGGGAATCCTGTTGGCCGCAGCCATGGTATCTTCAGGACTGGCACAGCTTTTGTATTACATAAAAGAAGGAGAATACTTCGATTATGGGGTAAGGTTTGTTGTTGTTTTGCTGTTTGCAGCGCCATTTATGATGTATGCAGATGTCGCTGATTTCAGTGCTTTCCTGGATATCGAGAACATGCTTGTTACATATGTGCTGGTTGTTCCATTTGCAACTGTCTTCGTTATTGAGGGTTTGCGGGATCTTATACACGACACAAAGAAATACGAGCTGTTTTTCCTAGCATTTGGGGTTGCGTCCTTTGCAATAGCTCTTTATGATCCTATTGTTGCTGCCCCGGGGATTGTTTTTGGAGCTTCTTTCGGAATCAAAGCATTGCGGGAACACAGGAATGAAAAATGGATCGTGTTTCTTTTTACTTCATTAGTTACTGCATCTGCACTTTTCCTGTTCGTTGTTAACCTGCAGGTTGCATTGAGGGCACTTGCACTGTGCCTTGTTGCCGGTGGGATGATAGGAGGAGTATTCCTATTATATGAAAATGATAAATACAGGAAATCTGTTGTTTTCGGAGGGATTGTATTACTTTTAGTAGGTTCTTTGGTTGGGGGGGTTCTCCTAGCACAAAGGGATTATACTGATGTAAGCGACATGTGGAACGATGCCTTTGGTTGGATGAAAAAGGAGCTCCCAGAAGATGCAGTTGTTGGTTTCATAGGGCCTGAGGGATCTCTTGAATACCTTGCTGAGCGGGATACCTGTTGTCGTGATATTGTGGCCAGGTATCTACTTAGTGGCCAGGATACCGGTGTCCTTAAGGATTCTGGGGTGACTCATATATTTGTTGATGAGGTTTATTTCAATAGCTTGAACACCCTTGCCATTGAAGGAAATGTAAGCAGACTTCCAATTGAAACATATTTCTTTTTCACATACGACCAGGATGCGGCTGGACAATGGTATGCGTATTTCATTTCACCAGATAGTAAGTTCATGAGGATACCTGTTGAGGCAACAGGAGCCCCGAATGGCGAAGATGTTGTTGTTGATAGTGTGGGGCGCGTTCCATATGGTAGGATAAGGCGCTTTGGCTCGGAAACCGGAATGTTTGGGCCTGATTCGCGCATGATCCTTCCAATTGAGGGAAGAGTAAATCTCTTTAACATCTATTTTGAGAGCCCAGATGGACTTGAGCTTGTTTATCCTGAGACCGAGGATAAGGTCAGGATCTACAAGGTGTCGTAATGGAAGGATTTCTTCTTGGTTCCTTGCTTGTCTTTCTTTGTTCTTTTGCGTCGACTTACTGGGTAATGCCGCACCTTATAAGAAAGCTTATTAATGCCGGTTTCATTGGGAAGGATGCCAATAAGAAAGGAACGCCGTCTGTTCCCGAGATGGGTGGCCTCGGTATTGTTGTTGGTTTCATTGCTGGGATACTTGTTTCTGTTGGACTGTATACTTTTTTCGGACTTCAGATAACGCTTACACATGTTCTCATTGGGTTGGTTACTGTTCTTACAATGGCTTTTATAGGAATATTCGATGATCTGTTTGATATGAAACAGAGCATAAAGGCTCTGTTGCCTGTTTTTGCTGCAGTCCCACTTATGGCAATAAGGGCAGGAGATACTGTGATGACGCTCCCATTTGTTGGGCCAGTTGATTTCGGCATTCTTTATGTGTTGTTGTTAGTCCCACTGGGGGTTACTGTTGCATCTAATCTAACAAATATGCTCGCTGGATTCAACGGGCTTGAGTCAGGTCTTGGGGCAATAATGGTGGGTACGGTTGCTTTCATTGCATTGACTCAGGTTGGGGTGTATGACAGTGCTCTGGACACTCTTATTATATCTTCAGCAATGTGTGGCGCACTTGTTGCCTTCACATTCTTCAACTGGTTTCCTGCAAAGGTATTCCCAGGTGACGTTGGAACCCTGGTTATTGGAGCATGCCTTGCTTCAGTTGTGATAATAGGAAACATGGAAGCTGCTGGAGCGATACTTGTTATACCGCATGTTGTTGATTTTTTCATGAAATTAAGGCACGGGCTTCCGAAAACATTTGGCAGAGTAAGTTCTGATGGAAAGCTTTTTGCTCCAAAAAATGGAGCCCAGGGACTAGGGCAGGAGATAATGGCAAGGATGGGGGGAGTTGTAGAGACAAAGCTTGTACTCATTCTATTGTTTATTGAGCTTGTTCTCGGACTTTTAGTAATAAGGCTCTTCGCTGTGTTCTAAGGCTTCTCATGTTGGAATGCCAAATCGAATATGCTCAGTGTCTGATCGAGTCTCTCATAATCATGTATTCTTCCTATGTCAATCCAATATTCCTCAATTGGATACCCTATGAGCTTTTTTTTATCATCGAGCATCTTTGGAAACACGTTCTTTGCAAAGTCATCCTTAGGGGCTATGTAATCATATATTTCGGGCTCTAGTATGTACACCCCTGTGTTTACGTAGTTCTTTAGTATTGGCTTCTCTTTGAATCCTGTGATTGCATTGTCCCCATCAAGTTCAGCTACGCCGTATTCCAGTGGAAGGCCCTGCAGTTTTAGGCCCATTGTTGCCATTGCCTTCTTCTCTTTGTGGTACTTGAGCATTTTCTTTATGTCTATTAATGTGAGGTGGTCACCCATAACAACCACGAATGTTGAGTCTATGTCTTTTTTGTTTGGTAATATGGATCCGGCTGTGTTCATCTCCTTTTCTTCTTCAGAATACGTTATGTTCACACCAAAATCCTTTCCATCCCCAAAGTAATTGATTATCTGGTCTTTCAGGTAACCGACTGTAAGTATGAGGTCTTTTACTCCAGATGATGCAAGATTTCCTATAACAAATTGCAATATGGGTCGCTTCCCCAGAGTAAGCATTGGTTTTGGTATGGTATATGTATGCGGTCTGAGACGGGTTCCTTTGCCCCCACATAAAATAAATGCTTTCATAGATTCCCCCCTATATGTTTGACACATCTACCCATCTTCCACTGAAAACATAGCCATTGAGGAGCCCCTTCTTTGAGAGTGCATCAAACACATCTGTTTCGAGCATTCCCTTTTTGGGGATATAGTCAAAGATGCTTGGTTCGAATATGTAGACTCCTGCATTGACTAAATTACTTGGCTCTTTCCCCTTTTCAGGTTTCTCAATAAAATTGACTATTCTCCTGCCCTCTATATTGGCTACCCCGTATTTGTATGGGTCCTTTACTTCCTTTAGTGTAATTGTTGCTGCTGCCTTTGAGTTTCTGTGGTCATTTATAAGATCATTAAGATCAAAATCGCAGAGAACGTCTGCATGAATTACAAGGAAAGTTGAATCGAATCTGCTTTTTGCCAAGTACAACGGACCCGCTGTACCAAGTGGTTCGTCCTCTCTCATATAATCTATATTAACATTGAAATCCTTTCCATTTCTGAAGTATGATTCTATCTCCTCACGCATGTAACCGACTGAAATTGTTATGTCCTTTATGTTGTGTTTTCTAAGCCATTCTATTACGTGTTGTAGAATTGGTTTGTCCTCGAAATGGATCATTGGTTTTATTGTTGAATAGGACTCTGATTTCCTTTCTCCACCTGCAAGTATGAGTGCCTTGCTAACTTTATCTCCCCCAAATGCTTTTCTAAGTAAGATCTCCAGTGCATGGGATCTGCTTTTTACATTTAGCCCATCAACTGTTGAATCTACTTTTTTTAACAGGGATGAATCGATACTAAAGGCTATTTTCTCTTTCATGCTCCCACAAAAAGAATTCTCTTTGAATATCTTTAAATAGGTTCTGTGTTAGCTACCTGAAAGGAGTTTTTTCACTTTTGCTTGGTAATGGCATAATAGTTCATTTGCTTTTTCAGGTGTTGTTGATTCTGCGAAAATCCTTATCAGATGTTCTGTTCCTGATGGGCGAAGTATACACCACCCGTTCTTTGTATTGAACCGCACTCCATCGACTGTCAGTGCTTCGACTCCCTTCTCTAGTGGGAGAGATTTCATCTGTTCTATTATCCTTACTTTCTCTTCGGCTGCGCAGTATATCTTCACCTTAGCATTGTAATACTTCGGTAATTCATTTATCATTTTGGACAGGGGCTTTCCCCTACATACGTATTCAAGTATTCGTGCTGCCGTAATGAAACCATCTTTACCGGGGTGTATCTTTGGCCATATTATCCCTCCTGCTTCTTCCCCTCCGCTCACTGCTTTGTGTGCAATTAGCTTCTCTGCAAGGTATGGTCCTCCTACTTTAGTGTAAACTACCGTTCCATTATTGTCCTTGGTTATATCCTTTATCATGTCTGTTGTTGCGACTGTCGACACAACCTTTGGTGACTTTACTTTTGATTCTTTTAATGCTATTTTCACAGAAAGAGCGTAGCTCTTGTCTCCAATTATGTATCCTCCTTTCTCATCTATGAAAATCACTCTGTCGCAGTCTCCATCCCAAGCTATACCCATTGTCGCATTAACTGCCATAACTGATGCTATTAAATCAGATAGATTCTCCTCTGTGGGTTCAGAATTATGGCCCGGGAAATATCCATCAGGCTGTGCATTTAAAGTCAGGATCTGGCACCCCAGTTGTCTGAAGAGTTTCGGAGCAAAGAACGAGGCGGTTCCGTTGGCGCAGTCCAGAACGATCCTCGGTTTCTTTTTCTTTATTATATCGACATCAGTATATTTCAGTATCTCATCTATGTGCTCGTCTATTGCTGATGGATATTCTGTTAGATCTCCCAGGTGATTCCATTCTGCTCTTTTTGTTCTGGAATCCTCGAATATCTTCTCTATTTCTTCTCCTCTTTCCCATGATACTGCCACTGAATCCCTATCAACAAATTTAAGTGCATTCCACTCTGGGGGGTTATGGGATGCAGTTATGGTTATTGCTCCGTCTGCTTTCAGTTTGTGGACCATCAGCTCAGCTGTTGGCGCTGGGACTATACCCAGGTCAGTGACATTGCACCCTGCAGACATTAGTCCTGATATCGCAGCGTGCCTTAGCATTGGCCCGGAAAGACGCGTGTCTCTTGCAAGCAGGATATTTTTTCCCTTTGTCCATCTTCCGAATGCGAATGCCATGCGCGAGACGAATTCAGGCGTCATTAAATCCAACTTTGCCCTTATCCCGTTTGTTCCGAAATATTTTGCCATTAACGCAAAACCTCCTTATATAACTCAAGTGTTTTTTCAGCTGCTGATTTCCAAGAGTATGTCTCCTTTAGGTTCTCTCTTGCATTTGAACATATGCTGTCGAATTCCTTTTTATTTTCCATTATATAAAGAAGTTTTTTGGTTAGTTGGTTGTAGTCGCCTATGTCGAAAAGTAGTTTCTTTGAGTTCTTTCCATATACTTTATTGAACAGTTCTGGTGCTGCGCCAACTGGGGTGGATAGCATGGGGCGTTCAGATGATATTGCCTCCAATAGCACAAGGCTCAACCCCTCGTATTTGCTAGGTAGAACAACAACTGTTGCATTCCGGTATATATCTGGCATTTCATTCTGACCAGCCTCAGAAAACTTCACTTCGGCAGATAGCTTATCTGCAAGAGCCTGCAAATCATTTCTTACCCCTTCATCATGGCCGACGATTAATAGGCGGGCGTTCTTTACTTTTTTCTTTACCTGCGCAAAAGATTGTATTAGTGTGTCTATTCCTTTGTATGGATCGAACCTCCCAATGTAGACGATGTCATTTGATTCTGTTTTCGAAATCTTTGTTTTTGCTTTGAATCTATCTATATCGACTCCATTCGGAATTGTGGATATCTTACTTGCACTTACCTCTTTTTCTATATCCGGTATTGTTGCCTCTGTGACTGTTATTACTTTTCTAGAGAGTAATAGGAAAAGCCTGGCTGCTGTTTGAGAGTATATTGATTTCAATAGACCTGGGAGTCCTTTCAGTTTTGGGTATCCATGTAATGTAAATATGAATGGTTTTCTCTTAAGAAACGAAACAATGGCTGTGCATAACGGATGTATAGAACCATAACCGTGGGAATGATAGATATCTGCATCAATAAAAAATAGTCTAGGTATAAAAAATGGGACAATCCTTACAGATGAGAACCATGGGGTTGGGAGAGACCAGAACCTAACTACCTTTATTCCATCCATGTACTTTTCTGTTTGGCCAAGGGTTTTTTTTGTTGTTACGACTGTAACCTCATGGCCTGCCTTTACTAATTCCCTTGAGATGTTGTATACATGGGCTTCGATTCCCCCTATCTCTGGAGGGAAGGAATGCACTACTTGAACGATCCTCAAAAAATTCACCTACTTAGGGTAAACCTCTATTCCCCCTGGGGTTATTTTCATTGGGTATTTTTCCATTTTATGTGGGTTTCCCCTGTTCTTAACAATTTGGATTGTCCTTTTTGATCGTGATGTTTGGTCTATATCTAGATGTATCACTGTGTCGAAGATAAATTCGGAAACCTGGAATCTCGTTAAACGGTTTGGCGTTGCTTCTGATGTAGCAAAGAATGTGCTTCCTTGGTTTAATATCTCCTCAATTAATCTTCTTGTGTAAACCATACGTTCATAATCCTCTTTGAATAACAGCTCATACGTCGTAAGTGAATCAACTACAACCCTTTTTGCATTTAGGGACCGGATGATTTCTATTACCAATATACTCTCCTGTGATGCGAATTGCTGTATCTCGAGTGCTCCCACCTTCTTTATGCGTAACAGATTCTGGTTTTCGAAATCTGAAATACGCATACCGAACTGTTCAGCATGTGACCTGAGCTTAGCTTCTTCCTCATCAAATGATATGAATGCTCCTGGCTCTGTTTTAAGATTAGCACCATAATTCAACAGTTGGAATGCAAGTGTGGTTTTTCCAGAACCAGGAGGACCACATATAAGTACTGAGTGGTTAGGGACTATTCCTCCTTCCAGTGCCTGATCTAGGCCAGGTATTCCTGTTGACATCAATTCCTGTTTTTTCAGTGGCATAAGATCAGTCTATTATTTGGTTTACTGTTGCGCCCTTTCTTATTAAGCTCAACACTCTGTTCGGTTCAAGATAGTAATTCGAGATTACTGCACCCATTTTGTTTATATCACTAACATTATTCTTAAGCATCCACTTCAGCACCATCATCTTTTCTCCCAGGTCTTGCTGTATCTCTTTTTCATTATATCCGGCTGTCTCCTGGAGCTCATTTAATACCCTTACGCTTTGGTTTACTTTCTCAAAACTGTCTCCCCTTGATTCCCACCTATAAACCACATTAAGTTCTATTCCAAGTGATGTTAGGGAGGGGGTGAGTTCGACTATCTGTGAGGTCCTTCTCTTGTTTTGGCGTCTGTCTCTGAACTGACTTATGAACAGATGCATTCCCTGCATCTCAATTGATGGTATGGATATCGGTGGTTCTGTGAACCTTCTCAACGCACTGCCTGCATTATCTGCGTGGAATGTACCATAACATGAGTGCCCTGTGTGTATTGCTTCAAACATGACAGATGCCTGCTTCTGTGTTCTTACCTCTCCAATAACCATACGATCGGGCCTCATGCGCAGGGCATTTATCATAAGGTCAAGCATCGTTATTTCTCCCTTACCTTCAGGGTTAGGAAGTCTGCTTACAAGGGGCACCCAATGAGCGAATTTAGGGAGGTTCAATTCCTTTGTGTCTTCAATTGACACTGATCGGTGGTTTGGAGGAACAAAGCATAGGATGGCATTTAGAAGGCTTGTTTTTCCTGCTGCTGTTCCCCCTATAACTAACATGTTCATCTCATACTGCACTGCAAGCCAGATGAATGCAGCCATCTCTACATTCATGTTTCCCACACTTATTAGATCAACAATTGTCCATGGAATTCTTGAGAAACGCCTTATTGTTATTGTGTTTCCCGCTGGGCTTACTGCACTTAGTGTTGCATTTACTCTGTCCCCTGTAAGAAGGTGTGCGTCGAGAAGTGGAGACAGGTTCGATACCTGTCTCCCAACTCTTCTGGCTATTGATTCACACATTTCCCTTATCTTTTTCTCTTCAGGAATAATCAGATTTGATTTCAACCATCCGAATTTCTTATGGTATAGGTGAACTGGATCGTCTGCATTGTTTATTGCTATATCCTCTATCCAGTTATCAGACATAAGCAGGTCGATATCTCCGAGACCAAGCATGTTTATTACAAGCATATCTGCGAGGAATGTTTTATCATCTAATGAGATCTCCGGGAATGCTTGTGAAATCATTGATTTTGCTCCGTCTGTGAATTTCTCTTCAACTTCAAGGTATTTCTTTGGGTCTATGAGCTCTTCTGTTTTCATCTCGGGCATTCTTGATAGTTCGAGTTTGATTGAATCGAGTATTGCAGCTGTCGCTGGTGCTATCTCTGGTCTGTGGAGTATGTATATGGGTGAAAACTCATTTCTAACCCGGACAATCTCAACAAAGGCAGGGATGTTCTTTAATGTAAGATCATAACCATCCAGCACTTCTGTAATAACCCTTCTCTTCCCCTTGCTTTTAGGGGTTATTGGAAGATGTTGGAGAGATAGTTTGGGTGCATCAAGTGGGTTCGCGGGCCGCTCAAGTGCAGCGATTCCATGTGATACCAGGACTCCCGCCCACCGTTCAACATGCTCCTGTGTCACATTTTTTGAGTGTTTTTTTTGGATCTCTCCCAGGGAGACACTCCCCCCTTTTTGTGAAAGACCTTCTAGGACATTGTCTACTACTGTTGTTATTATCCTCCTGACCTTATCTGGTGGTTCTTTTTTTATTGTAAGCCCAGGCATTGTTTCACATGTGTAAGATAGATGTGTTTTTTATTTAAGTTTACTGTTCTTTCTGTGCTTACAATTAGTTATAGGACATTCAACGCAATTTGGTTTCCCTTTCTTGCAGTATCTTTTTGCTAATTCGACTATAAGTGCGTGGTATTCATTCAATGTTTTTGGGTTCTTGGAGATGGATGACTCATGAAACAGCCGGATCTCCTCATAGTTTCCATCTACACCATAGATTCTCTCTGTTGTTCTGTGTGTGTATGCATCTATTGGGAGTATTGGTCTGTTAAAAGCATATAGGAGTATTGAGTCTGCTGTTTCCTTACCGACACCATTCAATTTCAATAGTTCTTTCCTTTGTTTGTCTATTGGTTTGTTTCTTAGTTTGTTTAATCTTGGAAATTCGCTTGCCAATATTTTTAGTCTCTGTGCTTTTTGCCTGTAATATCCTGTTGGTTTTAGGTGTGTGGATAGTTCCTTGGTTTCTATATGTAAGAGTTTTTTTGGCGATAGTAGTTTTTTCTCCCTTAGTTTCTTTATTGCCTTTTCTACATTATACCAACTTGTCTGTTGTGTTAGTAATGCACCAACCACCACCTCAAAAGGTGTCTTCGCAGGCCACCACTTTTGTGGGCCGAAGTTCGAGAATAGGATATCGTAGGTATCTTTTGGTTTCACAGTATCCCCTCGTTGTGGGTATTTAAATATTCTTGTTATATATATTGTGTTTGGTGTTAGTGTGGTTAGTGATGTGATTACACAGTTTGATTTGATATTGATTATACTTAAGGTCCTACTTGCGTCGTTGTCTGTTTTGTTTCTATTTGGGTTTTTCATTCAGTGGAAATTCTCTAGATACCGACTCCCAGTAATTGCATTCTACACAAAGAAACGATTCGTTAAGCACAATATAGTGCTTGGGACCGGGATCATCGCTCTATCACTGGCATATATTATCGAGTTTCTAGATATGAGCGTCAATCCTGTGACCCAAGAGGGAAATATAATTGTTTCTCTTTTAGAGACTCTGGCGCTTATGTGTATAGGGTATTCCTACTATAAACTAGTTAGATTACAAGTGCCTGAATGAGGTGTTTTGATGGGTATCCGTGATTTGTTTGGTAAGAAGGATGTTTCAGATGACCTTATGAAGAAGATGCCATATGCACTTAAAACTCGTTTCAACCCCTATAGATTGGTTGCAAAGGAGAATAATTCAGTTACATTGTATGTTACAATAAAGAACCTTACAAAGGAGCCGCTTCTTACATCAATTGTTATCAAAGTGCCGAAAAAATTAGGATTTGATTCAAGTGGGTTGAGTGCTGTAAGAGAAGTGCGTCTTGGATATCTGCCACCTAAAGAATCCAAGGAAATCCCCATAGAGATATATGGCGGGCATAGGAGTGTTGCTGGCGAATATAAGATATACGTAACCGCTTTCTGCCATTATAGGGATTACGCACACATACTAAATTCTGAATTGAAAAAACTTAGCTTGAGAGTTGTTTAGTTTTTTCCTGCTTTCTGGAACGCATAGACTCCGATTATATAACAAATAGATGTTATTAGGGGCAATAATGAAGAGACCACCTGTTGCTCTGGTAGTAATGTCTCTTGTATGAATAGTATCCTATACCAACTTGCGAAGACCATCATGGAGAAACCAGCTGAAAACCATGCGAGCATCATCTCATCTGTTCTTATGTATGCATATAACGCCATGAGTGTTATGAACACGTAAAGAAGCATCCAGAATGATGTAAGCACATATATAGCATACACGACCATTGTCTCATGTCCTGGTTCTCCTTTGTAAACACCATATGCTAAGAGGAACATAACAACAATTGAGAGAACTAGAAGGAATTTCTTAGATAGTTCTGGGTTTGCCTTTATCCACCTAGTACATAGAAAAGCCCACAACCCTGTTAAGAAGAATGCTGCAGAGATTACTTGTAACAGTGCAATCATAAGCTCTGGTTCACTATTTATCGATGGGTTTAGGGAGAGTTTAAGCCATTTTATTATAAGCTCGGAAACCATACCGAAACCAAACCAAAGTAATATTGGTGGTTTAGAGAATGTTGAGAAATACCATTTCCATGCCATAACTGCGGCTATTATCCCCGCCCCAAAGGCGATTAAGTATATTGATGTTAGTGAGTCGATATCATATTCTGGGGATTGCGCAGTTATGATTGATACTAATGATAGTAGAGTGACTAAAAACATGTTCCCCTTAATTGTCTTCATCCAGACACCACTCTATGAATGTTTGCCCATGTTTAAAAACCTAGTGCTCAAAAGTTTCGTTCTATAAGAAAGTCTGCAAGTGTGAGAAGTTTTTTTGTTGAATTATTCATAGGTAGTACGTTCAGTTTCCTTTTTGCTTTTTTGACTATTTGTTTTGCTTTTGTTTTTGCATAGTCTATTGAGCCTGACTCATTGAGTAGATAAATTGCTCTTTTTATCTCTGTTTTATTTTTTGTGTTTGAGTTTAGAATTTTTACAAGTTCCTCTTGTTTGTTTTTGTTTAATGTGTTTAGAGTATGTATTGTCATTAAGGTCCTCTTGCCCTCAGTTATGTCTCCACCTATCTCTTTCTTGTAAACTTTCTCCTTTCCTATAATATTCAGTAAATCATCCTGTATCTGGAATGCTGTGCCCACAGCCATGCCAAACGTTTTCAATACATCAACCTGCTTTCTTGATCCTTTCCCCAATACCCCCCCTATTTCACATGCTGAACTTATCAGCGCTCCGGTTTTCATACTGACCATTTTCAGATACTCGTTTTCGTCCAACACTTGGGTTTTGTTTGTGTTCCAGGACAGTTCTCTCCCCTGGCCATCCAACACTTGAAGGAACCCGGCATACATTGCTTTTCTTGTTTTATCATCAGTTTTCTCCAACGCCTTCAATGTGTAAAGAAGCATCCCATCTCCTGCGTTTATTGTCAAAGGGTAACCGTAGATCTTGTGGATGCATGGTTTCCCCCTCCTCATTAAGGAATCGTCTTCTATATCGTCGTGTATTAGAGTAAAATTATGGAACAGTTCAATTATGGCCGCAGCATGTAGTGCTGTGCCTGCCTTTCCACCAACAGATTTACAGGATAACACACACATCACAGGCCTGAATCTCTTCCCACCCCTATATAGGAGCTCCCATATTGGCCCGCAGACAGGGTCATCTTTTTTGTCCGGAATTATTCTCTTAAAATATTTATCAAGAGTTGGTATCTCTGACGCTAGATCGTCTATTATATTCATGAATAGAATATGTTGGTGGAATTCTTTAAGAATGTTTCAGTTCTCTATTTGTTTGAGCTCTTTCTGTATTCTTTCAGGACCTATTGTGTGAATAAGTTTTCCTAATCTGGGCCCTCTTTCTTTGGATATGAGTGTTTCATAGAGCGCCCTGAATAGTTCCCCTGGTTTTATGTTGTTTTCTTTTGCTGTTTCGAACACCTTATTATGAATGTCCTCAGGGGACATGTTTGGAGTTAGGTCCTTTAGAAAAGAAAGCACAGTTTCAGTATATTGTTTTGGTTTTTGTAGGTTAAAGTTGAATAGGTATTCTTCAGGAGCGTACTTTAGTTCCAACCATTTGTTTATGAAGGGTTTCAGGCGGTCTACTCCTTTAGTATCATCAAGAATCTCAGCTACCTTATCCCAGTCTTTGTATAATTGGTAATTGAGCAGTATGTCTATGAACTTGGTTTTGAACATCTGTTTCTCTGTTGATAGTTCGTATGAGATCATTCTCTTTCTATCAGCCCTTGAAAGGTCGCCATCCGATAGCTCCTGCGCCCCTTGGTAATCATCATATATCTTCAACATATTGACCCCAGTTGGATCAAAGTTCTTGTTTTCTTGGATGTCTGGTTTCAAAAGAGAATATTTTATGATCTCAGGGGGAACTAAAGAAATAACATCACTAACCCCCATACCTATTCCTTTTGATTTTGAGTATTTCTTTCCTTTTAATAACACGAAACCAAATTTGTAGGGGACTGGTGGGTCCAGTTTCAATATCTTCTCATGAACTGCTAGGACCGTGTCCCATGAACCACCACGAGTATGGTGGTCTACTCCTGCACCCTCAACAGAGCTTGGACCGTAGATGTGCATCCAGGATGGCCAGTGAAGCCTCCAAGTTATCTTATATTTATGGTCGGAGATCTTATTTGACCCACCAAACCCGCATCCTTTTGTATAACCAACATCGCGGTCGCAGGTGTAAGAATATGAGTTCTCATCGAATTCAGTTACTCTTGTGGTTGCTATTTTCCCACACCCCTGACATATTGGCATTATGGGGTTCCAGTATTCTGGTGGGTTTTTTTTAAGAGATGATGAGAACACTACCCCTCTTGTAAGGGGTTCGTCTTTCAAATATATGCGCGCATATTTATCGAAATAGCCTTCAGAATAAACCTCGTTCATTTTCTTTATCTCTGGTCTTATGTTGAATTTCTCTGCTATTGACTTTGCCTCCTCCAAGAAATAATCTCCAAATGATTGCGTGTTGCCCATTGGGTCGGGGACATCTGTAAGTGGTTTTCCTAAGTGTGGTCTTAGTTCCTTTGTATATTTTGAGAGTGTTGTTGGGACTGCATCAAAGGCATCTAGGATATCAGCAAAGAAGATGAATTTGGCTTTGTGTCCTTGGGATATTAGGTGTTTTTGTATTGTCGATGGGTAAAGTAGCTCACATAGTGTCCCTAAATGGAAAGGCCCGCTCGTAGTCATCCCGGAGGTTATTAAGTATGGTGGTTTTTTTGTCTCAGTAATTTTTTGAGTAAGGATCTCGACCCAGTGACTGTTTTCGTTCATGTTTTAGTGTTGGGCGACAGAAGATTTTTAAATAAGTCATTGAATATCTATGATTGTTGTATTCGTTAAATGGGTGGTCAGATGAGTATGAAAATGTCAAAATTATATGGTATGGACATTTATACTGATACTGGGAAGTTCCTTGGTAAGGTTCAGGATTTGATTATAGATCTTGAAAAGGGAGATGTTGTGAGAATAACCATGGAACCAATTTCATTCAGAACAAAGGACGACGCAAAGAGAATCCTTGGGGAAGCTAGTATCCTTTATAGGAATGTCAGGTCTGTTGAGGATGTTGTTGTTGTTTCTAAACAGAACAAACCCCCAGTAAAACCTGCAGATATACCTGATGATAGAGGAAGCCCAAAATTCGGTTTCATGAGGGGTAAGTAGACAGACCCCATACTTCCACTATTTCTTTGTTTTTGTCTTTAATCTAGAACAACCGCTCTATTCTTGAAGCTCTAGATTTAAAAACGATTATAGAGCCCTCCCATTTGGAAAAGAAGGCATCTGCTTCCTTTTCTAGTTTATTATTAACCATTATAACTGATTTTGATTTAAAAGAGGAGTTAGATAGACTAGATTTCTTTAATTGGTAATAAAAACGTCTTTTTAATGTGTTGTAACTCTTTAAATCTTTACAAACCAAATCAAACATATATAATAACATAATGTAACTATAGTTACATAATATATAAAAAACTAACTAAAAAACAAAACAAACAACATAATAGTGGAAGTGACCCCCCTATCTACTCAAAATAAATCTAAAATTAATCGGTTTTGCATCTAAAACAAACCTCCCAGAAACAACATCGACCCCAGATTTCAAATAATAAGAAACGTCACATTCCCCCAACCCACCAGACGCCTCTATTAACACCTTCTTATCATATTTCCTTATTTCTTTAACAAACCCCCCAACCATCTTCTTTCCAACATTATCTAACATTATTATATCGACCCCAGAAACAGCAGCAGCCCTTAATTCCTCTAAATTCTCAACTTCAACTTCAACAAAAACATCCTTTAACTTCTTCTTTTTCACATACCTCTTGGCTCTCTGACAGCAAACAAAAACAGATTTTCCTCTACCCATACTGAGTTCCTTTCTTACAAGTGAAAGATGCTCTTTTTTTATAAGTATCGAATCTCCTAAGTTCATTCGATGCGCAGGCAGCCCGCCATTCTGCAGGGCGTTCTTCTCACTAACCCCCAAACAGGGGTGGGTCTTCCTTAAACCAACAACTCTCCCCCCAAACCTACGATCCAACCTTCTTGCGTTAGTTGCGATACCTGAAAGATATGATAGATAATTCAAACCAACCCGTATCCTCCTGAAAATATATTTGGCCCTTCCCTTTACAACAAGAACCGTCTCCCCACTCCTGATAAACTCTCCATCCTTTTTTTTCACAACACAGGCTTTCCCAAATAATTCATGAAACTCTTCAACACCAGAGAGAACACACCTGCCCCCAGAAACAACCTGCCCCTCAATTATTGCATCCTTTGTAAAAACAGCATCACTGGTCAGGTCCCCCAAGAAACAGTCCTCTTCCAACGCACAACGTACGTTCTCCATTCTGTTCTTTTGGAATTTCCTTGTTTTTCTACGGTGCAAACACTTCATAAAGGTTAAACAGACCATAAACTATTTAAAATTATGGTCACATATATCCATTAAATTTACATAGTCTGTTTTAACTAGATAGAACTATAGAGGTGAAATATATGAGTGGACAAGGACAACTAGGAGGGCAACCAATCCTGGTATTACCTGAAGGATCAAACAGGTTACTTGGAAGAGATGCCCAGAGAACAAACATTGCAGTTGCAACAGCAGTTGCGAACGCAATAAGAACGACACTTGGCCCAAAAGGAATGGACAAGATGTTGGTTTCCGAATTGGGCGACATAGTCATAACGAATGACGGGGCAACAATACTTGAGGAAATGAATGTTGAACACCCTGCAGCAAAGATAATGGTTGAGATATCCAAGACACAGGACAAAGAGGTCGGGGATGGAACAACAACGGCAGCGATGTTGGGTGGCGAGCTCCTGAAACGAGCAGGCGATCTACTGGATCAAGATATACACGCAAGCACAATAATAAATGGTTACAAGAGCGCGTCACAGAAGTGTGATGAAGTGCTTAGAAAAACAAGCAAACCAATAACACCCAATGACACAAAACTTCTCGAGATGATCGCAGCAATTTCCATGGGCTCAAAGACAGTGGGTGTTGGTGGCTCAAAAGACTTCCTAGCAAAACTTGTTGTGAAAGCAGTCACACAGGTTGCTGAAGAAGTGGATGGAAAGATAGTGATTGACAACGACTTCATAAAGGTAGAGAAAAAAGAAGGAGGAGATATAGAGGACACTGAATGGATTGGTGGAGTTCTTATAGATAAGGAGATAGTCCACTCGAACATGCCAAAAAAGATTGAGAATGCCAAAATACTTCTCTTGGACTCTGCACTTGAGATAGAAAAGACAGAAACAGACGCAAAAATAGAGATAACCTCACCACAACAGATGACCGACTTCCTTGAGCAGGAAGAGAAGATGCTTAAGAATATGGTTGAAAAAGTTGTGAAAAGCGGGGCAAACGTCCTCTTCTGCCAGAAGGGAATTGACGATGTTGCGCAACACTTCCTTGCAAAGAAAGGAGTAGCAGCAGTAAGGAGAGTTAAGAAGAGTGATATGGAGAAACTCGCAAAAGCAACGGGAGCAAAGATATCAACAAGCCTAGATGATATAGAAGACAGTGACCTCGGCCAGGCAGGAGTTGTCAGGGAGAAGAAAATAGCTGGCGAACAGATGGTCTATGTTGAGAAATGCAAGGACCCAAAGAGCGTAACCATATTTGTACGCGCAGGGTCAGAGCACGTTGTAAGTGAAGGGGAAAGAGCCCTTAGAGACGGAATAGGCGCGGTCTCAAGCGCACTCCAATTAGGGAAATATGTTGTTGGTGGTGGAAGCATTGAGATGGAGCTAGCCCAGGAGCTCAGAAAATACTCAACTGAAGTTGGAGGAAGAGAGCAGCTTGCAATCAACGCATTTGCAGACGCGTTGGAGACAGTTCCAAGGACACTTGCTGAGAGCGCAGGCATGGACGCAATAGATGCTCTTGTGCTTTTGAGAAACAAACACAAAAAACCTGATGGAAAGACCTTTGGTGTGAATGTCTATGAATCCAAAGTGGATGACTTGAAAGACACAGTAATAGAGCCATTGAAGGTTAAGGTTCAGGCAATATCCAGCGCATCGGAAGCAGCACAGATGTTGTTGCGCATAGATGATATGATCTCATCTAAAGGAAAGGGCGGCCCAGCAGGCGCAGGAGGAATGCCTCCAGGTATGGGCGGTATGGGTGGAATGGAAATGTAATTCCTTCTCCCCCCTTTTCTCTTTTTATTTTTTAAAGAATCATGTAACCAAGAACTGCCCCAGTTAATGCACAAACCAGATTGGTTGTTGATTTATTCCCTATACCCCTATTCTCAAAAACACCAATAACACTATCTACAAAACTACCAAACAACCCAATCATTGTAATAAAAAACACACCCCATGCATCGTAAAACCCAAAGAAAAGCAGATACGATGCGACGCCAATAAGAAGTGCACCATCAAAAGACGCAAAGGTCCCCAAAAGGCTAATAGCACCAGAGCGGCCTTTCTTTACAGGCTTTAGGCTGAAAAGCATTCGTGGTTTATCCCCAAGAACCCCTATCTCAGATGCAAACTTATCGGCAGTAACAGCAGCCAATGAACCAACATACGCACCAGAGATACCTGTTCCAGAGGCAAACACGACACAGAGAACAGGAACTAGTCCATTGGCAACAACATTCTCCCAACCCCGTTCGTACTCATAAAGTGCCATCTGCTTCTTTATATTGGAACCATACTTTGTAGCAAGAACTCCAAATATAAGGAAAGTAAATAGAAGGGCAAGGTAAGGGATACCATACCCGCCTCCAAAATAATAGACAACAACCCCAAGAGCAATCGCAACCAGAACTCCTTCTGCGTCAAGTAGGAATATCTTCACAACAACCACTAACCATAAATAATGTTCTATAGTTTAAAACCGATAACATTCTATCCTAGGATACCTTTATAAATTTCCTAAGAAAATAACCACAGCATTCAAACACATGGTCGTAATATATTTAGAAAATTAGGCCAGCGCAACGCGCTGGCAAGGCGACCAGTTTGCTGCCCGAAGGCAGATCTTAGAAGACGAGCATAAGCTTTAATATTTAGAACCGATGTAAATATAAACCTTTCGGTAGCAAAATCTCAAGGGTGCATTAAGTGGATAACGACGAAATAAAAGAAAGAAAACACGCACTAGAATCAAAGAAAAGAGCGCTCCTAAATAGATTGAAGAAAATAAACTCTCAAGTTAATTACAAGAATTATGAGTTGAAGGTTCTTAAGACGCTTCTAAAAGATAAACACAGGCCAGACACTAGGCGTTTGAAAAGAAAGCTAAATTATTTAGAGTTCAAGGTCCAGACGGAGGCCACATCATTGAAAATAGAGCGTCAATATATGAAGGAGATAAACCAGACCCAAGATGAACTCAAAGATACCTTCAAAACAGAGCGTTTATTCAGAAAACAGGAATATCTTCAATCCGATATAAATGAAGCGTCAAAGGAACTTGATTCAATAGAACGTGAGCTCCAGGAAACGAACAGTGAGCTACATTCAATAGAAAAAGAAACAAGGAAAATAGAAGTTAGAAAAAATAACCTGCACCCACTAAGAGATAAAAAAAGAAAGAAAAAGGAACATGATAAGGATTCTGGCCAATATATGGGGGAGATAGATGCAACAGTCTCCTTAGAGGACATCTGCGTTATAAAAAGAAAAGAAAAAGACTAGACAGACACTCCCTGTTTCTCAATATTAACCTCAAAGGACCTAAATCCCATACCATTTAATTTCTCGACGATTCGTTTTAACTCCGTTTTATTGATCAAGGCAAGAACAGCGCCGCCATGGCCCCCTGCACCAGTCAATTTAACCCCAAGCGCACCAGAACCCAAACAAGCTTCCCTTACAGTCTCAATATCCTCTGTTGAGACCCCTCTTTGTGAAAGAAGTTCATGGTTTCGGTTCATCAGATCCCCCAACACCATAGGATCAACTATTTTCTGCCCCAGCATGCCGCTGGCCCCCTCAAATACCCTAAGATATGGGGTTACAATCTCTCCTCGTTCACTATCACTCATACCTTCTGGTTTCTCTTCTATCTTGAGAACAGAAGCGAATTTCCCTATAAGCTCCTTTGTTGTAGATCGTTTACCTGTGTATGTGTCAATAACCAAGAGAGTATACCCTAAAGGCAATTCAAAACTAACAGATTCGAATTCAAAGGAAGGGGGATTAAAAATTCTTCGGAACACCTGAGGCCTTCCTTCTACAACTGTTCTTGCGTCTATACCGCTGGGTCTTCCCCCATGCGCAACCTCATCAACCCTCTGAGCGAATTCGAAAAGGTCCTCTTTACTCACTTCTACGTCTCCTATTTTTGCCAATGCGCCACACATTGCTGCACCTATGGATGAACTATTCCCCATCCCTTTACAGGCGTCCCCCTCTACTATCGTGACCAAGTACCTCTTCTCCCTACTAAGTCCCTTCTCAAGTAGGAAACAATATCCTGCTCCATAAGCAGAACCTATCTCATCAAAAGGCAGTTCCTCGTCTGGTTTGAAAAATAGGTGTCGCTTGCCCCACAGGAGCTCAAGCCCAGACTCTCCTTCAACAACCTTTGATTTAACCACATTCCTTGGTTTTGTCGGGATAGCAATCCCTGGAGCGCCATACACAACAAAATGCTCTCCAAAGAGAATTAGTTTTGTCGGGGCGCTGAAAACAGCTTCACACATGGTCATTCTAACAATTCCAACAATTAAATATCTTACATATGGGGAAACCTTAAAAAAATCGCATAGAATAAGAAGAAGGGGCAACAGATGAAAATCATTCTAGGTATAACTGGTGCATCAGGCGTAGGCTATGGTCTTTCCCTGGCAAAAGAGCTTCGTAAACACGAACTCCACCTAGTAATAACCAGTTCTGCGAAGAGTATAATAGATGAAGAGACGGGCAATAGTAAGAAAGCACTAAAGGAGCTTTCACAATATGGTAAGATCCATAATGAAGACTCTTTTCACTCACCACTGGCTTCAGGTTCATTCATATATGACGCCATGGTCATTTGCCCATGTTCGATGAAAACACTATCTGCGATCGCAAACGGATACACTGACAACCTACTCACAAGGGCAGCAGATGTGGCGCTAAAAGAAAAGAGAAAACTAATAATCGTCCCCCGCGAGACTCCCCTAAACTCAATTCACCTGGAGAATATGCTCAAACTATCCAGATTAGGCGTGTCTGTTCTCCCAGCATGTCCTGCATTCTATACAAAACCAAAGAAGATTGGAGACATGATAGATTTTGTTGTAGGGCGGATCCTTGATCATTTACAGATAAAAAACACCAAATATGGGAGGTGGAAACATGTTTAGAGATTTTCTAAAGACACTTGAATCGGACGGGCAGCTCATAAAAATAAACAAGCCAGTCTCAACCGAATATGAGATAGCCGGAATCCTCAAGGAGCTCGATGGAAAGCCCGTATTATTCGAGAAGGTGAAGGATCATAACTTAAAGGTCGTGGGCAACATCTATTCCTCACGCGAATTAATTGCAAAATACATTAAAACAGAAGCACCCAACCTGATTTTCAAAATGTCCGATGGAATAGAGAAACCCAAAAAACCGGAGCAAGTTGAAGATGCACCATTTAAACAGAAGAGCTCTTCAGATATATCTTCAATACCCGTGCTAACGCATTGTAAAGGAGACGGCGGCCCATACCTCTCTTCAACGGTGGTTGTTTCCCAAGATAAGGAACTGGGGGGAAACCTCTCTTTCCACAGAATGATGGTTGTTGATAAAAAGAGCCTTGCGCTTAGAATACTCCCAAGGCACCTGAATGAGTTCATAAAAAGATCAGGAGGAGAGCTCGATGTTGCTGTGTGCATAGGCGGCTCAGCCCCATTCCTATTGGCAGCCGCAACATCTGTTGAAATAGGTTTTGATGAAATGGCCATTGCAAACAGCATGGAGGAGTTTACAGTATCGCCCTCACCAGAATACGGGATACCCATACCAACAATGACTGAAATAGTAATTGAAGGACGCATAACAAATGAACTTGTTCCAGAGGGAAAATTCGTGGATCTGACAGAAACCCATGACATAATAAGGCAACAGCCATTGATGAAAATAAAACGGGTTTCTTATAGGGAAGATGCATACTATGAAGCACTACTTCCCGGGGCAATGGAGCATAAGATTCTAATGGGAATGCCGAGGGAACCAACGATATACAGGGAAGTAAACAAGGCATGTGTTTGTAAGAATGTATATCTCCCCCATGGTGGATGTAGCTGGCTTCATGGAATTGTGCAGATAGATAAGAAAAACAAGGAAGACGGCAAGAAGGCAATAGAAGCTGCGTTCTCAGGCCACAAATCCATGAAACATGTTGTTATCATAGATAAGGATATAGACATTCTAGATAAAGACGATGTTGAATGGGCAATTGCAACAAGGGTTCAAGCAGATAAGGACATAGTAATAAAGGAGAACCAGAAGGGTTCTTCATTAGACCCATCTGCAGATCCAAATACGCGGAAGACAACAAAGTGGGGAATTGATGCAACAAAACCCATTGGGGACGGAGCCGAACACTTCAACAGGATTCTGTTCCCAAAAGTGAGAATTGATGAATACCTAAAATGAACGGGTGTATAAATGAATCTTACAAAAGAAGAGGAAGCCATGCTTTCTGGAGAAAATGGAAAAGCAATTCAGAAGGCAATGGAGATCCTATACGCGCTCGGAAACATTTACGGGGCAGATTCCTTCGTACCAGTCACATCTGTCCAGGTTGCAGGGGTTTCATATCATAATCTTGGTGACGCAGGCCTGGAGTTCTTAGCTGAATTGGCAGAGGATGGCAGAGTATGCGTAAACACAACCCTTAACCCCGCAGGAATGGATATGGAGAACTGGGAGGACCTCGGAATAAGCCCCGAGTTCGCTAAAAAGCAGAAACTAGTTGTAGACTCATTCGAAAGAATGGGGATAAACACAACACTCACATGCACCCCCTACCTGGCAGGAAACAACCCAAAAAAGGGAGACCATATTGCATGGAGTGAGTCATCAGCAGTGGCATACGCCAATTCAATCATAGGCGCATACACGAATAGGGAGGGAGGACCATCTGCACTATCCGCAGCACTAAC
>CAZYPB010000007.1:0-3587 GCA_964649265.1 Microcaldota archaeon
GTTTATATGGGAACTATGGAAGAACACGGACTCGTACTAGATTTTTTTCCGTATGGGAAAAGCACAGATACCCGGAAGGAACCCCTAGCTCAGATAATAGGCGAGACATACTTCACTCTACTCGAAGTCGTACCAAAGCAAAACATCCAGCTGACATTAGGTGAAAAGATATACATTGGAAAAGGGGAAAGAGAGAGGATAGATCATATCCGGGGAAGGGTGAGCTTCGATGAGCTGACCTCTTCTGCTCGAAGTTCCATGAAGCAGGTAATAACAAAGATAGTCCTTTCAAGGGAAACGGAATTTATAAACTTCTTCAACAAATGCGGCCCAATAACAATACGTCTCCATCAACTTGAGCTTCTTCCAGGGGTAGGCAAGAAACATATGAAGAGCATATTGGCCGAGAGAGAGAAAAAACCCTTTGAGAGTTTTGAAGATATAAGCAAACGGGTGGTTCTTCTCCCAAAACCAGTCAACATATTAGTTGACAGAATAGAGGAGGAACTAAAAGGAGACTCCAAATATTTTGTGTTAACAAGGCCGCCCCACAGGGATGCCCGCCAATGAGCCAAATTGACCTTATCAAAGGAATAGGTCCAAAGAAAAAACTCGGGCAGAATTTTCTTATTGAAGACTCAATAATTCAAAGAGAGATTGCATATTGCGACCCTAAGGATAAGACTATTCTTGAGATAGGTCCAGGCATCGGCGCTCTTACCGCCGTTCTATCAAAGCAGGCTAAGAGCCTTACTGCAATCGAAATAGATTCAAGGCTAGTCCCTCTCCTAAAAGAAAAGTTCAGAAACAACCCAAATACCTCCATAATACAGGGAGATTTTCTTGAGTTTAACGGAGGCCCGTACGATCTAGTTGTATCCAATCTCCCATACTACATAGCATCAAAAATCATATTTAAACTAACAGAAATTGAGTTCACTGAGGCGATCCTGTGTATACAGTCCGAACTTGCATACAGGGCGACTGCCCTTCCAAACACAAGAGATTATTCTCGTCTTTCAGTAATGTGCAGTTTCCTGTTTGATATAGAGATCGTGGATACCATTCCAGCAAGTGCGTTCTACCCAAAACCAAAAGTTCAATCAAAAATAATAAGATTAATAAAAAAAGGCTCGGTTTCAGATGGCCTGGCGCAGTTTATAAATGCCCTGTTTCAACATAAAAACAAAAAATTAAGAAACGCAATCATAGACTCAAAGAAATTCTTGAAACTAGATGGCACCAAAGTACAAGAGATAGTTTCTAAACTATCACTTAAAAACAGGAGAGTTAAGACACTGACAAAGGACGAGATATTAAGATCATTCGAGGAGTACAAAAGGCACTAGACCTTCTTCTTTCTTCTATCAATCCACCCACTTGCTCTATCGACACCGAGTTTCTTGAATGAAGTCCCCTTTTCCTCTTTCTTCCGTCTTCCATATATATAAACAAACGTGAAAAGGGACACAAAAAGAAGAGCAAATGCACTTATTATCCTTATATCCGTTAAAACATCGTCCACGGTTTCACCAGTAACAAAATCTCCGTAGTTTCCATACTCTTCCATATCTCTCACAGAGTCTTTCTTAATTCCAGAATGACATCCTCTGAGGTCATTTCCATTTATTATTATCCCCACCGATGAGTAAACACCTATTCCTATCGAGTTATCCGTAACTCCGTTCTCTACAACCGAAGTATACACCGAGGACTTTAGTTCAATACCGTGATTTATATTTTCAGTTATAGTGTTTCTCTCAATAGTTCCAGTTGTAAGGGAATACGAATAAATCCCCTTCCCATTTTTCTTTATGATGTTTTCACTCATCCTGATATCCGAGGTAGAAGAAAGATAGACTCCAATTCGCGAATCCTGGACATCATTTCCATTTAAACTTGTTTGACTGCTTTGGAGAACGTAAATTCCATAGTCGAATGATCGTATTTTACAGTTTTTCACTACTGCTCCATTTGTTCCAAATACCTTTACTCCATTTCCTCCCCCTGCCCCATTAATCATATGTCCTTTACAATCTAATGTTACGTTGTCCCCTATTATCACTAAACAACTATCTTCTGTTGAAATGTCTTCAGTTAGAACAGTATCCGAATATATAGTGCCGTTGTCTCCGATTTCATTACAATTGATTCCTTGAACAACAGCTGTAAGAAAAATAAAAGCAAGTATAAGCGCCGTTCGCATAATCTGCTTTATTCATCATCATTTAAAACAGGAACAGTCTCACTATTTATACAGACTAGATTCCCCTCTCCGTCAAACGCACTAAGCTTTGTTTCGTGTGGTCTTTCCATTGTTATAATCTCATATGAAAGATGAAGAGTTTCTCCATGTCCAAGCTCAGGTCTTCTCCACCTTATTATATCCTTATCCAAAAGAGATTTTACACTTCCACCTCCATACTCACTAATATCCGCATCTCTGGGCAAAGTATCAGATATTCGGATATCAAATATTCTCTCTCCGTTATTTTCAATTTTGATATTAACTTTTTTTCCATCATATCTTTTTTCGAGTCTAATTCCACGCCTTCCAAGTCCCCTGAAAGCCAAATATCCAATTATCGGAAAGAAAAGGAACGGCATTACTACCAAGAAAACAAAGACAGAGTCCATATCACTACTTCTGGATTTTGGGTAAACTCCCCCAATTAATCTAGCAGTAAATTTTTCTTCAGTTCTTTTTTCTCCTGGTTTTTCAGAAATAGAAATTACTCTTTCCTGCCCAAAGA
Organism: Microcaldota archaeon; assembly: GCA_964649265.1. Taxonomy (GTDB): domain Archaea; phylum Micrarchaeota; class Micrarchaeia; order Burarchaeales; family JAKAKT01; genus CAZYPB01. The sequence continues at coordinate 2,754 of CAZYPB010000007.1, forward strand.
AACTGATTTTCCAATCTCCAATCTCATCCACTACACATGCCGTCTTACCATTTTTTACTGGGACATAAATATTTTTTCCTGAAGGAGAAATAATCTTTAGAGATCCTTCCCAGGGCGACCCATCTTTCACAACAAAAATCTCTATTTTTTCATCCAAAAAACTTTCTTCTACAGCTATTACGTTGTCTTTTGGTTTGCTTGCAGTTACTTCTTGATTGGTATTGTTGGATTCTTCCTTCTTATAATATTCATCTTTAACTTCAATACCGCTCTGCTCATTTTTTTTATTTTCCCAAAGGAGTTTACTATGTTTATATTCAAACACCACATTATGTTTTCCAACGTCTAACTCTCCTAAGTTTATCAAAACCCCATTCTGGTTTGTAGAGAAAAGCAGGTTTTTTCCATCTAATTGAGCGGTTCCTCCCATATGGTCTTGGAGATTTGACCAAGGCAAAAAATATCTGACAGTTATGTTTCCTGGAAAATCGTTAGGAACTAAAACACATATATCAACTTTTCCATCTGAGAAGTATTTCCCACAGTCAACAGGTCCAGGGTATCTAACACTGAAACTTAATGTTTTCTCTTTTAGTGGATCAAGAACCACCCCAAACCTTTCGTTCGGAAAATCCGGAAGATTGACATTTCCTTCTAGTGTTCTCTTAGGATTTTTATTAAAAATAGTAAATTCATAAGTTGCGAAAACTACATCATTTACGTTTATATTTTTAGGGAAAATGGTTTTTTCGTTTTTTATCACAAACCCAAGGATTTCATAGAATAACTTATAGTAACAAGTTTCATAAGGACCACACATTATACTAACTAATA
>CAZYPB010000007.1:3597-10471 GCA_964649265.1 Microcaldota archaeon
ATAATATGTCGTTCTCTAAATTGATACTGTTAGGTGCAGGTTCCATATTGAAATTTCCCAAAAAGTCTTCTGGAAAAATATACGTAATATCATAGTAAAATGTTCTGTTGGCACTGTTTTCTATAACCCATTCAACAGTCAGTTTATCTAGTTCTATTTCTTCACTTATATTCACTGAAGCATTTTCTTCTACCGTAAATCTAAAGACTCCATTTCCTCTCCTTCCATTAAAACTTTCTATTGCCTCCAGTTCGAGTTCATATTCCCCTAATCCTGGTGTTCCTAATTCCAATCTACAAACACCTAATACAGGTTTACAAGCAATAGTATTATTTGCAAAATAGATATCTGCATTAATGGGTATTCCATTTAATTTAACGGAAATATTGGCTTCTACTGTTTCATCATGAATATAATATCCATCATTTGAAAAGTCAACAGTTAAATCCAATCTTTCTGTGTAGTATTCTAAAATTCCCCCGGAATTCATAGATACTATATTTTCTGATACTTCACAACCTACACAGTTAACATGCTGTGCTTCCTCTGGGATATTTATTTGGATAAGATTATCTGAACTTGGGATATCGAACAAGTAATGAACAAAGTCTTCCTTGTAACTACAATTACCATTGACAGTGTTCTTTTTATTTGATTGTGGAAAAATAAGATCGAGAAATATTGGGGCATCCAAGCAAGATAATAATGGACACTTTCCACTTCCTAAAGAGAAAACAACGTTTCCTTCAAATGATAATATATTTTCTCCTTCCTTAACACATTCTTCTGCAATATTTGTTTGTCTTATTCTAGGTGCTACATTATGATTTTGATATCCCTCATTATTTATCTCAACATAACAGTCATTGATTTTAATGAATATTGATGCCGGTCCATGATAACATTCTAACATCTGAAAGCGCATAATTCCAGCCCTTATTTTTTCTAGGTCAAACAGAATATGCGCATCAGATATTACGTAATTGTTTTTTTCAGAATCGACCGAACAGGAGGTAAGATCCTGGAAATATATGCTGTTTATGTTTTCTGTTCTGCAGGGTTCATATGAATAGAGATTTGGTGAGCAACCTTTCCAAGGCCTGAATTCTGGATATATGGTGGTGTATACTAATTCAGGTGTAACGGTTGCTATGGAATCATGTAGGAAGACCAATAAAAGAAGGATAATTACAGTGGTCGGCCTAGGAAATGCCCTGAAGGCGTTCACCCCCCAATTCTAATTATCTCCACTCTTCTGCATTCTCTATTTGCATTATTTTCTCTTCAAGTTCCGCACGTTGTTTTTCCAACATCTTCCGAATATTTTCTATTCGCTTTAATTGAAGATCCACTTCCCGGTATTTCTTTGCTGCTTTGTTGAAATGGTCTATGGAAAGCGTAAAGTATTCTTCTTCATCCATCTGTTTTGCTATATCCTCAAGTATCTCTCCAAGCAGAACATTGGCTGCAACTTTGACTTCGCTTCTTATCTGGTGCTCTTTTTTCAGGTTGTTTTTGATAATTCTGACAACTCTCGCAGATGGAAATGGAAGCTTTTCTTCAAGTTCGCTTTCAATCCCTTCTTCTGCTGCCATCTGCTCTTGCATTGCTGTTTCCTCTTCTTCAGTGACTTCTGGTTTCTCGTCCTCGTTCATTATATCACCATACAAACATAGCCTTGGAAATTATATATATTTTGTGTCGATATTTACATATGGATTTTTACCTTGCCCCGGACGTAAAGAAGATGGCCGAGGAGCTTATAAAATATGCTGATTTTCCCCACATAAACTCATTCAGACTCATTTACATGCGCAGTAAGGGTTCAAAGGCAAGGGCATATGCGAGAATATGGAGCATGCCAAGAATATGGCAACAGGCTCTTGAGATAAAGGCATATTATATAATTGAGGTTCTTTCTGAACATTTCGATAACCTAGATGAAGAAAAAAAGAAGAAAGTCATAATACACGAACTTCTCCATATTCCAAAGACATTTAGCGGAGCACTTGTCCCACACACGTGTTTTGGAAAGAAAATAAATGAAAAAAGCGTTAACAGAATATACCTGGAAATAGAAAGAAAAAAATCAGGCGAAATCTTCTAATGCACTCTGTTTTGCTTTAACTTCATCAATTTTTCCTGGTTCTTTGAAAACATCAACTTCTCCATAAACCCCATCATATCCTGGCAATACCCTTATTTTTCCCTTTCTCATCCGTTCTATTCCATCTGCAATTTTTTCACCCGCGAGTTCACCTAATTTACCCCTTTCAATATGCAAAACAGATAATTCATTTCCGAATTTTTTAATAAGCTTCCAATATACCTCACCAACTGCCTTGGTGTAAGGTCCCTTTCCAAGGCTCTTCGATATAATTTCTTCTAAGGGAACCAGGTTCTCAAAAGGAACAGCGTTCTTCGGAGGAGTGTTTCCATCTCTGTCAGCTAAATCATTCACCCGGTGCATAACACCCAGAGTTAGTTTCCTCCTACAAACAGGACAGATATTATTGTGTCTCTTGCTTTCATTTGGGGAGAATCTAATTCCACAGTTCCTGTGCCCATCGAAATGATATTTTCCTTCTTCAGGATAGAACTCGTATGTAAGCTTCAGCTTCCCAGAGTCTTTCTTCTTTATCGCGCACATAACTTCATCGTACGTCAACGAATTAAGCTCGAGCACATTGGCCTCCCTACCAAGCTTTCTTGGAGAATGTGCATCGCTGTTGCTCAACAAAGAGTATTTGTCAAGAGAACTAAGCCGCCAGTTCATCGCAGGATCACTGCTAAGTCCGGTCTCAAGAGCAAATATATGTTTACTCATATCATGATAACATTCTTCGACTGAATCGAAACCAGAATTTGCTCCAAACAAACTGAACCAAGGAGTCCAAACATGCGCGGGCACAACAAGACACCTATTCGAAACACCCATTATTAGTTCAACCATCTCAGCTGCACTCATCCTTCCAAATGTCGGCCTTCCATCCGCCTTGAGGTTTCCCTTAGTCTCCAATCCTTCGTTTATCTGATCAACGGTCTCAAAATCAGGTGCAAGCAGGAGATGATGAATCTTTTTTAAACCCGCCTGGTGGAAGATATTACTTACTTCTGCTGAAAGAACAAAGGTAATTCCATCGTATCCGAAAAGTCCATTACCGAGAGGGGTAAGAAGCTCCTTAAGCTCTTTAAGATATCCGGGATGTGTAAAATCTCCAGTGCCCATGAGCCCGATTCCCTTTATTTTGGCCCATTCAGATATGCCCCGGATATCCATATCTTTACTTGTGGCCATCGAATATTTTGTATGGAGGTGCAAATCCGCTACTATTCTCATGGTTCTAGATACCTTTCAAGAGATAAAAAACTAACCTAACGTTATAAATAATGGATTCTCTATCTTTTAACCATGGCCTACAGTTCCCATTCAGGGACAGATCTACTTATCGATGTGGGAGTACTGATATTTGTAATAGCTCTAGTACCGAAAAACGACATAATATATGCGATCCTACTATCTTTCATTGCAATAACCATAGTAGCCATAGAATCAAGGGTAAGGGGATTTAGACTCACAGGATATATGGCTGACGGAGTGAATGCGTTCAGGCCAATATACTGGGCAACAGCACTTCTCTTACTAGTTCTTTATCACAAGCCAGTTGATGGAGCAGACATATGGGGAGACCCAACACTCTCATTTTTCATTACGACAATGCTTCTGTTTCTCTCGATGATGTTCATATCCTACAGGGCAGCTTCATCTGATTAGATGTTTCTGACAAACATTAAAAATTAAACACTGGTAAAAATGATCATGACAAACATATTCAGTGACTTCAGTGATGAGAAAAGTGTATTCCGAGACGAGAGGGTTCTCACTCCTGATTATCTGCCAGAGGATCTTATCCACAGAGAAGCGCAGATAAAGGAAATGGCATCCACTCTAAGATCTGTTGTAAAAGGAAAAAAACCAGAAAATATGCTTATAATAGGTCCTCCAGGAACTGGAAAAACAACATGTGCAAAATATGTTTTAAATCAACTTTCAGAGTACTCAAAAAGGGCACTCGCGATATACATAAACTGTTGGGAATTATCGACAAGGCACGCGATACTAAATAAACTTGCTACATCCTTGGGAGAGATTGTTCCAAGGAGAGGAGTCGCAACGGACGAGGTCACTGAGAAGATATCTGAATTTTTAAGAAAGGAGAAACGAATTCCGGTCATTGTTCTAGACGAAGTAGACAGGCTCGTAATAAGCCAATATGGAGAAGAGTCAATTCTCTACGATTTAGCAAGGTCACAAGAAATACTCGGTTCTGAGATAGCAATAATCGGAATCTCAAATGGAGAATCGTTTCTATCGAAACTGGACGCACGCATAACGAGCTCATTCTCACAACATAGATTATATTTCAAACAATACACTCCTTCGCAGCTGAAAGACATACTCAATGCCAGGAGCAAAGAAGCATTCAAAAGAGGTTCATTGGGAAAGGAAGTAATCCCCCTATGCGCAGCAACGGGGGCAAAAAAGGGAGGGGATGCCCGCGTGTCCATAAGTACGCTTTGGAGAGCAGGAAAACTCGCCGATAGGAAGAACTCCTCAACAGTTGAAATAGAACATGTAAAAGAGGTTTCCCCTGAGAAAACAGAGCACGAACACAACACAATGCTGGAGCCACTTGAAAAGAAGATTCTCTCACTCATAAAGAAAAAACCATATACAAGCGGTGAACTTTATCAAGAACTGAAAAGTGATTTAATTACTGATAGGACTGTAAGAAATCATCTTTCAAAACTTGAAAAACTTGGCCTTATAGAAACTGAAGTAAAAGCAGACAAAGGAAGAACAAGAAAGATAAAACTGAAATGATCACCTATTTGCTACGATCTTTATGATATCCCCATCCTTAAGTTCCTGATTCTTTCCGACCTTCATTTTCTTTCTTGCATCTATCCCACATATGAATTTTTTCTGCAGATCCGTGTGTATCTTTCCTGCGAGATCACTGCACGTGCTTCCCTTTACTAACAGATACCCATCAGGGAGAACATTCCCGAAATGATCACTGAACCTGTTCTCGTCCTCAACAGGATAAACAATAATCATCTCCAAGAGGTCGAATACAACGGAATCTATTGTCTTCTGTACCCCGGTTCCACCATTTTTTTTAATTATCTCCTTAATTTTCTGAAGTGCCTCTTTCTGCTTACTTTCTCCGCCAACTATCTGGAAATCATCGGCACCCGGAGTATATTTTACAATCCCTTTTTCATTTGCCCTTCTCAACGCAAGCTCTGCTTCAGCACATGTTGGAACAATCACCAGGTCTGGAAACCTCTCAACCAATCCGTCATAGTTCTCCTTTCCTTTTCCAGTATCTATCTTATTTGCAGCTATTGCAATTGGTTTTGAGACATTTCGTATCTCAATTGAGAATTTCAAAATATCCTCTTCAGTCCAAGAAATTCGTTCCAAACTAAGACCAACATTTCTGCAAGCACGTTCTATCTGTGTTCTGTTAACTTTCAGTCCGCTAAGTAACTCAGCCAATTCATCGATTCCCCTTCCCCTTACTTTGTTCATTCCCCTGTTCAAAATACTGGCTATCCAAAACTCTATTTCTTTAACTAGAAACTCTACTTCCCTAACAGGATCAAAATTCTCAGCTGCATTTCCTTCAAGATCTGTTTTCCCAGAAACATCCACAACCTGAATAAGCGCATCCGCCGACCTAAGATCATCAAGGAATTTCAATCCAAGTCCCCTTCCTAGATGTGCTTCAGGAACAAGTCCAGCAACATCTACAAGTTCTAATGGTATTAACCTAATCCCATCCTCACACAGGCTGTTCTTTGGTTTACATTCCCTGTTTAACCCCTTGCAGGGACACTTACCTCTAACATATGCCTTTCCCCTATTTGCATCTATTGTAGTAAAAGGGAAAGGAGCAACCTTCGCGTCAACAAGCGTTGCTCCTGCAAAGAATGTACTTTTGCCAGCATTTGGTTTTCCCACAACACCGATAAACATCTACTCACTCCAGGTATCCGTTAGGTTTAATACCTTATAAATTTAATATGGGTTCATGGAGAAAATAGCTTCTTCGAAAGTAAAAACCACCAGTTCCGACAATTACCAAGGGTATGTCTACAACATAACAACAGAGGACGGAAGGCTTTTCGTTAACAATCTGCTAGTCAAGAATTCAGGAGGGTTGGGAACCCCCCCACACCTTAGGGTTGAGGCCGGGGCGATCCACAGGGCAAACAAGGGCGTTCTTTTTGTTGATGAGGTTTCATCCCTGGGCCCCAAATCACAACAGGAACTACTCACAGCAATGCAGGACAAGAAATATTCAATAACAGGTCAGAGTGAGATGAGTTCAGGTGCAATAGTTAGGACAAAACCAGTTCCATGTGATTTTGTTCTGGTTGCAGCGGGAAACGTTATAGACCTGAGAAACATGCACCCTGCACTCCGTTCCAGAATAAGGGGATATGGCTATGAGATATATGTTGAGGATACAATGCCAGATACTCCTGAGAACAGGGATAAATTGGTACAATTCGTAGCGCAGGAAATAAAAAAGGACGGTAAGATACCTCATTTTTCAAAGGGTGCAGTTGAGCTAATAATTGAAGAAGCCAGAAAGAAAGCAGGGAGGAAGAACAAGCTCTCCCTTAAATTAAGAGAACTTGGGGGGCTAGTCAGGGCTGCAGGAGACATAGCAAGACAGGAGGAAGCGAAACTGGTCCAGGAAAAGCATGTTCATAAATCAAAAGGAGTTGCAAAGACACTTGAGCAACAGATGACGCAAGAGTTCATAGATCTAAAGAAGGAGTATCAGATTTTTGTAAC
>CAZYPB010000007.1:10481-29767 GCA_964649265.1 Microcaldota archaeon
ACTTGCGGTCCTAGGAGACTCTTACTCCGGGATAATACTTCCGATAGTTGCAGAGGTCACTCCAGCGTCCTCAAGAAGCGAAGGAAAGTTGATTGCAACAGGGAAACTTGGTGAGATAGCAAAGGAGGCGGTTGAAAACGTTTCTGCAATAATAAAGAAACACATAGGAAAGGATGTATCACAATACGATATCCATGTCCAGTTCCTTCAGACCTATGAAGGGGTTGAGGGAGATAGTGCAAGCATAGCAATAGCAATGTCTGTTCTCTCTGCAATGGAAGGAATACCCATTGATCAGACCGTTGCAATGACTGGCTCATTAAGTGTAAGAGGGGAGGTCCTGCCAGTTGGGGGAGTAACTGCAAAAATAGAGGCAGCCATAGAGGCAGGAGCCAAAAAAGTTGTAATCCCTTACTCTAATCTGAACGATGTATACCTAAGCAAGGAGAAGAGAAAGAAGATACAGGTTATTCCCGTAAAATCACTGGCCGAGGTCTCAAAGGAAGTGCTAAAGAACACAAAGTCAAAAAAGAAGATCGTAAAGAAACTACCCGGAAACTTAACCTAAGGTTCAAATCTTTTTATTATCCAGTAGGAGAAAAGCGAGAATACAAGGCTCATCAGTACAGCGGCATAGAATATCTCCCCAGTATGGGCCAACGGAACAGGAGGATGTGTTTTGAAAACATAATCCATAACATCATTAAGGAGAAACCAGAAAACAGCAAGTCCAAGCCACTCCCTTTTGACATTTATTTTCCCAAGAAATATCGATGGCTCTAGGAAGAGGAATACATGCGAGACAAAAAGAACAGAATAGAGGAGCCAATGGTCTGGAGTGAAATAATATTCTGAATAAACTGAGAGTACATACATCGTCCAGAACCCATACTTAAGTGCACCAACAAAAGCTACGAAATAAAGCCAATCAGCCTTTATCTTCTCACTTAGCATTATTAGGGTAAGTGCAAACAGGAAAGCATAAAGTGGACAATCAGGGACAAATATCCATAGTATGGGATTTGTGTTAAGGAGCTGCGCTCCGTAGTAGAATATGAACCCATAGGCAGCCCCAAGAGCATTTGCAACCAGAAGAAAATTGAATACTAAACTTCCCTGCATGTTCACCTACCAACAATCACTATGCATTTTCTGGTAAATATGCCATTCTCAACTACGCCGGGAATCATGTTCAACTTCCTTTCCATATCCGCCGGTCTTTCTATTTTTGAAAATAATGAATCAATTATATAGTTTCCATTGTCTGTTACCAATCTTTTCTTTCCATTCATGCGATACCTTATTCTCTTTGCTCCGAGTCTCTTAAGATCTCGCCTAACTGCCTCCGAAGCAAAGGGCAACACCTCAACAGGGACATTGCCTCCGAACACCCTGCTTAGTTTTGAAGGATCGACAATCACAATAAATTCTAGAGACCTATAATCGACTGCCTTCTCCCGCGTAATGGCCCCTCCCCCCAGGCCCTTTATGAGGTTGTTTCCTACAACAACATCTGCTCCATCAATAGCAATATCTATACTCTTTAGTTTTTCGAATCCAAAAGTACTTAGCCCGTATTTTCGCGCCAGTTTTTCGGTTTTCAATGATGTGGAGATGCATTTCAGTTCCATGTTTTTTTCCCTGTTTTTTTCGCCCAACATCTTGACAAAATAGGCAGTTGTGCTCCCAGTTCCCAACCCTATGGTCATTCCAGGCCTAACATGTCCAAGTGCCTTTTTTGCAGCAGTTATCTTACCTTCATCAGTCATTGTCTTCATCCTCCAATTCCTGTTCTAATCTATCCAATTCTTCCTCGTATTCATCATTCAATTCCTGGAATGCTTTTCTGTCGATACTTCCTTCCTTAAGATATCTTACCTGGAGATTCTTTTTCATGTGAATAAGTTCCTCTTTTCTTCTTACCAGTTTCTCTTTTTTCATATGGCCGGATGTTCTCTTGAAATATAACCATATCCAAATAACTCCAGCCAGAATCAAGAAAGCGACAATGTATCCATACTGTTCGAAATAGTAGGATACAGAGGTTCCAGTTACTTTCAACGCAAACCTTTTTGACCCAGCGTTATAGTGTGCATCTTCCATGTTTATTGTGAATAAAATCTCATCAAACTCAGAATCCTCAACTTTGTAATAGGTTCTGTAAGTACCAACAGAAACTTCCTTCATGTTTATTTCTTTTTCTCCAAGTATAAGGCGGGGCCTTGTTATGTTCGCCAATTCCCCATTAGGGTACTCCGCCTTAACCATAATCTCCACGGTTTCCCCAACACCGAACTCTCCTTTGTTTGGGCGGAGCACAGTTATATCGATGGGGGCAGGCGTTATGCTAATATCTCTGTAGGTGCTCCCCTCAACTATCCCAGAATCTGTTTTTAGTGATGCTCTGCTAGTTATTCTCCAGGTTCCAACACTATCGCTCCATTGTATTGTATATGGGCTCCCATATACTCCATCACTTACTTCTTTCATATCCATTCTGCCATTGCTTGGGCTTAGAAAAAACACATCTGCTCCAGAGACAGAAGAACCTTCTCTAAGAACCCTAACGGTTACCGATACAGTGCTCCCTCTTTTATATGCCCCAACAATAGGCCCAAGATGTACAATTTCAAGAAAAGATCCAGGTTCAACATCAACCATATCAAAGCTTCCACTCCATTCGCCCAAATTACCAAATGAATCCACACACTCTAACGTAATATTCCAGTCACCTATTTCTTCAACAAGGCTGCTATGATACGAGAAAGATACGCTTCCATTTATGGCAGTTGCGTTTTTCCTGTAGACTGTCTTTCCTACTGAGTTATGTAGCTCAACATAACAGGTTCCACCAACATTTTCAACAATGCTTTTCATCACAGGTTCAATGAAAACAATCTCTCCCAGGCTATAGGTATCCTTAATGTCTAGTTCCAGATCTATTTTAGGAATAACCTTCACTATAACATGTTTTATCTCTATGGAATCCTCCCCATGCACTTTGAATTCTATCATGCCAGGTCCATCAGAATCTTCAGAAACAACAACTTTTCCCCAATACATTCCTTCTTCACCAGCCACCTCATCCATACTTATTTCTCCAAAGAAACCACTTGCATACAGTTCCGCTCCACCCACTGGTCCGTCTCTGTTCTTCAACTCTACGATCAACTGAACCTCTTCCCCACGTTTTATCCCTATATTTTCCTTAGGAGAGAGTATCTCCATCTCGATTCTATAGGGAAGACAATCCTGAGCGCAGGTTATGGTGCTCTCGTTGCCAACACAAACACCGTCTCCACACCCGGGCGGACAGTTTGTTTCACACACTCTTGCAGCCGCAACCTGTTCAGTGACTACCTGATCACCATGGGAAATCTCGAAAAGACAGGTGATAACCCCAGTCAATGGCACAGGATCAAAATAGCCGCTATGGCATAGTTTTCCGGAAACCCAATTAGTACCAATACACTCAGCACTATCTGAATAAGCAGGAGTCTTTCTACTTCCAGTGGAATCCCAAATCAGATACTTCACACCTATGGCAGATTCCCCATTGTACGTTATCACTGCCTGACAGTCGGTATCAGAACTGTTTGTTATAAGCGAGGGGCCAAGCTGCATGTAATCTATAACTGCTTGAGGAAAAACAGTTCCAATTAGAATTATTAGAAATATTGTTGCCCTGGAATGCATGGAACTCTATTGTTGACTGACCTTAATAATTTAACTCAAAAAACAAAAAAGAAGACACAGGAGAATATCGATATAATGAGGTTGTCATCCAATTTGAGATCAATACTCTCAAAAAATGCACCTAACAAAGAGAACAGAATTGCAATCGGACCTATCAGGAAGTATGTTACTAAAGAAACAAATGCAAAACCAGCAGTTCCCTCTAAACTCTTTTTCTTATTGTACGGGAGCTTATGCTTTCCATGGATACCTACGATTGTAGACAGGCCGTCTGATACCCCTAGGATGAATACCGAAGCAAGGATCCCATTGAAATCCTGTACAAATGAGAATATGAGTAAGACACCAAACGCATACCAAAAGGCACCATGCGCAGGAGATTCTCCTTCCCTCCCAAACACAATAAGCATCTCATCCGCAATTGGAACAGAGCCGCCCAAAAGCTTCTTGTTTAGTATCACAAGCCCTAGAAAAACAGAAGCAAGAACGATGAGAACAACATACTCAAACCTCAAACTAACAAGCAAAAGCATTAGGAAAATTCCAATTTCAATATGAAAAACCTTTCTCCTATTTTCCATGTTTTCTACCTTTCTTTGAGATTCTATCCACTCCTTCTTCTATGATAAGATATGTTATGACTCCAAGTGCAGCGCCTCCGGCAACATCGACAAGGCTATGGACTCCAATATACATCCTACTTAGCCCAACAATTATTCCGATCAAAAGATACAATGGAAATACTGGTGTCCCAAGGGAAGCACCAACAAAAACAAACGAGAATGCCGTATGGCCGCTAGGAAGCCCATAATCATCAACGGGAGGACACTCAACCTTAGGGTTCTCCAACCAGTCATTACAAGGCCTTGGAACAGCGTATATTCCCTTTAGTGCAAGTACAAGGATTATTATTGCGACCATGGAAAATGCAAGAGCATAGTATCTTCCCCGTTTTCTAAGGTAAGGTACAGTTATAAGCGAAAGCAGGGCAACAAGAGAATAAACATAGTAATGAAAGATTACTGAAACTGTAGTAAACAAACCGAATTCCAGTTCAGAGATAAAAGAAGTTACCTCCATCTAATCAACAGCAATAGAGTTTGTCCGGCGTCTTTCCCTTCTCTAATTTTCCAAAGGGGGTTCCATGCTCGCGTATTTTCTTTATCATATTCTTGTCTGTTTCCATATGTAGTTCTCCTCTTGCCCTCCGAATATATTCTGGGAGATCTATTTTTGCAGGACACGAATACTTGCAATTCTCACAAAGGTTGCATAGGTAATTGGCCTCTCCCTTTCCCAGAAGTGCCGCGTAGACAATCCCTTTCGGTCCAGGATACCTTTCTCCGAAGAATCCCAAAACCTGCCTGTAGGCTGGGCATAGGTTGTTGCATGCACCGCAGTTTATACAATAAAGCATCTCGGGGTATCTATCTCTTAATTCAGTTCTTCCATTATCAATGAGCACAAGGGTTACTTCGCAAGCCCCCTGCGCTCCACAAACAAGTTCGTTTTCAATATCTGCAGTTGAGCTAGGCCCAGAGATAAGGCTCACATAAACAGGCCAACCGCGGCCACTCCCCCATATCGTTGCACATTTTACGATATGCATTGCTTCCTCAAGTGTCGGAACTATCTTCTCAATTCCTGCTACTACGATATGTTTCTTTGGGACCCTGCTTACAAGAGATATATTCCCCTCGTTCTCAAGAAGCACGATTGTCCCAGTAGCTGCAATTGAATTGGCGCCAGTTATCCCAACGCCCGCCCCCTTTATCTTCTCCCTAAGGTGGTCTGCTATGAAATGAGTTATCTTTACTGGGTCGTTCCCTATGTTTTTCTTAAACTTCTTATTTATGGCAGCCGATATCTCTTTTGGGGTTATGTGCATTGCAGGTATCACTTGGTGAATACCTTTCTCACCAACAAGCTTTACAACAAAATCTCCAGTATCCGTTTCTATTATCTCCTTACCTTTTTTCTCAAGTTTTTCAAGTCCTATCTCCTTGCACGTATTTGACTTTGATTTCACAATGTTCTTCTCGTTTCCAATCGTCTTCTCTATTATCTCTAATGCTTCGTCTGCATCCTTTGCAATGTATACGGAGACTCCTTTTTTTCTGAACGAATCCTTCGTTTTTTCAATAAGATCATCAAGATCCTCAACGCACTGTTTCTTTATACTCCTCAGCTTATCTCTAAGGGCTTCCTCATCCTCATCCAGTTCCTCACGCTTCTTGTAATACTCATCAACAACCTTAGAAACAGCTGCTTTTCTGGATTTTCGCCTACTTATCTCTTTGCTGAGATCATCCTGAAACGCCATGCTAATAAAACACCTTTATTTATTTAAATTCCTTTGCAGAAAGTAAAGCATGGATTTAAACAAGATTAAGACCGGAAGACCGAAACCAAAGTTTGTAATAGCACTTGAATGGCTTACAATAGCATCGATAACTGTTGCAGCTTGCGCATCCATATACTCTAATCTCTTTTCAGGAGATCAACTGTTTTTCAACATAATATCCTTTCTTGTACTAATAGAAATTGGAATTCTATCGATTCTGTATGGTATGGAAGGAATAAGATACAGGATAATTTGGTTTACGTTCCCTTCTTTTTCAGGCCCGAAAAGAAAAGGATTCAGTGGAATAGGCGCTTTTCTCATCGGAGGAACCTATGTCCTGCTAGGATTGTTTCTAATACTCATTGCCATATTCTCTGCCTATTTGCAGAATTCACAGTAATCAGCCCATGATAAAGAACTTTATCATATGGTATACCTTTTTATACCACTTCATACCTAAATATTTACTCGTTTTTAAGTAGTTGGGGGGAATGGCTGCACAAAAATATTCATCAGGGTCTAGTCCACTCTGTATCGGGAAGACGCAATCGGACAGGGGGGAAGTCAGGGATGCGCTTAGACAAGCTGCTGAAATGAAGGACAGGGTATGGGGACGAGAATACTCTGGAACACAGGCTCTCCATTTTGGAGCAGGAGTGATGGGAAAGGGATTCGCCAACTGGGCATACTGGAAAAGCACGGTATCTAATCCTGAAACACCAATAAGAACTTTTTTTGTTGATGTGCGGTCTGCTCCTGCTGTTCCGAGAATAAACGAACAAGGGGGCTATACAGTATTCGAAGTTCAAAACACACATTTACAGATGAATATAATCTCAAATGCAAGAGCTATTTTCTCAGACGAACAAACAAATATAGATTTGATTGTGTCAGACCCTAGAACCAAGATAATTTCTACGACGGTTTCTCCAAATATACTGAAAATAAATGAGCACGGGAATGCAAACCCTGTCCTTGTTTCTTTGACAAATGCACTGTATGCCAGATTCAAGAAACTGGGGGGCACTGGGCCAGATAATGGCGCAATAAACATAGTCCTATGCGAAAATGATTTCGATAATGGAAGGCAGGCATACGATGCAGTAAGGATAACAGCGGAAAACAGAAAACTTCCAGCTGCATTTATGAAGTGGATCGATAATCGCGTTGGTTTCCCAAGAACAGTTGTCGACCGGATAGCTCCCTCTCCTGATGCTTTGGAATCATCAGTTGGAACAAGCACCATGGGTGAGGCACTCACAGAGAAACTAGGTTTTATGGATGAACAACTCACCGTTGTCCAGGCAGATTATTCCTGGATTGTTGAGAACATATGGAGGGATGGAACAAGGGAATATGCTCTTCTTCCCGAAGAACTAGTCTTTGGCCATATGAAAATATCTGACAACATAAAAATGCACGAAACAAAGAAACTGCTTGGCTTGAATGGGCCACACGCAATACTTGCTGCGGTGGGTTCTCTACTTGAACACAGGAGTACAACTGAAGCAATGGGTGATGAATTTGTTAGGGGCATTGTTGGGGGCGCAATAGCTGAAGTGACAAATGTCCTTTTCAAACACAGAGGATTCTTTCCAACATCTGGGGAAAAGGAGTTCATAGGGGAGGTTCTAATGCGTTTTGAGGACAAGTCCTTACCGGATACGCTTTCTAGGGTGAGAAGGGATCCATTCAGGAAACTAGGTGCAAATGACAGGCTCATACGTTCAGCAATACAGTCTGCGCAGTTCAAACAACCATACGACCACATAGCACTCGGAATTGCATCTCTTCTTATCTGCGCCCGCGGTCTTCCCCCCGTTGAATATACTGAACAAGACCCAAAGAAAGCGATCTACCAAGAACATCTTAGAAATGGAAATGTTGAACTGGTAGTATTTGATACGAAATTAACCGGACTTTCAAAAGGTTCACCAATAGATGAGAGCATTGGATTAAGGATAATAGATATGTACAGAAGGATCGATAATGAAGGAATTAGGTCCGTTGCAAATTCCTTACAGAGGAATAGATTATTATGAAGCAAATAAGAGTTAGCGGACACAATGCAGAGCTTATAAGTAGATCATGGGAGAATCCAAAGACTCCAAAAGCTGCAGTTATAGGTTTTGGAAAAGTAGGTAGGGGGGTAGTCATACCCACATTAACGGATTCAGGGATGAACGTATATGCAATAGAAAGAAATGGACCGCTTGTTGACTCCTACAAAAAACAGGGATGCTACAGAGTCATCCAAACAAAACACCTATCCCAGAAACACAAGTTAGTAGAAGGGGCATGGCTTATGGACAACAAGGGTGAACTAACTACATTTGTAGATAAGGCATCTGATCATGCAGTTAGCATTATAGTAACAGCAACTGCACCCACAAGCATAAGTTCCAATGTTTCTTCTGATCCGACTGATACAATAAATCTTGTTCATTCTATTCTAAAGGCAAAATTTGACAAAGAAACAGCAGGCGAAAGATCAACTGTTAACCTAATCTGCACGGAGGACACCCCACATGCAACGGAAATAATGAGGAATGTTATAATGGGGCTAGCTAATACGAATTCGGAGTTTTCTGATTGGATTGCAGGAAACGTTGGATTTGTTGACAATGTCCTCGATGTAATAACCCCGATTCTTACTGATTCAGAGAGAAGTGCAATATGGGATCAAACAAAAAGAAGAGATGATCTGGTTACTTTGGTTGAAGGAAGCACAAGTTGGTACTGGGATTCAACAGATATGGTCTCATGCCCAGTAGGATTGAATGAAATAACATTAGTGGATAACATTGCCCCATATCAGATAAGACAGACAAATATGTTCGATTCAGCACAGATATCAATAGCTGTTCTTGGGGCCCTTATGGATCATAGGATGATGAATGCTGCTGCACAGAATGAGGAAATCCATAGTTTCACAATTAGTATGGTAGAAACTGAAGTGATACATACTCTTGAGGGGATAAGTGGGTTCGATAGACCTTCACTACAACATTTTATGAACAGTGCAATGCACAGGATGTCTGATCCATCACTGAAAGATGAGCTTTCACGAGTTGTTTCAAACCCTCTTAGGAAACTCCAAAGAAACGAGAGGCTGATTGCACCTGCACTATCAGCAGTTAATGAGTTCAGCATAACCCCTAGGAAACTATGTTTTACAATAGCCGCACTTCTATATTACTCTGCAAATCACAACATAGCCAGAGACCGCGAGAGAGCAATAGACCCGAAATCAGATTATTGGGATGCCATGTTTGAGAAACAAGAGCTCCTAAAAGCAGCAATTGCAGACATAAGGAACTCAAGTATTAAAGAAGCAAGTGAAAAACTTAACTCCATTCTTACTGATGTAAATATCTGTAGATTAGATACAACCCTTTATCATGAGAGACTTGTTGCAAAGAAAGTTACAAAGTATTTCATAGATATAGCTAAGGCACTTGACTCCTCATCATTTGAAAACCTACTAATGGAGCAATTAAAAAAAGAAAGAGAGCCAGTTATCTTAAGGCCTACAGGCATTATATTAAAGGATTGATTCAATGAGCCAAAACCTTTACGTAAAAAAACCGCACTACGTAGAAAGGATCCGGAAACAGCCCACTGAAAGCAGGGCAAGAGAACGCCTTATTCTAAGGATGGTTCGTTTAACATCGGAGGTATCCGGACCGGAGTTTTCATCCCTAATTCGATCAGTTGAGAAGCGTATGTTAAGGGCACAGAGAGGGGAGGGAAAAGAGATAATGGAAAGTACAATAATGAAACCTGAGAGTGCGATTGCAGCCTCATGCAGAACTGAACTAAAGCAACTCAGTGATCTCTTCGATAGGATTGAAGTAGTAAGGGCTGTGAACATAAAGGAACTAAGAGCGTCAGGGAGGCTGAAAAAAGAGGAATACTCTACATTCATGGATGATCAGGCAATTCTAAGGGAGTGGTTCATGCAACAGGAGCAGAGATTGATTGACGATTTTTCAGATCAATTATCTCGTTTTGGGAATTATGAAATAGACAACAAATATGCAAGCTACAGGATTCTGAAGATGATGATGTGGGATGTTGATGATACACTGACTCCAACAAACGTACCCAGTATGTTTGACGGAATGCTCGAGCAGTTACAGAGAAAATGTGATGAGGGATTCATTCCATCAACTGCAACAGGAAAACCAGTAAAATATGTTATGGAACTGTTCGACGATCCTTATGGGGCAGGTCAGCTTATTGAAAGAGTTAAAGAAGCAATAGATAACGGAGTAACTGCCGAAGACATCTCAGAGATAAAGAAAATGATATCGCAGGGGAGAGCAGGGCTTCTGTCTGATCTTAGGACATTAGATGAGTGCAGTGGAGACATGAAAGCATTCTTGGGGATATTAGAACAGAGAAGAGAATCCGAATGGCTCCCTACAGATATACATATGATCTGCGAAGCAGGATGCCATGTTCGAATGCCCGATGGCCAGGAATTTATAACAATAGTAGATGGAGGTTCAATAGAATTCATTCCATTCGACAGCTCCCAATCAGATAGGGCAGCAAAAGCACTGAGGATTCTATCTGATATCCGTAATCACCTGAATAGTACCTTCAACCATAATGGAATAACTTTCGTTAACGCAACAGTAGAAGGTATAGAGATATCCCGGCACAACTCAGTTAATGAACTGCCTCAAGGGCTCCCAGAAAGAGTAGGTGAATTAGTAGCAAACAAGAACGAATACTTTGAAGTCCTATCAAGAGGCGGCAAACTCTATGGTGAACTAATTGAACCAAGAGGGGAGACGGAACTTCTCCAAGATCTAAAGGCAAATTCAACAGATAGCACAGGAGTCGTTGTTATAGTGGATCAAACATATTCTGTTGCAAGTGAGATCCTAAGTAGGGCCGGTGAACTCGGAGAACTGAAAACACTTATCTTGAAAGGAAGGATAGGAGTTGTGTCAGACATATCCCTTATAGAAGCATATGAGAACTCAGGAGACATATCTGGCCTAATGTCGATTTTTCAGGAAAGAGAAGTTATGGTTCTCCCGAAACCGGCTGAATCATTCTATAGTAGAAACGAGATAATGTTCTGTCCACGCCCTTCAACATACGCTGATGGGGATAGGATAACAACAACAGAGCAGTTCATGGTTAATGCACTAAACACTGCAGCAACCTCCTTTATACAAAGCAGTGGAGCAGAACTCGATTGCGTAGCAGCAAACCATGGGCTTGATATAACCCCAAAAGGGATCTCAAAGCCAATTGCATTGGAAGCACTAAACAGGACACTCCAAGGACACAAGTTAGTCATATATGCCGGAGATTCCGGAAATGATGTTGGAATAATGGGGCTTAAAAACAATCATCAATTCTCCGAATCAACAAACTCAACAGTCATACCCGTTGCAGTGTTCTTCAAAGAACAGGAAAGCAAAGGAGCACGCAAAGTTTCCCCTGAAGTAATTAAAATATCTGACGCAGCAGTCCGCTCACTTGGAGATATAGACAAATACCAACAGTTAGTCCAAGATAAAATAGAAGGACTTAGGGCAAACCACGAACCAGTAAGGAAAGTACACTAAGGCGTGACCAATATCTTAACTATCCCATCCTCGCTTTTTTTCATTAGCTCTATTCCATCAACAAGCTTCTCAATTGGAACCCGTTTACTAACGAGGGGTTCGATATCAACCCTTCCTTGCTCCAATACATCAACTGCATATTGTACGGAGTGTGGGTTCAACCAGCTTCCCATTATTGTTATCTCCTTTCTAAGGACATCAACAGGATTTATTCGCACATGGCTTCCTTCAGGAGCATTCCCATAGAGCATCATGGTTCCCCCCCTCTTAATCATGTCAAGCCCTTCTTCTATTGCGGCTACATTCCCGGATGCATCAAGGCATAAGCTTACTCCACCACTAGCTATACCATTGAGCTCTTTTTTCAAATCTGTTTTCTGCGGGTTGAAAACATATTTTGCCCCAAGCTTCTCAGCGAGCTTCAGATTCTTTTCACGTATATCTGTGCATATTACATTTTCAATCCCATGCGCCTTTACCATCTGTAGCATAAGCAATCCTATTGTACCGCATCCGATTACAGAAACACAGTCTGTTGGTTTCATCTTTATCTTATCAAAAGCATGGCAAACACACGATAGGGGTTCTATGAACGCACCCTGTTCTGCAGTTATCTTCTTTCTCAAACCAACTGCCCCCACTTCATTTATGACACAGTAATCCGCAAACCCCCCATCTTTAACAACACCATATGGATCAAGATGCAAGCACTGGTTAGGCATGTCATTCCTGCAGTAATAACAATGGTTACACGATGCATTTGGATCAACAGCAACAAGGTCTCCCTTTCTTATGTCCTTTACCTCCTTCCCAACGTCCTCCACAACACCTGCAAACTCATGTCCAAGAACAACGGGGGGCTTTGCATAGGTCATCTTTCCATAGTATATGTGTACGTCTGTACCACATATCCCGCATGCACCAACCTTAAGCAGCAACTCGTTATCCTTGGGCTCAGGAACCGGGATATCCTCAACCCCAACGTTTTTCACTCCTTTCCATAGCGCAGCTTTCACATGATCACCCCGTTATAGTTCTCCTTACTGTTTCGATATCAGGGAAGCGTTTTTTTGTTGATGTCGCACCAACTCTATTTGCAAAATCTATACAGTCATCAATACCTTTCTTATTCACAGAACTGTAAAGCAAACCAGCTGTAAACGCATCTCCAGCACCAGTGCAATCAATTGCTTGAATCTTATATCCTTTGTGATGCTTCAGTTCTCCACCATTGTAATAATAACAGCCATCATTTCCTAGGGTTATGCACACGAGTTCCATTTCAGGTAGTTGATCAATACCTTTCTTAGGGTCTCTTTCCCCAGTTATCTTCTCAAACTCATCTAAATCTACTTTCAATATATCCGCTAACTTAAGTCCTATACTTACCTTTTTCAACATCTCACTCTCACTGCTCCAGAGCATAGGCCTTAGATTCGGATCATAGGATATCCTCCCCCCAACACTCTTTACGATTTCCGCGGCTTTCAGTGTTGCACTTTCTCCATTATGGCTCATCATACCTATTGAACCAAAATGAAGGATCTCAGCCTTTTTCAAATAATTCTCATCTATGTGTTCTGGGCCGTATCCCTCATCTGCACACATGTCACTGTAGAATGTGAATTCCCTTTCCCCATCCTCTTTAACTGAAACAAAAGCAAGCCTTGTGTTCCTATCTTTACCTGTAACAATTCCCCCAACATCAACACCATTTTTTTTGAGAGTACCATGGAGATACTTGCCGAAGCCATCATTACTCACCATCCCAAGCATCCCTACCTTTTCTCCAAGTGCAGCTATGCCTCTCGCAACATTTGCTGGCGCACCACCAAAACATTTTTCGAATCTCTCGCACTTGGAGAGCTCCCCCTTCCCTATGAAATCAATCAACACTTCTCCCATTGTCATTATCATTGCCACAACCCCAATTTCATCGAGAGTATGCGCGGAGGATTTCTTTTATGGGATGAACTTTTTACCATCCCATAGATTTTCTTAACAGTTTTACGTTTTCCCAAATGTTTCACTATCTCATTACCATCCATATTTCTCTCCAGAAACATACCCAAAACAGAATCTGCAAAAGAATAGGCGAACCCAAGGTCACCCTCATCTGTCTGTTTTTCCCACAAATTAGGACTTGGTTTCTTTGCCAGTATCTTCTTAGGAACACCCACATGTTTTGCTAGATCGTAAACCTCTCCCTTGTACAAATCCCCAAGAGGAAGAAGGTCAACGCCCCCGTCACCATGCTTTGTGAAATACCCTAAGAGAAGCTCGCTTTTGTTTCCTGTTCCAAGTACAAGACTCTTTCTGTCTGAAGCTAAACCGTACAAGAAAACCATCCTTATCCTGGCAGCTATATTGCCCTTCTCAATTTTACTGCATTTCTTTTTTCTTACAGAATCAACTGAGTCAACTATGAGATCGACAATCCCACCAATGTCAATGAGGTAATGTTCTATCCCAAGACCCATGCAAAGTTCAACAGCATCAGAAACATCTTTCAAAGCAATCTTTCCAACGGGCATTATTGCACCTGCAACATTCTTCTTTCCAAGTGCTTTTACGGCTAATGTGGCACACACGGCAGAGTCAACACCTCCGCTAACACCCACCACAACTCCACTATGCCCTGAGTTTTTCACATATTCCCTAAGGTTTCTTTTGATTATCCTTTCCACAAAACCGTAATCATACATCCAAATCACGCCTTCCGGTAAAAAACTTTCTAATCTCTTCAATAACCAACACACTACTGGAAACAACCAAGATGAGTATCCAATCTTCAAATCCAAGGCCAGTGGTTTTGAAAACTTTCTGCAGCGGTTCAATATATATTATAAGAATCTGAAGCGCAGCGCATGTAATAAGTGCAGCTATCAGATACCCATTTCTAAGGAATTCAGAGAATACCGATTCCGTGTTTGAACGACAATTCAATGCATTGAAAAGCTGGAACATTACGAAACCAGTAAATGCAATTGTAGATATCTCAACAGGCTCCCTATGAAGTGAAAGAACAATCAGGATTATTGTTCCAACACACATGATTGCACCAGTTGTTAAGACTCCTCCAATAAGGCCAGATATTATGCTCTCCTTTGGATTTCTGGGCTTTCTCTCCATTATCTTTTTTCCAGGGGCTTCTGTCCCCAAAGCAAGAGCAGGCGGACCATCCATTATTATGTTTATCCAAAGCAGTCCAAGAGGGGTAAAAGGTATGGGCAGCCTTGCAAACGGAACTATGAACATCGTTGCAACTGCAGCTACATTTGTCGAGAACTGGAACCTTACGAAGTTTCTTATGTTGTCATATATGTTCCTCCCATACTTCACCGCACGAACAATTGTGGCAAAATTATCATCTGCAAGTATAACCTCTGCCGTTTCCTTTGCAACGTCTGTTCCGGATCCCATTGCAACCCCCACATCAGCTCGCTTCAGTGCAGGAACATCGTTCACCCCGTCCCCAGTCATTGAGACAACATGTCCCTTATCCTTGAGTGCCTTGACTATCCTAAGTTTGTGTTCAGGCATAACCCTTGCATATATACTGACTGAATCACACACTGCTCTTAGTTCGCGCTCCCCCATCTTTGAGAGCTCATCTCCCGTCAATATCCTATCCCCTTTCTGATATATCCCAACCTCTCCAGCAACTGCTCTCGCAGTTACAGGACTGTCACCAGTTATCATTATCGCTTTTACTCCCGCGTCCTTACAGTCCTTTACAGCCTGGAAAGCTTCTTCGCGCGGTGGGTCCATCATTCCTGCTAAACCAAGGAAAACAAGGCCGCTGTCAGTACTATGCGAGTCTTTCTCCACCCTCTTTTCAGCTATCGCAAGTACTCTCATCCCCTGAGATGCCATTCGCTCACTCTGCGCATACAACCTATCTTTATGCGACTTTGTGATCCTTTTCTGAGCTCCATTCAAGACAATAAAACTAGAGCGCTCTATTATTGATTCAAAAGCACCCTTAACAAACGCCATGTGGCTTTTTCCAACACAATTCAAAGAGACCATCATCTTCCTTCTTGAGTCAAAAAGCTGATCTCCCTCAGCCGGGTTTTGTTTTCTCAATTTGTTGTAATTCACCCCTGCCTTTTCAGCAAGAACAAGAAGAGCAATCTCTGTTGGATCCCCTACAACCTCTGCTCTTCCATTAACTCGAGTTATGGCAGCTGTATTGCACAGTACTGCTGATCCAAGAAGTGTTTTCAGAGTTTCAGATTGTTTCATCAGCGGAGTTCCATCTATGAGCAATCTTCCGGGCCCATCATACCCATCTCCAGTTACAGTTATCTCTTCCATATCTACGAAAACACTCCTAACTGTCATCATGTTCTTTGTTATTGTGCCTGTTTTGTCTGTACAGATAACAGTAACACTTCCAAGGGATTCAACAGCAAGCAGTTTCCTCACTATTGCATTCCTAGCAGCCATCTTTTTCATTCCTATTGCAAGGGTTATTGTTACAGTTGTCGGAAGTCCCTCGGGAACAGACGCAACGGCAAGCGTTACAGCTATAAGAAACATCTCTCTGTCATCTATGCCCGGATACATTGCTCTCCCAATGAAGAATATGGCGATGCATGCCACTATCCCAACAAGACCAATCCTACCTGCGAGCCAATCTAGTTTCCGCTGAAGAGGTGTCTTATCCTCCTTTACCTGTATTGTCTCAACAATCCTCCCCATCTCAGTTCTCATTCCAGTTCCGCGTATTATCCCGGTTCCTCTTCCCCTGGTGATAACTGTTCCCATGTACAAAAAGCCCAATTCTCCTTCCCTGCCTGCCTCCTTTTCTACTGGCATGGATTCACCAGTAAGCATCGACTCATCCACAACCAGGCCAGTTGACTCAAGAAGCTCTACGTCTCCAGGCACTTTATCTCCTTCATCTACAATAACGATATCTCCAGGAACCAGATGTTTAGTATCCAGAACATGCTCCTCCCCATCTCTTAGGACCCGTGCCTTGAGTGCAGTCATACTTATGAGGGCCTCCATTGCTCTCTCGCCCCTGTATTCCTGTATAACCCCAAGCGAGACACTCAACAGAACTGCAACCAGTATCGCAGCTGCATCAAGTGTATCTCCAAGGAAAAACGAGACACTGGCGGCTATTATCAACAGTATGATTATGAAGTTCATAAACTGGTTAACAAGCAAACTAAGTGCCGTTGCCTTTCCCTTCCTCTTAAGCTCATTAGGTCCGTATTTCTTAAGCCTGTTTTCAGCTTCCTTTGTTGAGAGACCTTTGCGATTCAACCTAACACCTCACAAATAATCGTCTATCATCGTCTGCCCACTTTTCTTATTATCCCTTCCAGTTTCCGTCTGAATTTTGTTCATTATCCTTTTCATCTTGTTCTCCTTCCTTTTCGAGACCCAATGATATGTTTCATCTCTTGTTCCTCTAGTTATTAATACAATTACTTCACCGGCACGAGTCCTCCCGGTCCTTCCCCTCCTCTGAATACTCCTTATCTCACTTGGAACGGGCTCGTAGAACACCACACAATCAACGGAAGGGATGTCAAGTCCTTCCTCTCCTATCTGCGTTGCAACAAGCACATTATATTCATTGCTTCTAAACATCTCAACTGTTTTCTTCTGGTCTTTTTGTGTTACTCCCTTTCCTTTTCCCACGAACATTATTGGTTTAACTCCATCCACTTTTGAAAGTGCGGCAACAACCCTTCTTATCTGATCCCTATACTGCACAAACACAATGAAGCTCTTTCCTTGGTTCTTCTTCAATATTTCCACAAGTTTCTTCAGTTTAGGGTGCTCAGTCTGCAGCGCCGCGGCTCTTTCAAGCATGTTTTCTATCCTTTTGTCCACAAGAAGCCTCTCAACTGCTTTGCTCTTTTCTTTCCGTTCTTTCATTCTCTCAAAGAAATCAATGAATGTCCCTATCCCCTGTGTCTCAAGTAATTCATGTGCATGGATAAGATTGAATAGTTCGGCATATTTAGATAATGCAGTGTACTTCCAACCACCCTTTGCAGAGTCGATGTTATGTTTTATCGCAATTAGTTTCTTTTTAGAGATCCTTGTAGTTCCCCTTAGCAAACCCATTCTCTGGAACACCGAAGCCCTCTCATCAATAAAACCACTCATTTCATTTCGAAGAGCATTCATATCTTCAGGCAGATCAACCTCAATCCACTTGATGTTCTTTGGTTGCATGTACTCCTTTACATCTTCATCTTCTTCGTCTCTTATCTGAACTGAATCTATGCCTAAGGTTTTGGTAATCCCACGTATCTTTCGTTCATCTGCCCCTGGGGACGCAGTTAACCCCAACACCCTAATTCCCCTGTCTCCACAAGATACTGCGATATACGTGTATGCATATTTCCCAACGCACCTGTGTGCCTCATCAAAGACAACAAGAGAAACACCCTCAAGTGTAGTTCTTTTATTTGCTATGTCGTTCTGAAGTGTCTGGGGTGTAGCGAGTATGATTTTTCCACTTCTCCAGACGCCCTTCCTCTTAGTTGCAGGGATCTCTCCAGTTATAAGAACAATATCCTCTTCCTCTAGTGTCATCAGTTCAAGAAGTGTTTTCCTATGCTGTTCTGCAAGTGGCTTTGTTGGAGCAAGAAGGTAGACTCTTCCCTTGCCCAGATACTCGTTTATAACAAGCGCAGCTATCAGTGTCTTTCCAAGCCCCGTTGGGAGCACAACAAGCGTATTGCTTTTGACTGCCTTTAGGGCTATGTCTATCTGGTAACTCCGCGGTTTCGGAGCACGTTCACTGAAAAAATTATCTCCCACGAGAAACCCCCATTGGCCTAAAGAAAGCTCAACAGCACGTATATCCTATAAAACGCTTATATTCCTTCTCTTTTAGAAAGCTATTTAAATTCGTGTTGCAGAACAATAAGCTTGTGGTATCATGACAGTTCTTCCAAAGGCGCCTGTTGAAAGACTCATAAGGAAAGCAGGAGCTGACAGAGTTTCTGATGATGCCGCAGAGGCACTCACAGGGATATTGGAGGATCTTGCAACGGAGATAGCATCCAAAGCAGTGAGGCTCTCAAAACACGCAGGAAGAAAAACA
The DNA here is from genome assembly GCA_964649265.1 of Microcaldota archaeon. Taxonomy (GTDB): domain Archaea; phylum Micrarchaeota; class Micrarchaeia; order Burarchaeales; family JAKAKT01; genus CAZYPB01. The sequence continues at coordinate 29,194 of CAZYPB010000007.1, forward strand.
GTTAATGCAGATGACATTAAATTAGCGCAGTAGTATGTTTTTATACTGCCTTTTTCTAAAAACACTGCATGGTAAAGAGCGTTTACACATTACTTTTCATATCATTACTGTTTCCCTTTGTTTTCTCAGCCACCTGCGGTGATGGAATATGCTCCCCTGAAGAATCCTGCAGTTCTTGTTCAGTAGACTGCGGCCCATGCGTTGCATGCACAGAAAAATGGTTCTGTTCGGGTAACACAACTCTTGGTCATCAGGATGAAAGCTGTAAGAGGACATTCTACTCCTGCGATCCAGGTTATCAATGCAGTACAGGCCAATGCATTCAACAAGAGGAAGTGGAGAAGCAGGAAGAAATTGAAGACGAACAAAAAGACATAACACTAATCATATTTTCAATTGCAGTAATCGCAGCTGTCCTCGGTGTGACTACCTATTTTCTTATAAAGAACACATAGCACTTCGAAAGCTATTTATAAAAGTGTAAACAAAACCCTAATACCGAAAAAGAGGTGGTCTTGTTGAGAGGTACCTTATCAGTCTTTGTGTTACTAGCGCTCTGCGCATCTGTTTTTGC
>CAZYPB010000008.1:0-27224 GCA_964649265.1 Microcaldota archaeon
AGTGGTTCCAAAAGCTCCATCCCCCCCGTGTATCTCTGCTATTGTTATGTTTTCAAATAGATTGTAATCCGAATAACTTGAAGTGGGGAAACGAAGACCCCAGGCATCAAGACCGTTTGTTCCGATGTTCCCAGGACTCTGATTCTTTATTGTGACATTGTACATGAAGCTGTTGTCAGTATTGCTCCAATATACACCTGCCTGAAAACCGCTTATCACACAGTTCTTTATCGTTATGTTGCTTCTTGAACTTGCGGTTATCCCATAGTCTCCGCTGCCCGCATCCCCGAACAAGGTATGCCCCTGACAGTCAAGAGTGATGTCATTTGCTCCGATTATGAAACAGTCGCCAGTTGTGACAACATCCCCCTGAAGAACGGTGTCCTCTGTTATCGTTCCGCATGTTGGCGGGGTGTAGGTCACATTAAGGTACGGGCGCTGGTTTGCAGTGCTATATGTACAGTCCCCAAACGAAGCGTATTCTGCAGAGGTAAAAATTGCCCCTATGAAAAGATCGGCAGTGGCAACGGCTCCAATGGAAACCGTCGGATGGTCCGGATCTTCAAACCTTATTGAAAAGTTTGAGTTCTGCGCATTGAAATCAGTCAGGAACGGCTGGGTTACATTGACGCACCAAAATGTATCGTCAGCCGTACTACTCCATGTCTGGCTTGTGTTTTCATCAGTTAGCGGAACATCATTAAAATAATTGGCGCTGTCAGTGCTCCCCCATCCCTGGTCATTCATTCTTGAGTAATTCACATCGTTGTCCATGCTTCCAACAACATTGTAGGTCCACAGGCACAATGTGGCATCCGTTATTGTGGAACCCCAGAGATTCATATTCTGAAGGTTCCATTTTATCTGGGACATGCATTCCATACCTGGTGTCGAAGTGTTGAGTGGATAGTTATCCTCAAGGCAATTTCCAGAAGCATTGAACTGCGCGGTTGGGTCTATTTCAATTGGATATGTCGACCTCTGGAGCCAGTAAAGCGGAGCAGATATTGCATAATATTTCTTCCCAGCCCTTTCGGTTATTGAGGCAGGCATACTAATAATGTCTGGATAACCGACTTCCTCCCCGTCAATAAGTGCCTTCCCGGAGTCCCTCCCGTCAGCAGGAGCAAAGGAGTAAGGAGTGTTCCCATACTCGTCAACAAACTCTATGCTTTCATTTGTTTCATTTCCCTCAATCAATGGTTCGAGTTCTCCATAATCAATTTCAGTTACAAAATATATCCGAGTATCCGGTTCAAAGGCAAGTCCATTGACAAGTGCCCTGAACTCATCCTTCAGTATTATTTTCTCCTTCAGAATTCCTTCTTCGTAGTAGTACTCCACATCAGCTCCGCTGAAAACATCCTCATAAACAACAGAGTTCCGGTTCGGTATTGCAGCAGAATCAGATGCAACCTGAATGTATCTATATCTATTACCTTCCAAATAGGCAATACCGAACGGCCTCATTTTCAGTTCATGGCCGCTGCTCCTTGCCAGGACAGGCCAGTCATCATTTACCTCAGTCTTAAAATAAGTATTATAATGTCCTTCTCCAGCGAACCTGTAATCCTGTTCATAGAATTCCTCTGAATCAACCATTTTCCTAACTGTTTTTTCAATTGGAACGTACTTCTCCCCATCCCACCTGTTCACAGGAGCCGCATACGCTGTTAATGTTCTTGTTCCATCTTGATTTTCAACAACATCCCAATCCTTCCCTCTTTCAAAAGCATCCTCCACTTTAGTTAATTTCTCAGCAATACAGATGCTTGCATATGCCCCGCCCAATTCAAGTTCTCCATAAGGTGAGAATAATGTAATCTCCCATGTTCCATTAGAGCAGGGGGTTACATTATATTTGAAAAGAAAGGATCTGTTTGCTCTCTCATGGAAAGTGAAGTGATCCGCATCAACAGGAACCCAATTATAGGTGTTTACCTGCTCCATCCTCCGTATTCCATTTCTTTCAACCGCACTTACAAATGAATTGGCAAAATACGATTGCCAGAGAGTAATCTCCCTTGCCTCTCCACTGAACCCATAAAGGAAATAAACTTCAAAATCCCTTATTGGTCCAGCTTCATTCTCTATGTGTATCTGGACTTCACACTCTCCATCTTTAGAACAAGCAGTTGTCTTCTCATATGAAGCAGTGAAACCGGACTGCATGTTAAGGTGTTTTGCTCGTGATTCTCTGTTCACATAATCCTTTGCCATCTCCTTAGGAACAACAGAATAGTCATCAATTCTAAGTTTGTACGCTTTCGTTGGAGCTGCAAAAACAAGGCCTGAGAAAAGGATTACAATAAGGATGAGCTTTGCAGTAACTGCACAGCTAAGACTCAACTGCACGCGGGCATTTTTTTTCATTCAGGTCGCAATATTTACCTGGCAGTCTATAATATAAATACATTTTGGTAATAGTTCAACGATGGAGATAAGTGGAAAAATGCTCAGAATACGGAGTCCCCAATCGAAAAAAGGGGATAATGGGAGGCTGGTAGTTTTAGGTGGGAGCAAAAGATACTACGGCGCACCTGCTCTTGTCTCCTTGGCAGCATTGAGAACAGGAACAGACATTGTTTACACAATTGTTCCTGAGAAAATAGCGCCTACAGTTGCTTCATATTCCCCTGATCTTATTGTTTGGGGATACAAAGGAGATGAACTTAACCCAGAAGCATACAGGTTTGTTGAAGAGCTCTCCCAGAAAGCAGATTCCATTGTTCTTGGAAATGGCCTAACAAGGAACCCGGCAGTTCTGAAGACTGCTGAGAGGATTGTCAATTCATGGGGCAAGCCACTTGTACTGGATGCAGATGCAATAGGCGGGCTGGAGCCAATTCAGGGAAAGACAATTTACACGCCACACAATAGGGAGTTTCTGAGACTTACTGGGAAAACGGTTCCTGAAACACTTAATCAGAGAAGCGAGACAGTTAGGAAGGAAGCAAAGAAGCTTAACTCCGTTATACTACTGAAAGGACCTGTTGATGTGATATCTGACGGCACAAGAATATACCTTAACAGGTCTGGCAATTCAGCAATGACATGCGGAGGTACTGGGGATGTGCTTGCAGGCGTTGCAGGCGGGCTGTTATCACAGGGATACTCTACTTTCGATGCGGCAAGAATAGGTGCGTACTTGAATGGTCTGGCAGGGGAGATAGCATACAAAAAGGTTGCTTATTCAATGAGGGCTACGGACACAATAGAATCACTGCCTTCTGCATTGATGAGTATCAGAAAAAGGATATAATAGAATTCAATGATAAGTAGTGGGGTTCAGATGAGAATTACGTTCATTTTGCTTGCTTTGCTTTTCAGTTGCCTTTGCCATGGATTCGAAATAGATGAGATAAGGGAATTTCCTTCAGATAGATATTCAGATTATTCGGAAATAGAGGAGATTCAGCAGAACATAATGCTCTCATTCTATTCCATTGGGAAAAAGAACCTCCCCCCCTCATTCCCATATTTTGCAGAAGCCTCACTTGTTTTTATGAATAGATTCGGTGAAGCGCACGAACTCTCATCCTCTGGAAGCACAGACGATCTCCTCATATTGCCTGAAAGAGTTAATGTGCTCTCATCATCCCTTAGGAGCATGGAAGCACTTGAGAAAGACGAGGTACCACTTTCAAAGCACACAACCTATCTAGCAAGATCACTTCTAAAAGCATATGTTTCAGATCAGGCAAATAAACTCCAAAACCTTGCAGAATCAGAAGCAAGAACAAAGAGAAAACTAGAGTACTATAAAGCAGGTTCAGAGCTTTTCGAGTATTCTGAAAACAAGATACGTGCTGCTGAGATGAAGGTTACATATGATAGTATAAAAGCAGTATATGACCTGGATATGAATACTGCAGATACATTGCTGGCACAGGCATCAAAAAAATGCTCGGATTCAATGCTCAAATCAAATGAACTCTTTGGTCTTTCTACATATGCCGGGTTAAGGGAATGCAAAGGAAACCTTCTGGAAGCAAGAAATACATATGTCTCTCATCTTGAAAATGAAAAACTTCACCAAGTTGATTCCCAGGTCTCAATTGCAGATAATGAGATGCAAAATCTTTCAGGGGGGCTGATGGGTTTCTTTTTGGTTGGGTCATTTCTCTTTATCTCATTTAACATAACACTGATATGGAGACTCAGGAAATGGTATGATGACAGTTATGATGTCTCCCTGGGATCAGAGGTGCTAAGGTGGAAAAAAAGGTACTGACTATACTACTATTATTGGCCAGTACGGCTTTCTCTGCAATTGTAGTTGGAGATGCGAATACATACCCTAGGATTGTAACAGTCTCAACGGAGGAGGTAACGCTTTCCTGGGTAACAAGCGAACAAGCACTCACGTCAATTAACTGTAGTGCACCAGGACTTGATCACTTTCTGGATCAAGTCGAAACAGACCCAACAACAGCGCATTCCTATGTAATTTCAGCTAATTTTAGTTCAGAAGGAAACATCTCATGCACGACAATAACATTCCCACTAAACGACACTGCAGTTACCAAACACTTTGATATTCCAATAAACTGTGAAGGAGTTAGATTAGAACTACTAAGTCCATCAGTTATGACTGCAGCATATTTCACAAGGCCTAAAGGAACAGGCCCGTACACTTTGAATACATCGGTGAAAATAAGAAACGCATGCATAGACCGGGCAGTCCCAAGCCTTACTATAAATTCCCCATCAGGAATGACTATGAAAGCAGAGGCAGACACACTATATGGACTCAATGTGCTTAGCGTTCCAGTAACAATAACTGTCCCAGACTCAGTGCAGGATGGTTTACACCAGGGATCAATAAGGTTCAGTGCGAATGGAAGCACAGTCACGGCCATAATAAACGTAACTGTTCATTGGCCTGGCCCAAGACTTGAGACAGAGGCACATTCACTTGGGAATGTTGTGTCTGGAACCCAGGTAAGTGAACACATTGATATAGTTGAGACAATGGGCTACAGCACAGCAACGGACGTTTATTGTGAAGTGCGTTTCCAAGATCAGGATCAGAAAACCCAAACGCAGAGGGTTGGAACCATTGATCCTTTTGGAAAGAAGAGGTGCTCATTCACACTTGATCTTCCTGAAAGAAATGTGAGGATAGGGAACTACAGCTTTTGGGTTAAGATAAACTCAACAAATGCGGGTAAACAGGAGGTAAGAGGGGACTACACAATACCTGCCCCATACATGCTATTAACTCCTAAATCGCTCGACTTAGGTCAGCTTACATTCGAGCCAGGAAAGGATTCCACAACAGCAATATTGACAATAACAGAGAACGGGAAGTTCACTCCAATAGAGGGAATAGAATTCGAACTTTTGGAAGGAGAAACAGGGTGGATATCACTTCCATTATGCGACTATGTATCGCCCGGAGGACAGACAAACTGTACTTTCAAAGTTGCGCTTAACAGTGATGCAAATATAGGCACAAGAAAATGGGTTTTCGGAATTTCCTCCAAATACACCGAACAAATGAAACTTGAGGCAAAGGCCGAGATTTACTTCATAGGCGTGGAAGATGCAATCACCACACTTGAGTCATCATCCGATTATACAATAATGGACAAGTTCCAACAAGCTGAGACCTTGAAAACAAATACAATCGTACTAATAGAGGGATTAAAAGAAGGGAACATAGGCATATCGGATACTGCCACAGTGATTTCCATGTACAGTGGTGTGGTTTCCCTTCTCTCCCAAACAGAGAGTGCGCACAAACTGTACTCTGAAGGCAATTATATGGGCGCAGGAAGGGCGATCCTTGGAGCTAAGATGGCACTAGAGAAAATATCCTCAAGTTACAGATCAGCACCCCAGAACAGCTCAAAAACAATAAGGAACAGCGCAGAGGTTTATGCGGCAAGTGCTGAACTATGGTCTATTGCATCAGGCGAGATACTGGAGAAAGTTGAGTCAGAGGCAGTCAGGGGTGAACAGGTAAGTTACAGGAGAGCTGCAGAATACTACTCCATGTTGTCTGAAATCTACGGCGATACAGACCCAGACAAGGCATCTGGATTTAGCGTGAAAACTGAATCAATTGGATATCTTTATTCTGATTCAATAGAAAAAGCAGGAAAGATAAGGCTGAATGCAGATAAATTTATTTTAAGTGCACAAGAAGGAACAATTGGTTTGGGGGGCTCCAGGTTTATTCTGAATCCATTCTCATACACCCAGACAGTTGAGGATTATAAAAAAGCACTTGCTGATTATGAGGCAGCAGCACAGCTTTACAAAACAGCAGGACAGCAGAACGAATTGAACATACTTCTATCCGAACTAAGTGCGGCAGAACAGGAGTATGAATTTGCAGATAGATTTTTCATTATTGGAAGTATCGCGCTTGCCATGGTTCTTGTTCTTGCGATATTCCGTGTTACCATAGGCCTTCAGCAATACAGGGAAGATGAAGAGGATAACGAATCAGGAGACATAATGGTAAGATAAAAAAATTCGGTTGGATTCGCCTCCAATTTTTGCCTTCGAGGCAAAAATGAACCATTTGCTCGGTTCGCCGAACAAACCGGTGCTGGTAAATACCCTTATTTTTTGAGAAAAAATACGTGAGCTTCGTGGGGATCTTAAAAACTCGGAACTAAGTGAGAGTAAAACTAAGGTTTCTGGTGAGGATGTTGCATTTTCTAAAATAGGGACCCCCGAAATACACTTAGGATACAATTTCAGGAGAACTCCTCTTGGAAATCAACCTACAATAATGGAAATAGGAGGCGCCTATGACTTCGTTCTTCCAGAAAAAATAGATCGTAACAGAGCATACCTTGAGGGCAAATGGAGGGACAACGGGATAGCCTGGAGCTTCTTGATGATGTGGGAAGGTTGTAATCAAATATGGTGCAAAGAATGTGGATGTTGTTGCTGGGAGTGAAAAAAGTAGTGTCACCGTCTCAGTTGACAAACATAAGCAGAAAGACGTTCCAATTGAAAAACATCAGTTGTATTCTGTTGCACAAGGAAACGAATATGGAGAGCATATGCTTGAACTAGTATTAGGGGAAAAGAATTCAGAATCTATACATTCACCTTTGGATAATCAATTTCCTAATTTTACCCTATTCTGTATTCTATCTAGGACAGACAGCGCAGAATATATTGCCATCTGACTTGTTTTTGGATTATCTCTGGAAGGGAAGTTCCTTATCCCTGTTCTTAGTTCACCAAATTCTCCACGTAAATACAACTCGTGTTTGTTTCTTTTGGAAGTTGGATCTGAGATTATCCTTACTCGCAGTCTCTTCTTAATTGCCAGTTGCAGGACTGCCGCTACATTTATGTTCTTAGGGTATTTTCTTGCAGCCTGGGATGCATAGCCATCGAAAACAACTGTCTTTCTTTTGTTTTTTAACCCAAGGGAAGCAGGAGATTTTGTGGTTGTAAGCAGTGCCTTTTCTATTTTCCCAAATGCAGCTGCCTTGGCTGAATCAACACCACACACTGCCCCAGATGGAACATATAACTGAGTATTATTCCTCTGCATTGTCTTCTCCAGTTTTTTTAGAAAACTTTGATCTGTAAGCGCGCCGATGCTTAGAATAACAAGATCTCTTTTGGAGAGTATAACATCAGCATTCTCTTTCACTGATTTCTGGGAGGCTGCTTCGATTATTATATCAGTTTTTGATATGAGTTCAAATATGTTCTTCGCAACTTTTGTTTTGTATTTTTTGGAAAATCTTTCTGCTTTTCCCACGTCCAGATCATATACTAGAGTTATTTTTGTACTGTTTACACTCTTGATTTTCTTGGCAATGCCTGAGCCTATTGCACCGCAGCCGATAAGACCTAGTTTTATTATTGACATAAAAATCAAAATGAATCAAGAAGCAAAACAACTTTGTTTTTTATCTGATCCCGCATCTCCCTGTAAGTCTGAATGTCTTTTCCTTTTGGGTCTGGAAGCGCCCAGTCATCAACTGGTTTATTTGTAGCAGGACATGCTTCCTCACATCCCATTGTTATAATATTATCCGAACGATCAATCGCTTCGGGGGTAAGTGGTTTTGAGGTGTGCCTGGATATGTCGATCCCTAATTCGCTCATTACTTGGATTGCTTTTGAACTTACAACTCCTGCTGGTTTTGAGCCTGCGCTCTCAGCAGATGCCTTCCCCTCTGCAAGATGATTGAGAAATCCCTCAGCCATCTGTGAACGAGCTGCGTTTCCAACACAGATAAAAAGAACGTGCTTCATCTGTTCACCTTAATTTCTCACTCAATTTCGCGTGCATGTCCTTTGTCATTGACTCAATGTTATAGGCTGGCTTCCAGCCCCAGTCCTTTCTTGCTTGTGAATCATCTATTACTCTTGGCCATGCTTCAGCTATCTTCTGTCTTGAGTCTGGTTTGTATCCTATTGTGAAATCTGGGACCAGTTTCTTTATTTCATTGTATATGTCTTTTGGAGCAAAGCTAATTGCCGAGAAATTATATCCCGTTCTTATGTTTATTTTTTCACTTGGTGCATCCATTATATCGAGTGTCCCTTTTATTGCATCATCCATGTACATCATTGGAAGAACTGTGTCCTCTTTCAGATAACAAGTGTATCTTTTATCCCTTATGGCTCCGTAAAATATCCAGGCAGCGTATTCAGTTGTCCCATCACCTGGCTCTGTTTTATATCCAATCAGACCAGGATATCTAAGGCTTCTCACATCGAGCCCGTATCTATGAAAATAGTATTGACAGAGGAGCTCTCCTGCCCATTTAGTGATTCCATATATTGTGGTTGGTTCTATGACCGTGTTTTGGGGCGTGTTATTTTTAGGAGTATTTGGCCCAAATACTGCAATTGAGCTTGGCCAGAATACGCGTACCTTATGTTTAACTGAAAGGTCCAGAACGTTCTTCAGACCGGTTGTGTTTATATCCCATGCAGCATTTGGCTTCTTTTCACCGCCTGCAGACATAAGGCCTGCCAGATGGAATATTTGAGTTATACTGTGTTTTTTTATTAGTTGTTCCATTACATCCTTGTCTCGGACATCTAGCTTCTCCATTATGCCGTCATAGTCTCCTTCTGTTTCCTTGTAGTCAGTTGCTATAACGTTTTCTTTCCCCAGCTTTTTCTGAAGTTCTAGAACCAAATCTGAACCAACTAAGCCAAGTGCACCAGTTATCAGTGCCTTTTCCATTTAATCTACCTCCCAGATTAAAGTCTAGTTACATTGTTATAAATGTTATTACAAATAGGGCATGGGTTAAGAGATGAAAAAACGGTATGGGCAGGCATCTTTCGAATACATGATGAGCTACGGTTGGGCTGTGCTCGTTATCGCAGTACTTGCAGTCATGCTCTGGAACATCGGTGTGTTCGATCCAAAAAATGCAAGACAGACGTATGGATTCTCTCTTCTAAGGCCAATTGCATGGAATTTTGTAGGGGGAAACACATCAAGCTCAGTTGTTACAATTGCACTTGCAAACATTGGTGGGATAGACGTAAAAATAGGGGTGAATGGTACCAATTCCCAGAAAACCATACAATTCAAAAGACACGGTGGGCCTAATTGCGGTTTCATAAACCAGAGTGTTCAGGTATGGGACAGTACAGGAGAGGATTTGAACTTGATGGAAGACTCGAACCTAGGTGTCTGGGTTATGGATATAGGTGCTGGTTCTCAGGTAACCATAAATGGAACCATTGTCGGAGCTAATTCGACATATGTGTGTGGTGGAACTCCGGGTGAGGCATTCTTCTACGGGTTGACTTATCCATATGCAGTTGATCAGTACAATATCCAACACACTGATTCTGGGACAATAACTGGAGATTACCAGTGATTGGATCTGTCAATATCATATTAACATTTATAAACTTTCTGTTACATAAGTTAATATCATATTAACATTCTTAGATGGGTTCCATGAAACAATATTTTTCTCTGAGAATAAGACATGTCTCTAATCGTGACGGAGATATTGTAGAACAGCTTTGCGAAGCTGTTGGTGTCGTCTCAGGCAGGGATACCGATAGGACAGTGATACAGGTATTCAGGACAATGATAGAGAACTGTGGGGATGATGGGATAGGGGGCTCTGAACTTTCGGAACTCTCAGGTGTAAACAGAATAACCTGCCTACATCACCTTAAGAGGCTTGAGGAAGCTGGGATCGTTGGAAAGGAAGATGGGAAATACCATCTGAAATGCACGAGCCTTAAGAAAACGATGCGGGAACTTCGCAGGGAAGCCCTTTCTACTTTCGACGCAATAGAGGAGTTAGCAGAAGAGATAGACAGGATGATGGAGGGTTGATATGACGGAAGAAACAGTTGAAGAAAACAAAGGGGAAAACGAGCTTGAGAACCTAAGGAAAGAGAATCAGGTTCTTATGGATGATATCAAACGAATTCAGGCGGATTTCGAGAATTACAGAAAAAGAGCTGATAAAGAAGTTTCATCGAGTGAAGACAGTGGAAAGAAAAAAGTGCTTGAGAAACTAATTGCACTTGCAGATGAATTCGATGCAGCAATAGAACACATGCACAAGAGCAGTGAAAGCGAACTTAGGAATGGAATAAGATTGCTACATAAGAAGCTTCTCTCTGTTCTTAAAGATGAGGGAGTCGAGCCGTTGGAATGTATTGGTAAGAAATTCGATTCAGACACATGTGATGCTGTTGAGGTTGTTGATGGAGAAGGTGAGGATGGAATCGTACTAAAAGAACTGCGCAAAGGATATTCGCACAGGGGAACGGTTCTGCGCCATGCCATGGTTTCGGTTAGTAAAAAAAAGATTAATGTTGATTGAGGTGAGAGTATGGGGAAGATAATAGGAATAGATCTAGGAACTTCAAATTCAGCTGCTGCTGTTCTTGAAGCTGGAAGGCCTAAGCTAATTCCAAGCGCTGAAGGAACTACAGTTGCCGGAAAGGCATTTCCATCCGTTGTTGCATTCACAAAGGAGGGACAGATGCTAGTGGGTGAACCTGCAAGGAGGCAGGAAGTCACAAATCCTGAAGGGACAATCAGTGGGGCAAAGAGGAAGATGGGGAGTGACCACAAGTACAAGGTATTTGATAAGGAATATACGCCTCAGCAGATATCTGCATTCATATTGCAGAAAATAAAGAAGGATGCGGAGGCCTTTCTTGGTGAGAGTGTAGAGAAAGCAGTGATAACTGTTCCTGCTTACTTTGATGATAATCAGAGGCAGGCAACCAAGGATGCAGGTACAATCGCTGGACTTGAAGTAATGAGGATAATAAATGAGCCAACCGCTGCGTCACTAGCTTATGGGGTAGATAAGGTAGAAAAAGAGCAGAAGATTCTTGTCTTCGATCTTGGTGGAGGTACACTTGATGTAACAGTCATGGAGTTCGGAGGAGGGGTCTTCGAAGTAAAGTCAACAAGTGGAGACACGCAATTGGGAGGCAGAGATATGGACCGCAAGATAGTTGACTACCTTGTTGGGTATTTCAAGGGTGAAACAGGTGTTGATTTAAGTGGCGACAAGGTTGCGATGACACGGCTTGCAGAGGCTGCTGAGAAAGCAAAGATAGAGCTTTCCACAACATTGCAGACACACATAAATCTGCCATTCATAACTGCAGATTCGAGCGGACCAAAACACTTCACATATAATTTCAGCCGGGCGAAACTTGAGGAACTTGTTGATCCGATTGTGCAGAGGTGCCGGGGATCAACAGATCAGGCTCTTTCGGATGCAAAACTATCTGCAAATGACATAGATAAGATAATACTGGTTGGCGGACCTACAAGGATGCCCATGGTCCATAAATTCGTAGAGAATGTTGTTGGAAAGAAAGTTGAGGGGGGAGTAGACCCAATGGAGTGTGTTGCTTTCGGCGCATCCATACAAGCAGGAGTTCTCTCGGGTGAAGTTAAAGATCTTCTTCTCCTAGATGTGACTCCGTTGTCACTTGGATTGGAAACCCTTGGTGGAGTTAGTACAAAACTAATTGATAGGAACACAACCATACCAACAAAGAAGACGCAGGTCTTCTCCACTGCCGCAGACAACCAGCCAGCTGTTGACATAAGAATACTTCAGGGGGAGAGGCCCATGGCGAAGGACAATGTCCTGTTGGGAAATTTCCAATTGACAGGATTACCTCCAGCTCCCAGGGGTGTGCCGCAGATCGAAGTAACTTTCGATATAGATGCGAACGGATTATTGAATGTATCCGCAAAAGACAAGGCAACTGGAAAAGAACAGAAGATAACCATAGCAGCCCCGCACAAACTCTCAAAAGAGGAAGTGGATAGAATGATGGATGAAGCAAAGAAATACGAGCAGAAAGATAAGGAAGAGAAAGAAACTGTTGAGACTCTCAATGAGGCAGAGACTACGGTGTATGCTGCCGAGAAGATGCTGAAAGATTTTGCAGATAAACTCAAGGACGACGTGAAGAAAGAGATAGAAAGCAAAAAGGAAGAGTTGAAGAGGGAACTTGAAGTTAAGAACATTGAGAGCATCAAAAGGATAAAAGGAGAGCTGCAAGATATTATGCAAAAAGCAGGAGCCTCTTTATATCAGGGTTCGGCAGGTGCAGACGGAGATCCAGGGCCCAAAGGAGGAGACCATGATTCTGGAGATCAATCCGGACAAGGGGGAGAGAACGTACAGGATGCAGACTACACGGTTGATGACAAGAAATAGATGATGAAATGAAAAGAGATTACTACGAAGTTCTTGGAGTTGAGAAGAACTCCCCTCCAGAGGATATAAAGAAGGTCTACAGGAAGCTGGCCCTTAAATACCATCCTGACAGAAACAAAGAGTCAGGAGCTGAAGAGAAATTCAAGGAAATCTCTGAGGCATATGCCGTTCTATCGGACCCGAAGAAACGAGCCCAATACGATCAATACGGACACGCTGGTTTCGATCAGATGTACAGTCAGGAGGATATATTCAGAGATGTGAATTTCGAGGATCTTTTCAGGGAATTCGGTTTCGGAGGCGGAGGAGGATTTGGGGACGGTATATTCGATATGTTTTTTGGGGGAACGGGAGGCCCCAGAAGGAAAAATAATAACCTTAGAACGGATGTTGGAATAACACTGGAAGAGGCGTACAAAGGAAAGGAAGTAAAGATAACAATTCAGAGGAACTCGCCCTGCCAAAAGTGCAATGGTAGTGGAGCACAGAAGGGAAGCGGAAACGTAACCTGCAACAAATGCGGTGGAAGCGGGAGAATGAGAAGTGTTAGAAGAATGGGGTTTGCTCAGTTCTCGACAGTAACTACTTGTGATAAATGTAATGGAAGAGGAGAAGTTCCTGGAAAGCAGTGTAAGGCATGCGGCGGAAACGGAGGAGTGCAGAAACGTGAAGATATTAAAGTAAAGATACCTGCAGGAATAGATAATGGGGTTCCTCTTAGAATAGCTGGACATGGAAACCATGAACCAGGGAATGAGGGAGACCTATATGTTGTTGTGCATGTCAAACCAGATAAAAGATTCAGAAGAGACGGAGAGAACCTTTATTGCGAGATTCCGGTATCCTTTGCACATGCTGCACTTGGCGGAGAGATAGATATCGATACTGTTGATGGGCATGCAAAACTAAAGATACCTCCAGGAACACAGACGCACTCACTTTTTAGAATGAGGGGACAGGGGATGCCCAGGATGAATGGAAACGGAAGCGGCGATATTATAGTTAGAACAATAGTTCAGACCCCCAGTAAACTCTCTAAGGAACAGAAGGATGCACTGAAGAAACATTTCTACGGGGTAGAGAGGGAAAAAAAGGGTTTTTTTGATAGCATGTTCGGTTGAGCCATTTTTGAATGTTCCTTCTGCTCACTACTTCTCCCTGTGTTTCTCATATAGCTTGAACATTATGATCCAAAGAACTGCAATTATCGTTATGTCCCTCACCAGTACCAGCGCACCAGCCATGTATGGGCTGTTAATAAGAGGATAATACGGGGAAACCCACTCTGTTGTAGTCTCAGTTGCATTCTGCGCAAATGCAACAGCAGGAAGTAACAAGGATATTGTCTTTGTTTTCATTTTATTCACCAACTAGTTGTTCTATTTTGTGAAGGAACAAACCTAGAACAAAGCCGACAACCCCGGCTATCGCAAGAAAGACAAAATCTAGAACAGAGCTTATTGCCTCATCTGCTCCTACAACATGCGATATGGCCGGACCCATTGCAACTATGGATGCAACCACAAGAACTCCGCCAATTACTTCAAGCAGAAACCCCGCTGCACTTTTCATTCAATCACCATATGGTTCTCTAGAGTGGTTATTTATATCTTTTACGATGTGAGATTAAAACATGTTCAGCGATAGGTGCGCCGAAGGCTTAGAGTTCATAAAAAAGATGAAGAGCCCGCTTATTGTTAACCACTACGATTGCGATGGCATATGCTCAGGTTCTTTAGTAAAAAAAGGACTGATGAACCTTGGAAAAAAAACAGAGAATAAAACATTGCGGAGCCTGAGTGATGAAGAAATCAAGGAATTGAAAGGCAAAAAGGAGCTTATATTCGTAGATTTTGGGGGTGCTAGAACTGAACTCATAGAAGAGATTCTCCCCGATTCTGATGTTCTCGTAATTGACCATCACCAAGCAAAAGATGGGAAAATTCTTCAGGTGAATCCGTTCCTTTTCGGCATTGACGGAGGCAAGGAACTCTCTGCATCTGGGACTGCATATTTTGTTTTCAATGATACGACCTTGGCAGATCTTGCAGTTGTGGGTTCTGTTGGAGACATGCAGGATCCGTTTATTGGGCTTAACAGAGAGATATTAGAGAAAGGGGGGAAGGCTGGAGTGGTTACTTGTGAAAACGATCTCAGGTTGTTTGGAAGAGTAAGCAGGCCTTTAGTAAATTTTCTTGCGTACTGCACAGAACCATATATTCCCGGGATTACAGGGAACGAGGAGAGGGCCAGTGCATTCCTAACTGATCTGGGGATCCAATTGAAAAGTGGAACTGTTTGGAAAAAATACGGTGATCTTTCACACGAAGAGAAAACTAAACTTGTTAGTGAACTTGTTAAATACCTTTATTCCAGAAGAAAGGGAACAAGTGCAGAGGAACTTGTGGGAGAGGTTTACGGACTTCCAAAACGGCCTAAAGGAACTGAGCTCTCTGACGCAAAGGAATTTTCAACTCTTATAAATGCGTGTGGAAGGCACAGCAGACCAGATATAGGGATAGGTGTTTGTATTGGGGATGAAGGCGCTTACACACATGCCCGTTCTCTTCTCCTTAAGCACAGAAAGGCATTGAGAGATGGGATGGATTATGCAAAAAGGGCTGTTGAAGATTATGGTAGATTCTATTTTCTCGATGGTAGAGGTTTCATAGAAGACGGGGTTATAGGTGTGGTTGCAGGGATGCTTTACAGCGTTATAAACAGAGACAAACCGATCATAGCAATGGCTTTCTACAGTGATGGAAACATAAAGATCTCAGGTAGGGCAACTGCAAGGATGGTCAAGGATGGAATCAACCTTTCTAAACTACTGCACGCTGCAACTGAGGGAATTGGTTTGGGGGGAGGACATAACATCGCAGCAGGAGGGAAACTCGAACCCGATAAAGTAAATGAGTTTCTGCTTCAACTTAACAGTGAACTGAAAAACTAGTAATCACTAAGCTTTCTTTGCGTCAGGCGTTTAAGTGTCTCCCACCGTGTTCTTAAGTATTTTCTTAATTTTTTGTTATGTAGGTTCTCTTTCACATAATCTATTGTTATGGGATCAGAAGTGTAGCCGCTGTTGAAATCATATCCTACTTCCTTTTTTATTTTCTCTATCTCCTTATCTCTTTCAACTTTTGCAGCAATGGATGCTGCGGAAACTATTGGGAATTTTGCATCTGCTCTGTGAGAGCTGACAATTTTCAATTTATCTGAAGTGTGTGATCTTATTCTTTTCTCAAACCTTTCCTCCACCGTATCCGGAGAATCCACATACAAAGTATGATACTTCTTTCCACTTATTGCCCCGGCTATTTTGATTGCCTCTATTTCATTTAGGCTGTGTTTTTTCATAATTTCATTTAGTTCTTCTGCCGTTATTTTTACTAGAGTGAACTTGCAGATGGATTTCAGTTCCCCATAGAGTTTCTCCCTCATTTGAGGACTTAGCTTCTTAGAGTCCTTTGCTCCCAGCCTCTGTATCTCATATTCATTGTTTTTTTTCACAGAAGCTATTGCTATGACTAAAGGCCCTATTAGACAGCCTCTCCCAGCCTCATCTGCCCCTGCTACAAAGTAATCCATGAAAAGAATTAGAAAAGAAAAAAATAATAACCCTAGAAGCCCTTCTTGTCAACTATGATGTGATCAGAAATTGCAAGAACAGCATTGTATTTCACCATTATCATGCCGTCGGATTTCTGAGCTTTCCTTGCAGCTTGGTTGTCAGGGTTTGGCTCGACAACTAAGGATTCCATCTTTCCTGTTACCTCGTTTATATTCACATCAACTAGTTTTCCAAGTTCCTCTCCATCATTTGTGATCAGTTTCTTTCCAGCAAGCTGTTTAGCAACCGCAAATTTGCCCATTATACCACCTACAGTGGGGATTAGCTCTGGGATATTTAAATACCTTTCTGTATCAATCTTTCTCGTGGGATGATGAGGTTTAGGGCTGCTGTTCTTGATGTTGATGGAGTGCTCATTCGTGGTGGGTCTGCAATACCCGGGGCAGCGGATGCGTTGAAAGCACTAAGGGAGAAGGGACTCAAGATAAGGATTATTACAAATAACTCAACAAGGAGCAGAATAACACTTTGTAAGAGACTGAAGGAGATGGGGATAGATGTTAATCATGGTGAGATAATAAGCTCCTCCTCAGGTACTGCGAACTATATGCAGGAGAAGTTCGGGAAAGGAAAAGTTTTCATTATTGGAGAGCAGGGAATTGCAGATGAACTTGGGTTGGCTGGATTCGATCTCACGCTCGAGGATGATGCTGATTTTGTTGTTGTTGGGTTGGACAGGAAATTCCATTACGAGAAACTTGCAACTGCGCTCATGGCATTAAGGAAAGGGGCTCGTTTCATAGCAACAAACGAGGATGCGACATTGCCATTCGAACATGGAGAAAAACCAGGAGCAGGTGCGATTGTTGCCTCGCTTGTATGGTGCTCGCAAAGAAAACCAGAGGTAGTGATAGGAAAACCAAACAGGTTCCTTTTCGATCAAGCTCTTAGTGAACTGGGAACAAAAGCGAGTGAAACACTTATGGTCGGGGATAGATTGGAGACAGATATTCTTGGGGCGAACCATGTTGGAATGTTTGGTGTTCTTGTATTAACAGGAGCTTCAACTGAGAGTGAGTGGAGAGATGCGACAAGGGAGTTCAATCCAAAGCTTGTTCTTAATTCAATTGCAGACTTGCCTGGGAAATTGGTTTAGGGCTGCTGCCAATCTATTTCGTAATATTCATACTTACTTCCCGGGAGCTGTATTCGGCGAACTTTGTAATATGTAACTGCAGTCTCCCTGTCTGCTATTGCAAGAATAAGCTCTAGACCTCTTGATTTGCTTTCTTCTATTGCTGCTGCGAGCTCGCCCCCACCAATCTGCTCCTCTTCTGACAGCGAAAGCATGAGGAAGCGCGGTTGTCCATCTTTTGGATTCTCTATTCCTCCTTTCTTTCGGTGGTAAAGAAGGAAATCAAGTTTTGCTTTCTTCTGCACCTTTGCTTTGCTTCCAGGTATTGCGAGAATAAATGTTTTCTTTACCGAGTGCGCAACGCGGATTGCCCTGGCCCATTCAGAAATAATCATCTTGCTCTTTCTTGGAAAAACATGGATAACGTGCCTTGAATGAACCCATTTTTCAACCTCCCTTGTTGGAGATGCTTTTGGAAAATAGAGTCTGAAATGAGTTCCGAACTTAAAACCTGTTTTCACTATGTAACCGTGCAATCTCCAATCCTCGTAAACTTGATACATAAGGGGGAAATCAGGCCTTCTTTTCCTAGCATGTTTCAGTATATCTGCCTTTGTTGCATTCATAACTGATAGGCCGCAGTGTTTCATCATGAATATTGTTTCGTATATGTCTAGTTTGGAAAGCTTTCCTCTCTGTTCTGCTTTGTATGTTCCAAACTGTCCCAACCAATATTGTTCGTAGATCTCCTTTCCTGCTGTTTCGTCATCTATAATTGTAACAAGATCCTCTGGGAAGAAAAGACCCGTTATTGCATATTTAGGAGCATTGAATTTTCCTTCAGGATATTTCCTAACTGGATTTCTTCCGTAATCCCTCTCAGCTTCATTCTCTGGCCTAAGGATAAGGCCCCTGTCCCTCCAGTCTTTGTAAGTGAAGTAGCGAGCCATCAGTTTTGGCGAAGTGAAACTCTTTGCAAGGTCGTTGAATTTCATGTTATTTAGACTGTTATCTTGGCATGTTGCATTCCGTATATCGAGCAGATAAAGAGCTTCCTCTGGGGTGAGATGCACTACTCCTTTTTTTACCTTTCCGTAGAATCCGCGGACCAATGGAGTTACTGACTCCGCCTCTGATGCGGTTACAGCATTGGTCTCGCGGTCGTATTCCATTTTCACGCCCATGCTGACACCGTGATGTAGTAATATGGCAACACATGTAATAAAGGTTATCCTCACAGCAAGTGTTTTAAATCTCCTGAAAAATATTCTAGTAGGTGGTTTTACGGAAGAACCGAGAGTCAGAACAGGGGTACCTGGACTTGACAAGATGCTCAAAGGCGGATTCCCAAAGGGGAGCATAATACTCGTTGCTGGGGATTCAGGAGCAGGCAAGAGTACACTTGCAATGCAGTTCCTTTACCATGGAGTTAACCAGTACAAGGAACCCGGGATGCTAATCTCTTTTGAAGAGGATAGGGGCACCATAGCAAAGAACATGGCAGGCTTCGGCTGGGACCTTACAAGTATGGAGAAGGACAAGAAGATTGTTGTTCTAGAATATCCACCTCAAGAGGTAGGGCACTTCATGGCCCAGGAAGTAATAATTCACGATGCAATAGAAGAGCATGGTGTTAAGAGAGTTGTTATAGACTCAATAACCACATTCGCACTTATGTACGAGACAGAGCATAAGAAAAGAGAGGAAGTAGTGAAGCTCGTAAGCAAACTGAAGAGGTGGGGCTGCACTGTTCTTCTTACCTCTGAGGTCAAAGAGGAGCCAGGAGACGAGATAAAGGCAAGGTTCGGATTGGAGACCATATGTGATGGAGTTGTATATCTCTATAATACAAAGCACGAGGGGACTAGGAAAAGAGAGGTAGAGGTTTACAAGATGAGGGGAACTGCACATGAAACAAATGTAGTTCCGATGAAGTTCACAAACGCAGGAATCGCAGTTGATTAGAGCTTTAGGCGGAGCCTTTCTTTTGCTTTTTCAGGGAGGTCTATTCTCTTTATTTCAGAATATTTTGTCTTTTTTGGAACAATCGAACCCAGGGAGCCTATCTGGCTCTTTACTGGCCGTACATTGAGTTTCCTCTCGTCTGTCACATTAACACCAATATATTTATAATAACAGCTCTTTATAAACATTCGCATTTTGATACTCACGTCGAAAAACTCGCGCACAGCTCGAAAAACGAACCTACACCTTTAAATAGGGGAAAAGCCATAAGAAATACAGACGGACAGATGAAGTACGTTACCTGAAATGGGAGGTATACGGTACTTATTCTACAACGTTAGGAGGAATATGATATGAATTCTGAAGGAGATAACAGAGGTAGAGGTTTTGGTATGAATATACCCAAGCCAGTTAAAGTAGGAGATGAGTTAGAAGTAAGCATTGAGGCAGTAGCCTCAAAAGGAGACGGAATTGCTAAGAAAGACGGGTTTGTTATTTTTGTTCCCGGAGCAAAGAGTGGAGAAAACATTAAAGTTAGGGTAACGAACGTCAAAAGGACCTGCGCAGAGGCAGAGAGAGTTGACGGTTCTGAAGAGAGCTCAGCTCCTGATACCACAGAGACTGCTTCCGAAGAACCTACTGAAGAGACTGAAGAGGAAACTTCAACTGAAGAAGCAGTAGAAGAAGAGGAAAAAAGCGAGTAATCCTCGCTTATTTTTTTAAATATTTGGGAGGTAGGTTTGCTATGGTTGAGGAAGTATGTCCAGATTGCAAGAATAAAAACTTGATCCATGATTATGAAAAAGGCGAATTGATCTGTAAATCCTGCGGCCTAGTCATAACTGAAGGTATGATGGACGAAGGACCAGAGTGGCGTGCCTTTAACGCCGACCAGAGAAGGGAAAGGGCACGTGGTGGTGCGCCTATTTCTTATATGAGACCAAACAAGGGCCTTGTTACTGAGATCGATCAGTATAACAGGGACATAAGGGGAGCTAGGCTTCCATCTAAGAAACAAGCACAATTCTACAGGATGAGGAAATGGCACAAAAGAGCAAGTATTGCCGGTTCAACTGAACGAAACCTCGCTGTTGCTCTTAGTGAACTAAACAGGATAGCCTCCTACCTCGGCCTTCCTGATAGCATAAGAGAATCAGCGGCACTCACCTATAGGAAATGTGTCGACAAGGGGCTCATAAAGGGAAGGCTCATTGAGAGCATCGTTGCAGCTGTTCTTTATGCCAAATGCAGGGAATGTGGTGTCCCAAGGACACTTGCTGAGATTGCAGAGATCTCCGGAGTAAAGAAAAAGGAGATCGGCAGAGCATACAGGAACATATCCAACGAGCTCGGTATGAAGATACCACTTGCGGATCCAAGCTATTACATACCAAGGTTTGTTGCTGCACTCAAATTGAGTGGAAACGTTCAGGAGACCGCTTTCGGTCTAATGAAAAAAGCAACAAGGAAGAGGCTTATCTCAGGCAGAGGACCAACAGGTCTTGCTGCTGCGGCTGTTTACACTGCAAGCGTTATGTGTAATGAACAGAGAACACAGAAAGAGGTTGCAGATGCAGCTGGAATCACCGAGGTAACAATCCGCAACAGATATAAGGAATTAAAGAGAGAACTAAGCATTGATATTGAGTAGTTTTCTCTACCCTTCTTTTATTCTTTTTAATCTTTCCCTACAAAGTAATAGGTATATGGATCTAGTCTATCTTTCTAAGACAAAGGGAATAGGGGGGAATATAAAAAACACCCCAGAGGATTTCATAGTGGAAGAGATAATGGAGGATGGAACCCTTCTTGAAAAAGATAAAAAGATAACCCGTGAGCAGGGGAGCGAAGGAGGAGGGGAGTTCACTCATTTTATTCTTCAGAAAACCAATTGGAACACATTCGATGCACTTAGGGAGATTGGAAAACGACTTAAATGCAGTCTAAAGAGTTTTGGTTATGCTGGAACAAAGGACAGGAACGCCATAACAACTCAACTTGCAAGTGTTTATCAAAAGGAAGTGAATTCCGTTAAAATAAAGGATATGAGGATACTTGGTAGTTGGAAGGCTGAAAAGAAAGTATCGCTTGGAGATCTCATGGGAAACCGATTTACTATAAGGGTTAAGACAGGCAAGAGAAAGACAGAGGATGTTGTTCACTCAATTTACGAGGAGATGGCAGGAATGTTTCCAAACTATTTCGGACCACAACGGTTCGGGATGAGAAGGAACACCCATGTTGTTGGAAAGAACATGCTTGTTGGATCTTTCAGGCGCGCATGTGAAGAATATCTTTTTGGTGGGGAGAAGGAAACAAACGAGAGCGCGAGGAATGCAAGAGAGAATCTAAAGAACACAGGAGATTACAAAAAAGCTCTAACTGAATACCCAAAGCATCTTTTCTATGAGAGGACGCTTATAGGGCACCTTGTAAAGAACCCGAATGATTACGTTAATGCAATGAGAAAGCTTCCCAGGGGCCTGTCGCTTATGTTCATACACGCATACCAGGCATACCTGTTCAATAGAATACTATCAATAAAAACAGACGTGGGTGGGGGAGCAGACATTGGCGAATACTATTGTGGAGAGAATGCGTATGGTTTTGCAGATATCAACCACAGAACATCCATGGGGTTCCTTGTTGGAAAACTACCAGGATACGAAAGCGAGATAGGGGAAGTTGAGAAAGAGATACTTGCAGAGGAGGGCATAAGACCTGTTGATTTCAAGATGAGGTCATTCCCCGAGATATCCTCAAAGGGAGGGTATCGGGTCATGTATTGCCCGATAAAAGATTTCGAATTTTCAGAGGAGAACTGTGAATTCAGATTTGCATTGCCTTCTGGTTCATATGCAACCATGGTGATTAGAGAATTCACAGATGAAGATAAAGGAGAACCTACTCAAGATGAGTAAATTTCTCAACTGTTTCATTCATTCTTCCACATGTAAGCTTTCCCTCGGAACAGTGTCCTTTGTGGTAGCATGATGGCCCTGCTTTATTGAACATGACTGGTGCTATTTTCTTAACTATCCTACACATCTCCGTTGCCATCTCACGTATCTCCCACTGCGCTCTCTCACAGCATCTCAAACAGAAGAAATGAAGCAGTTCCCTCCCGTTCATTGTAACTATTATGTTAGTTGGTGCTGCATTCGGGAGTACATAACGAGCATCCTCAAATGGGATTCCTTCTGAAACAAGTTTCCCATAGGTTTCAATGGATTCTGAAAGAAATTTCTCGTATATCTCTTTTGTTTTCTTGTTCTCAGATATTGTTTTTGGGTGGATGAAGTTACTCTCATTTTCGAACTTAACATAGCGCTGGCTCTGTTGTGTGTAGGATGCTATCCTGTGTCTCACTAACTCATGGGTTAATGCTCTTGAAACATCAGATATTGAGAATGTAAATGACGTATGTTCGAGAACAGACAGGTGCCCTGATGCCATGACAACCCTAAGAACATTGAGGGCCTTCTTTCTAGATTCCTCATCTTTTAATCCCACGAGTATCTCGCTTGTAGATCTTTTCGATGTTGAGGTCATTGCTGCTGCAGCTGCCTTAAGGTCTGGCTCAGGTGTGTGTGCAAGTAATTCGATTTTCATATAATCACATAAATTTCTGTCCGCATGCAGGGCATCTTGTCAGAAATGATTTCGATTTGTATCTGCATCTTGGGCATACGAACGTATGTTGTTCTTCGTAGAACTGTGTTCCGCATTTAGCACAATGACGTGCCTTCATGGGGGCTTGCTCTTTGCATTTCGGACACTCTATCCTGAACATGTCCTCTATCTTCCCCCCGCATTTAGGACATGCCTCTAATTCAAGTGATATAGGCTCTCCGCATCTGGGGCACTTTCTGTTCCTGTGTCTCCCCAGAAGCACATCCAATAAACCCATGGTTATCTCTTCTTCATATAGGCGAATGCTACCAGAAGTACTGGTAACAGCCCTATTGGACAAACTGATGTGCCTCCGTCTTCAACATCACCGTTTCCGCCTGTTGTCTTGTTACCGTCACCGATTGTTACTTCTCCGTTTGTGTGTCCATTTGTTGACTCACATTTTGCAGCACTTACCAACCCAGCTGCAGATTCCGCTCCTTCCATCTCCAGTTTCGCTAACTCGTATTCGTCAGTTGATATCTTTGCTTTTGCATTGTTTAGCTTTCTTCTTGCTGAATTGAGGTGGCCCATTACTTCCTCGTCTGGATCGCATTCAAGTGAAGCCAGGTAATCTTCTGCATCTTCAACCTTCTTTTTAGCTTCTTTGTAAAGAAGCAGGGTGTCGGTACATGGCATCTTATTTGAACCCATGAATGATTGGGCTTCCTTTGCTTTCGTATAAGCAGAAGAACCCAGAGCATAGGCTTCAGTTGTATTGCAGAAGCGCACCTGTTCCTTTCCCTTTGATATTTCTATCTTTGCCTGTTCGATCTTTTCAGTCGAACCTCCCATTCCACAGCAAACATTTTCAAAACATGGTATCTCAGCATCAACATCATAGATCATCTCTTCTGCTTCTCTTATCTTATTGAGCGCATTTATCTCAGAATATGATTCCTCGTGCTCTATGTCAAACCAGAAAGATTTTACATATACATTTTTTCCATCTCCTTGCGGGTTTTCCCCCGTGAGCCTAAGAAGTTCTACATTGGAGAGTGTTCCATTCCCCTTTCCACCAGCACTTATTGGAACTTTGAACTTGCAGGGAACTGAAAGGTGTGGACCGATGTAGCAATACTGTTTTATTGGTTGGTCAACATATTTTCCAGTCGCAATATCCAGATATTTGAAGCTCACTCTCATCTGAACCGACATTGGATTGTCTACATTAATACCTATCTCAGCTTTGTCTATGCTTCCCGAACTCATCTGACAATTGGATATCTTGAGAGTTTTCTGCGTAAAATCGCTCAATATCGCAGGCAGTTCTCTTGTTTCAGCATAGGTAAAAGAGAGCATAACAAAAAATACAACTTACCGAACTCCAAATTTCACTATACCACCAAACCGATATTGGGTTGGGTATTTTAATATTACTTACGGAATTGAGCTTAATGAGAATATTCTGCTTTGGGAACCCCCACGTAGCGGAAGACAGGGTTGCACTTGATGTTGGTAGGATACTTAAGAGAAAACTTAAGAAAATAGATTTCATAGAATGCGGGCTTGATGACCGTTTTCTGGATGAATGCGAAAGTGGGGACAAATTCATTGTTCTGGATGTGGTTAAGGGGATAGACAAAGTAAGGGCAGTTGATGCCTCTGAATTCAAGATAAGTAAAACAATTACAGCGCATGATATTGATGTCGGGTTCTATCTGAAACTGCTTTCAAAAAGTGGCAAGGAAATAAAGGTAATTGGGAATACCTGAGGGCATGAATGCAAAGAAAGCTTCTGTTGAAGTTGAAAAACAGATTCGCTCAACTCTTTGAATATAGTCCTATTAACTGCGTTTGTGTAATCACATGTCCTTGAATTGCATTCTCAACGTCGGCTTTTCCTGAATTATCCGGTAACTCCAGGGTAATGTCCAATACATATAGCTTAAAGAAATACCTGTGCGTTCCTGAAGGCGGACATGGACCGCCATAATCCTTTTTATTGAAGTCATTCACTCCCTGCATGGATCCAGTTGGTACGGTTCCTTCCTCTATTCTGTTTGTTAATGGAATGTTCCATACTACCCAATGGACCCATGTGCCAACTGGTGCATCCGGGTCATCCACTATTAGAACCAAACTCTTCGTATTACCGGGTATTCCACTTATGTTTAGTTCTGGGCTTATATCCTCCCCCTTACACGTATACTTATCGGGGATTGGTTTATTGTTCTCAAATGAAGGACTTGATAGATTAAGCTCAACCATTCTCTCACCTCTGAACTTAGACTTGAAGGAAATGAACTGAGCAAGAACAACATGGGTCATATGCGCGTATTATCTTTTCGAGCTCTGCAACAACTGTCTTCTCATCATTATCAAGTATCTGCGGTAGATAATGAGTAACATCATACTCGATGCTGTTAAGGCTCTGGGCAGTTGGTGTTATTATATTCGCTGACTGGAGCACTCCCTTGGATATAGTATACTCGTGGTACAACGTTCCTCTTGGGGCCTCGACTGCTCCAACTCCTCTTCCATTTTGAATCTTCAGTTTTCTCGGGTGGGTCCATGTCTCTTTTTTCAGTTTTAGGTTCTCGATTATCTCTATCGCCCTGTCTACGCAATGGACTATCTCAACTGCCTGAGCAAAATTATTAGTAAATGGGTTGTGGTTCGGGAAATCTATCTCTGATTGAGATATTGCCACTTTCGCAGTATCCGATAGCTTCGGGAGAGTGTTGTTTATTCTGGCCAATGCACCAAGCATGAAACTCTCTCCTTGGAAAAGCGAGTATTTGCTTGGTGAGTAGGGTTTGGTTGATTCAATTACATTGTCTTTGTAATCGGATGGATTAAAACGCGTTTTTCCAATTATTACATCACCAGATATAAGTGCATAGTTCTTATCATGTAAAAGAGAACTGTAGTTTTTTTCCTTTTCAAAATCAGGATATTTTAATGAACCAAAAAGTTCAGCTATCTTTATTGCCTCCGGCCTCAGAGCCTTTAGTTTTGAAAGGAATTCATCCAGTTTCTTTTTTTCTGGTATTTTGGAGAATCCTCCCACTTGTGCGCAGACAGGATGCATGTCCCTTCCTCCTATGTATGTACAGAACTCGCTTGCAAATCTCTTGAATTTCAGTGCCCTTTTTACAGTTTCAGAATGCGTGTCCATCATCTCTATTGCATCGCCATAACCTAGATAATCTGGGAGAACTAGGAAATGTGTATGAATATTATGGCTCTGGATAAACTGACCTATGTTGAGCAATTCCCTTAGAAGAAGAGTCTGTTGGGATGGTTTTATCCCTGTTGCTTTTTCAACTGCGCTAATTGATGCCAAGACATGCGCCTGGCTGCATATACCGCATATTGGAGATGTGAGGGTAGGGATCTCATGGAACTGTCTTCCCCTAACAAATGCCTCAAAGAAACGCGCTCCTTCCTCTGCCTTCATATGAACTTGCTTAACCTGTCCCTCTTCAACAGTTACATGAAGGCTACCGTGTCCTTCGATTTTTGTTATATGGTCAAGTTTTATTACAACCATGAATACCTACTCCAGATATTTTTTGTATTGCTTTGCAGTACATGCAAATTTACCAAGAAGTGCCTTTATCTCCTCATCACTGTATCCCTGCTTTTTTGCAAGGGAGATAAACTCCTCAACATTTGCATCTTCCTTTGGTCCTCTGCAGCTGAAACAAGGAACCCCGTTTGATGGGCATGGGGCACCACATCCTCCCTGTGATAATGGACCCATGCAGATTTTCTCATTGAACAGACATTTGTTTCCCTTTGCCTTGCATTCCATGCAAACTGAATGCGTATGAGCACGAGGATATTTTCCTGCAAGAAGTGATTTGACCACCAGCGCGAATTCCTCTTTGTTTATCGGGCAGCCGTGGATCAGATAATCCACTTTTACATATTCTGATACGCCCGCAGGTTTCATTGAGACCAGGTGGTCTGTTTTGTCCCCATAAACAGTTGTTTCGGCTTCCCTCTGAGGTAGCATGTTGCGTACTGTTGGGACACCACCATATGTCGCGCATGCCCCCATTGCAATTAGGTGCTCTGTGTTCTTTCGTATCATCTTAACTGTCTTTATCTCATCCGGGGTGGTTACCATTCCCTCAACAAACGCGATGTCATATGGGCCGGGTTCATTTCTTGCAATGGCTATTGGAAACTTGACTATATCGATGTGCTCCAGCATATCAGGCTCGATGCCCACGCCGGTGTCTCTGACGGTAAC